>CAJOPB010000051.1 GCA_905236305.1 uncultured Oscillospiraceae bacterium | reverse complement strand
AGCGCAAACATGCTGCTTCTGGTGCTGGATAACTCAGCCACTGCTATGACCGGCTTTCAACCCCATCCCGGCACCGGACTCACTGCCATGGGAGATGAAGTGGCCCCCATGGAGATCCGGCCGATCTGCGAGGCGATGGGCTGCAAGGTTGCAGAGGCGGACCCGTTTGATCTGGAGGGCACTGAGGCACTGATGGCCTCGCTGCTGGACGAGCCCGGCCTGAAGGTGCTGATTCTTCGCCAGCCCTGCGCTACGCTGGCAAATAAGGGCGAACGGAAGCGGCCAAAGGTCTGGGTAGATCAGGAGAAATGTCTGGGTGACGGCTGCGGCTGCGACCGTTTTTGTTCCCGTGTCTGGGGCTGTCCCGGCAACAGCTGGGATTTTGCTTCCGGAAAGGCAGCGATCGACCCAGTAAGCTGTGTCGGCTGCGGGGTCTGTGCAAAGCTTTGCCCCGCCGGGGCCATACAGGTGGAAGGTGGTGAGGCACAATGAAAAAATTAAGCTATGATCCACTGAATATCGTGATCTGCGGCATTGGCGGGCAGGGCAATGTACTGGCAAGCGAAGTGCTGGGAAGCGCTATGAATGATCTGGGCTTTCACGTCGCCGTGGGCGAAACCTACGGCGCTTCCCAGCGGGGCGGCTCGGTCATGAGTCATGTCCGCGTTTCTGCGGCGCGGGAGCTGGGTGTGCTGATTCCTGCCGGCGAGGCCCACTTTATCATCGGCTTTGAACCGCTGGAAACGCTGCGTATTGCCCGTCTTTATGCGGGAACGAAAACCCGTGCGATCTATGATCCCCGTCCTGTTTATCCCCAGGGAGTTTTGCGCGGCGCACAGAGTTATCCTGACCTGAGCGCATTGCGGGAGGAGATTCGCGCTCTTTGCGCCGAGGCCTGGGAAATTCCCGCTGCGGAGATTGCCCTTGACTGCGGCGATGCCCGGGCCGCAAATATTGCGCTTCTGGGGGCCTTCAGCTGTCTGCCCGATGCGCCTCTCGGAAAAGCGGATCTGGCAGAGATTTTAAAGCAGCGTTTTCACGGCAGCGTACTGGATATGAACGAGAGGGTTTTCGCCCGGGGCTGCGTGGCCCTGGCCGGGAAAGGAGCCGCGCAATGACACAGCAAAGCATTCAGGTAACTCTGCTCCATCCGGAGACGGAGGCGCTGCTGACACTGTCACTTCCGGCAGAAACGCGCTTTGGCGAGCTGAATGAGCTCATGTATTCCCGGGGCTTTGTTTCTCCTCAAAAGCCAGGCTACGGTTTTTTGGCGGCGGGACACCTCTGCTCCGACGGACACCGGCTTTCGGATTATCTGCCTGCAGGGGCGGACAAGCTGTTTCTGCGGGTTCTGGGGATTCCGCAGATCATGGTCTAAAGGAGGGTTTACAGATGCTGAGTACCTATGCGCTGGACTCCCAGGTCATTCAAACGGAGCTATGCACCGGCTGCGGAGCCTGTCAGGGCCTCTGTCCCTACTGGGGCACACGTCGGGGAAGAACAATCTGCTATTACGACTGTGAGCGGTCAGACGGCCGCTGTCAGCGATTCTGCCCCCGGATGCCCGCAGACCTGACCGCACTGCAGGAGAAGGCCTTTGCTGGTGAACAGCTTTTGCCGGAGCTGGGGCCCCTTCGGGATATTTACATGACACGTGCGGCGGATCCTGCAATTCGGGCGCGGGCCCAGCACGGCGGCACGGTCACTGCGCTGATGTCTCTGGCTTTGCGCGAGGGGATGATCGACGCCGCTCTTTTGTCCCGCGCCAGGGACACGCTGGACCCTGCCGGGGTTCTGGCAGTTTCTCCTGAGGAGGTGATCGAATGCGCCGGCAGCAGCTTTCAGATTCCGCCAACGCTTGCGCTTCTCAATCGTGCTTTGCAGGAAAATCAATATCAAAAAATTGGCGTTGTCGGCACCCCGTGCAAGACCCTGGCCACGTATAAGATGCGTTGGGACCCCCTTCCTGAAAATGACAATCACGCCGGAAACATTGCTCTTGTGCTGGGGTTGTTCTGCGGCTGGGGACTGGATTGGGACGGTCTGGAGACATTGACAGTTTCGCGCGCAGGCGGGACTTCGCACGCGGACATTCTCCCCAGCTCCTTTCACTCCATGGAATTTAACAGAGCCGGAGGAGGCGGAGACCCCATTTCGGTGGATCTGGACGAGGTGCTCCCTCTGGTTCGCCCGGCCTGCCGCGCCTGTGCAGACATGACTGCAGAGTTTTCGGATCTCTCCGTGGGCGGAGCTCGCACCGGAGAAGGCTGGGAGACGGATCGGGAATGGAATACCGTGCTGGTCCGTTCGGAAAAGGGCGCCGCACTGCTGGAGCTGGCAAGGCGCAGCGGCACGCTGGAATTTCGCTCTCCCCCGGCTGGCGCTCTGGACAAGCTGAAACGCGCCTCTGTCGGGAAAAAACGTACCGCTGTGCGCACAATGCAGGATCGTCATGGAGGTCTCGGCTATTTAGAGCCCGAATCCTCCGCACTGAAGCAATTGCTGGGATAAAATATTTTAACGGTTTAGCCGCCTTCCGCGGCTAAACCGTTAAAATATTTTTCAGAAAATCGGAGATATATTCCGCTGCAAGCGCCGCCTGTGAACCGGAGAAAATATGGTCTCCGCCGGGGATTACATAAAACGTGCAGTTTTGCAGCGCCCCGGCAGCACGCTCTGAATAGGAGATGGGAACCGTGTGATCACAGTCGCCATGCAGCAGCAGGACTCTGCCCGAATATTCCTGAAGCATACTGTAAAAATCCCGATCCCAGAGATCTCTGGCGTAGCACCGTCCCAGCCGGATCCAACCTCCAAACATGTCAAATTCCTCCGGAATTGCATCCGTGGAAGGGAAAAGAGCGTGTATGTGGTCAACAGCACTGAATGCCGGATATAGAAGAATCAGTCCCCGAATTGCATCCTGATGCCCGGACGCTGCCATCGCCGACACCACGCCGCCCTGGCTCCCTCCCATCAGTACAATCCGCTCCGGGTCCACAAACTCCCAGGTTTTGGCCGTATTCAGAACTGCTTCCAGATCAGAAAGCTCTGATGAAACGGTCATCTCTGTCGTTTTTCCGTCGCTCTGTCCTCCGGCAGCGCTTCCCCCGCAGAAATCAAAGGCATAGAACGCATATCCCATGGCAGCCAGACGCTTTGCGTATGGGATTCCTGTTCGGTGATTGCTTCCCAGCTCATGAGAAAAAATGACGAGCGGGTGTCTTCCTTCTGCAGCCGGGCAAAAGGCTGCACCGTATATTTGGCGATCGCCGTTTTTACACCAGCGGACCTCCTTTCGGTATTGTGCTTCTGATTGTACCATGTTGATTCCTCCCTATATAATTATCTCAAACTTCGCAGGTCAAAATCTGGTCAAAGACGGGATATAATTAGGCATTTGCCCGTTTCTGCTTGTTGAAATCAAGCAAAGTTGCCAAATCAGCAGGTAAATCAGCAATAAATTCT
>CAJOPB010000050.1 GCA_905236305.1 uncultured Oscillospiraceae bacterium | reverse complement strand
TCTGCGAGGTGATGTATACCCACTTCAAGCTGTACGGCACAGCGCCGGTTATCTTCATTCCTGTGACGGACGCCACGGGCAACACCACCGCCGTTGACGAGGCCACTATGACCGTCACCAACGGACAGGTGAAGATCACCGAGGATGCCGTACCCGACACGATCACCGTAAAGAACGGCTCCACCGCCCTTGTGAAAGGGACGGATTACGATGTGTTCTTTGACGGCGGCTACTGCGTGATCGAGGCCCTGACCGGCGGCGCGATGGCGTCCCTTACGAGCGTGAAGGTGGCCTACTCCAAGATGAGTTTCACCCTGGCGAGTGTCAAGACTGCTGTGATCGGCGGCTACAACACCAGCACGGGGAAAAGCACCGGCATGGAGCTTATCGACCTGGCCTACTTCAAGGGGCTTGTCCTCCCGGACATCGGCATTGCGCCGGGCTTCACCAGCGATCCCGAAGTGGCTGCGATCCTGGCCGCCAAGATGCAGGCGTTTTCCACGGTGTTCCGCGGCGTGTCCATCGCCGACCTGAACGCCAGCACCTACGCAACCTACCAGGCAGCGGCCACGGCGAAAAACGCCTCCGGCAACTATCAGCAGAAGAAGCAGCTCGTATGCTGGCCCATGCTGAAGCTGGGAGATCGGATGTTCCATTACTCCGCACAGCTCGCCGCCCTTATGGGGAGTGTTGACGCGGAAAATGATAACGTCCCCTCCGAGAGCGCCAGCAACAAGGCGCTCCAGGCGGACGCTGCGGTCCTGGCCGACGGAACGGAGGTCCTGCTCGACCTGACGCAGGCAAACTACGTCCGGGCGCAGGGCATCATCACCGCCTACAATTTCGTCAACGGCTTCACGTCCTGGGGCGCTTACTGCTCCTGCTATCCCGGAAATGCTGATCCCAAGGACATGACGGTCCCCGTGGCCCGGATGTTTAACTACATCAGCAACTCCATCGTGCTTACCTATTGGGGCCGGATCGACGAGCGCATGACCCAGCGCTACGCGGAGAGCATCAACGATGCCGTGAATATGTGGCTGGCAAACCTGGTGTCCGAAGGACATCTGCTGGGCGCCCGCTGCGAGTTCCTGGAATCCGAAAATCCGCTGACCGACCTTATGGCCGGCATTATCCGGCTCCATCTCTACATGACGCCTCCCGGCCCCGCGCAGGAAGTGGATTTCGTCATGGAGTACGACACCGCCTACATCGCCGAGGCGTTCGGCGTGGCGGCGTAAGAAAGGGGGAAGTAAATCATGGCGAAAAACGACGTGGCCGTTATCAACTACGCCCTGTACGAGAACAAGACGGAGTTTGTCGGCATCACCCAGGCGGACCTTCCCAGCCTGGAGTTCATGACGCAGACCATCAACGGCGCCGGCATCGCCGGCGAGGTCGAAACTATCCTGATCGGACAGATGAAAGCGATGGAGATCACGCTGAAGCATACCGTCCTGACCAAGGAAGCTATCGTTCTCTCCTCTCCGAAGCTGCACACCTGGGAGCTGCGGGAAGTGCAGGAGAACATCGACCGCAAGACCAGCGGCCTTGCCGTTACCACGGTCAAGCACATCATCAAGGCTTTCCCGAAGAAGATGGACGGCGGCAGCCTGAAACCGCAGTCCACCAGCGACCCGAACACCGTCGCTTCCGTCCACTATTGGGCGGAATACCGGGACGGCAAGAAGGTTATGGAACTCGACCCGCTGAACTACATCTGCCTTATCAACGGCGTCGATTACCTGAAATCCGTCCGCAAAGCGCTCGGCAAGTAAGAAAACGGGGGCCGGGTTTATCCCGGCCCCTCTATCATTCTCAAAAACTATATAGGAGGAAACGAACGTGAAAGAGATCGCCGAAGAAACCAAAAGAGAAGATACGGAAGAATCCGTAGAGGGCATCGAGGAGCAGGCGGAGGAGCTTATCAAGCTGGACGCCGCCATGAAGAAGGAGGAAAAGAAAGCCGGCGGAAAGTCGGCGCTCGTGCGGCTGTACGGGAAGCAGCGATACAAAATGACAGCGCCCTTCAAATGGGAGGACACGACATACGACGAGCTGGAGTTTGACTTCCTGGGCCTGACCGGCGCGGACATGGAGGCCATCGACGACGAGCTTATGATGATGCGGGTCAATGTCCCTGTGCCGTCGCAGAGCCGGAAATATCAGAAGATGCTTGCCGCCCGCGCCGCCCATATCCCGTCGGACGTGATCGAGCATATGCCCCTTGCGGACTACAACGCGATAACAGGCATGGCGAGGAATTTTTTATTCATTACGGGCTGACCGGCGACGGCAGGGAAAGCCCGGCGGATATGCTGCGGGAACAGTACATCATCATGGCGCAGAACACTCATACGCCGGTGACGTATTGGCTGGAAATACCGATCCCGCGATTCTACAAATGGATCACGGCAAACAACAGCATCATAGAGCAGCGAAAGCAAGAGCTGAAGAAATAAAGCCTATCCCTCCGGGTCCTCCCGGAGGGATAGGGCAAAAGAGATAAAGCGCATTTTTCGGAGGAGAAAAGCTATGGCATCCGTAGAGCATACACTACTATTCCTACTGACGGCAAAGGTGGATTCTGCCTTTGGCTCCGGCTTTTCTACCGCGAAAAGTGCGCTTGCCGATATGCAGAAGCAGATTCGGGACAACAAGAACACCATCGGCAAGATCGACGAATACGAAAAGGCGATTGCCGCGCTGAACAAGATGCAATCAGCATCAGGAACAGCGACGGGAAAAATCGAAGAACAGAGACGGAAAGTTGATGCGCTAGAACAAGAGCTGATGGAGTTGGGGGTTGACCTCTACGATACTGCCGGAGCGCAAAACAGACTGTCCGCAGCAACGCTCGCAACGTCGGAGGCTATGACCTCCTGGCAGAACAAAGTAAATCGCCTGGGAGATATTGCCAGGATGTTTTCCACCTTGTCCATGGCCGCAGGCGAAGCGCTGAAACCGATCAACGCAATAACGGAGGCGCTGGAAGCGTCCGTGCAGACGGCGGCGGGGTTTGAGTACACCATGAGCGCGGTTGAGGCCGTATCCGGGGCATCGCAGAGTGAAGCAGCGGCGCTTTCCGATGTGGCAAAGGAAATGGGCGCGACCACGGTTTTCACCGCCCAGGAATCCGCCGAAGCGCTCCAGACGATGGCCCTCGCCGGCTGGGACACACAGGATATGATTGCCGGCCTCCCAGCCGTTATCAAACTGGCGGCGGCGAGCGGTGAAGATCTGACAGAGGTTACAAGCATCCTGTCCGACGGTATGCACGCTTTCGGGTTGGAAGGTACGGCGTCCACGGTGAAATTCGCGGATGTGCTGACGAAAGCGGCGACCAGCTCCAATACCACCGTCGGCCTGCTGGGACAGAGCCTTTCCTATGTGGAGACGACGGCGGGCAACATGGGATATTCCATCGAGGATGTTTCCGTGGCGCTGGCCGCGATGGCGAACAATGCCCTAAAGGGCGGCGTGTCCGGCTCCGCGCTGAACACCATGCTTACCCGTATGTCCGGCGCGAACGCCACGGCGAGAAAGGAAATG
>CAJOPB010000049.1 GCA_905236305.1 uncultured Oscillospiraceae bacterium | reverse complement strand
CTTGAATGCTACCACACTTCGTTCGCTTTGTCAAGAACTTTTTTCAACTTCTTTTTCCCAATTCCGTTGACCTTCGTCCTTGTTTTTGCTCCCCTCGTGCGGCAGCTGCGTTAGAATACCACTCAAATGCGCTTTTGTCAATACTTTTTTCGACTTTTTTTCATTTAATTTTTTTCCTCCACATATTGTGGTTTTTTTCCGGTTATACTATCTATATGTCTACTCAAAGAATCTTCAGTCATGTCCCCTCCCGCTCCCTGACGAAGGACCCGGAGGCGGATTTTTCCTCGCTTTCGCTCAATGCTTCTTCGCTTCAGGCTCTCTTTCTGGACTGTGCGGATTTTACTCTCCGTCCTGTCTGGCCCGGCGGTGTACACACGGAGGGAATATTTCTGTGCTGGCTGGACGGACTGGTGTCTGCCAGGTCTGTGGCGGAGGAGGTACTGCATCCCTTGGCCTCTGCTTCGCTTGCGCAGGAGCTGCGCAGCCCCTCGGGTCTGGCGCTTGCCCTCCAGCGGGGCGGCATCTGGGCAGGGAGCGTTCAGCGTCGTGATACCGCTGCGGATACCGTACAGGATTTACTTCAGGGCTGCTGCGCACTCGTTTTTGACCGTTCCGGACTCGCCCTGACCTTTGAGGTGAAGTCCGATGACACCCGCTCCATCAGTGACCCCAAGGTGGAAAAAACCCTCAAGGGCGCCAAGGATGCCTTTGTGGAGACGCTCCGCACCAACACCTCTCTGGTCCGCCGGCGGCTGCGCACGCCCACCTTGAAGCTGCGTCAGATAACCGTGGGACGACGGTCCTCCACCTCCATTGCTATTTTATATATAGAGGGCCTGACCGCTCCGGAGCTCGTTGCCGCGCTCTGTTCCCGTTTGGAGCAGATCGACGTGGACGGCATCACTGCCTCCGGGAATATCGAACAATATATTGTGGACCGGCCTCTTTCCGCCTTTCCACAGCTGCTTCACACAGAGCGGCCGGACATGTTCTCGGCGGAGCTGCTGGCAGGGCGGGCGGGCTTTTTTGTAGACGGTCTCCCGATGGGATTCCTCACACCTGCCACGCTTTCCTCCTTTCTGCATGTCGCAGAGGATCGGGCCCAGCCTCCGCCTGCGGCGGCTCTTTTGACGCTGTTGCGGTGGTTTTCTCTGATAATTTCCCTGGTTCTCCCTGCCTTTTTCACTGCAATCGTCATGTATCATCAGGAGATGATCCCCACGGCGCTGCTGCAGAATATGATTGAGGCCAAGCAGCAGGTGCCCTTCTCTGAAGCATTTGAAATTCTCATGATGCTTGTTGCCTTTGAGCTGCTGATGGAGGCCGGCATACGGCTCCCCAATCCGGTGGGAGACACGGTCAGCATCATAGGCGGGCTGATCGTGGGGCAGTCCGCGGTGGAGGCAAAGGTGGTCTCCCCCATTTCTGTCATCATTGTCGCCGCCAGCGCAATCTGCGGCTTCACGCTCCCCAGCCGTGATCTGGGCTCCGCCATCCGTCTGCTGCGCGCTGCCTTCACCCTGCTCTCCATTTTTTTTGGTCTGCTGGGCCTGAGTCTGGGACTTGCTCTGCTGTTGTGGTATCTCTGCACCATCGACAGCTTTGGCGTCCCCTACACCTCTCCCATGTCTGAGGGCGGTTTTTTCGAAATATTACGGGCACTGGTCCGGCTGCCCCTTCCCCGGGACAAGCTGCGGGATCGTGCCCTGCATCCCCGGGACCGGAGGAACCAGGTATGAAGGGACTCTTTTTTCACCGGTGCCTGTGCCTGCTTTTGCTGTTGGCGCTCTGTTTTTCCTGTGCCGGCTGTGGTGTAAAGGGCAGCATTTATGCGAACTATCGGGAGCTGGATCAGCTCCGGTTAATACGTGCTCTGGGCTATGACACGTCCGGGGCCGGTGTGACCCTCTCCGCCTCCACCGGCAAGCAGGGGGAAAACGGGGAAAGTCTGTCGCTCTGCCGCAGCGGCGAGAATATTCTGAAAGCCATGGACAGCCTGCAGGCCTACAGTACGGAAGGACGTCTGTTTTTTTCCCATATTCAGCATGTTGTAGCCGGGCGCGAGGCTGCAGAGCGGGGGCTTGGACCTCTCCTGGACTTTGTGGAACGGGATGTGAGGACGCGGCTGGACACGGAGCTTTTTATCCTCTGCGAAGGGACCGCATCCTCGCTGCTGATGAACCCCGGTGATGACAGCTATGACGCCACGGAGCTGCTCTCCTCCGTCAAACAGGACACATCCCTGCGGGCGGTAAGCAGGGTCAGTAATTTTCGGGAGACTGCCGTGGCTCTCAGTGAATATGGCGCTGCGCTGGTCTGCCTGCTGCGTCCCGTAACCACGGAGGGCAGCGTCCGTCTTGAGGAGCCCGGTCTCACCGCCGTGCCCGTTGGCTATGCAATTCTGAAGGATGGGAGTATGGTCGGTGTGCTGGAGGGGAGACAGGCAGAGGCCGCCAGTCTGTTTCTGGGTTATCCCGGCACGGTGATCCGGGAGTTTTCTATGCCGGGCGGTACGGTGATTCTCCGCATCTCGGGCACCGGGGCGGAAATTCGTCCGAGCTGGCAGAACGGAACGCCTGCCCTGGATATTACGCTGCGGGTGACCACTGTGCTCTCGGAAACTGAGCCGGACCCGTCACAGACCGGACAGTCCTTTTCCCCGGACCCCGGCGCACTGGAGGGAGCTGTGGAACAGATGCTCACCGAAAATCTGCAGGATGTGATTGCATGCTCCAAAAGTCTGGATGCGGACTTTCTTGCGCTGGCAAAACAGCTGCGCCGGGGACATAAGCTGCCCTCGGACTGGCTGCGCAATCTCAATATCAGAATCACAGTTTCCGCTGCGGCTGACCGCGGCTATGACCTCTATACGCCTATGGAGCTGAAAGGGGATGCGCATTCATGAATGACGTCAACGCCCTCTCCCGGCGGCAATTCACTGCCATTGTTTTTATCTCGCTGCTGCCTCCTATGATCCGCCGGTTTCCCCGTGTATTGGCGGAGAGAGCGGGAAATATGTCCTGGCTTGCAGGACCGCTGGCCATCCCCGCATTGGCGCTCGGAGCATTGCTTTTTTGGCTGCTCTACCGGAATTTTGGGAAAAATACGGGCTATGATACGCTTTTGCAATCCCTTCTTGGGCCATTTTTCGGTGCTTTGGCAGTGGGAATATATACACTGTGGATGCTGTTTTACGCGGGCTTTCTGCTGCGCTCCGGCGCCATGCGTTTTGTCTCCACCATTTACCCTGACGCCCTTCCGGGTCTGTTTCTTCTCACCATGGCTTTGGCCTGCACCGCAGCGGCCTGCGGTTCTCTCAAGGCTCTGGGACGCACTGCGCTGCTCCTCCGGCCGCTGCTGGCGGTATTGCCCGTTGCCGTGTTTGTCCTGACCCTGAAGGACGCGGATTTTCAGCTGCTGCTGCCGCTGACAGGATCGGACCCGCTGCCGCTGCTTCACTGCGGACTTGAGGCTGCAAATCTGTTCGGCGTTGCGGTGATTCTCTCCTTCTCTGCCGGACACATCGGCGATGGTCCTCTGCGTCTGCGGGACTGGCTGGGCTGGGCCGGGCTGGTGCTGGGGATTGTCAGTCTGATTACCGCTGGCTGCATTGCCATGTTCGGCCCGCAGCTCACCGCAAGGCTGCGGCATCCTTTTTTTATGCTGACCCGGGACGTGACCATTCTCGGAGCCCTGGAACGGGTGGAGCCTCTGGCTGTAGCGGTCTGGGTATTTGCAGATTTTATTCTGATCTCTACCCTTCTGTGGATTTCAGGGGAGAGGCTTCGATGTGTTTTCCAACGCTTGCTTCCCCCTTCTCAGGAAAAGCAATCCGGCTTCCTCGCGTTTTTTAACCGTTTCTGCTGTCCTCTGCTCAGCGGCGCTTTTGCTGCGGCTGCGGCTTTTCTGCTTCCTGCGGAGGAGGATGTGTTTCTCCGCCTCTCGGACACCGTTGTCCCTCTCCTTACCGCCGGATTGTCCTTTGGCTTTCCGCTGCTTTTGCTGGTACTGAAAATGCTGCGAAAGCGATAACGCCTTTCGCAGCATTCTTATGATCTACAATATATAGTATTTAATAAATTATTAAATACTATATATACATTATTTTATTTTGTATACTGTCTCAGTTTCGCAGACTCTGCAGCGGTGCGGGGATGCGTCCGCCCCGGGAAATAAAGACTGCCGCGCTCTCCGGGTGTACCGGCATAATGGGTGCGCTGCCCAGCAATCCGCCGAACTCCACCCGGTCCCCCACGGTTTTGCCCGGGGCAGGGATCAGGCGCACGGCAGTGGTTTTGTTGTTGGCAACGCCCACTGCGGCCTCATCGGCAATGATGGCGGAGAGTGTTTCCGCCGGTGTGTCGCCGGGTACTGCGATCATGTCCAGTCCCACGGAGCAGACACAGGTCATGGCCTCCAGCTTGTCCAGGGCCAGTACGCCTTTTTCCGCCGCTGCGATCATGCCTTCGTCCTCACTGACAGGGATGAAAGCGCCGCTGAGGCCTCCCACGTGGCCGGAGGCCATTACGCCGCCCTTTTTCACTGCGTCATTCAGCAGCGCCAGAGCCGCGGTGGTTCCATGGGTACCGCAGGTTTCCAGGCCCATCTCCTCCAAAATTCTGGCCACACTGTCTCCCACTGCCGGGGTTGGCGCCAGCGACAGATCCACCACGCCAAAGGGTACTCCCAGGCGCGCTGAGGCCGCCTGGGCGACCATCTGACCCATTCTCGTAACCTGAAAAGCCGTGCGTTTGATGGTGTCGGCCACCACGTCGAAGGGGGCTCCGGGCACGGCCCTGAGGGCATTGTGCACCACGCCCGGGCCGGAGACACCCACGTTGATTACGCATTCCGGCTCTCCCACGCCGTGGAAGGCGCCTGCCATAAAGGGGTTGTCCTCCACGGCATTGGCAAACACCACCAGCTTGGCACAGCCCAATCCCGACTGCGCTGCGGTGCGCACGGCGGTTTCCTTGATGATTCTGCCCATTTGGGCCACTGCATCCATGTTGATTCCGGCTCTGGTGGTGGCTACATTGACACTGGAGCATACCAGCTTTGTCTCACTCAGAGCCTCCGGGATGGAGTCTATGAGGCGCTGATCTCCCACGGTTGCGCCCTTGTGCACCAGCGCGGAATAGCCTCCGATAAAGTTAACCCCGCAGCTTTCGGCCGCGCGGTCCAGAGCTTTGGCGAGCACAGCATATTCATTTCCCTCGCAGCTCTCGGCTACCAGCGCGATCGGGGTAACGGAAATGCGCTTGTTGACAATGGGAATGCCGTATTCACTCTCAATCGCACAGCCTGTAGCCACCAGCTTTTCTGCTTTGGTACAGATTTTATCATAGATTTTCTGGGCACAGACGGAGAGGTTCGGATGAGAGCAGTCCCGCAGGGATATACCCATGGTGATGGTGCGGATATCCAGATGCTGGTGGTCGATCATATCCAGCGTCTGCAAAATATCAGATTGATTCAGCATGTGGCGCTCCTTTTTCTCAGATGTGGTGCATTGCGGTGAAGGTATCCTCCCGCTGGATGCGGATATCCAGGTTTTCCTTTTCACCGTGGGTGGCCAATGCGGCGCGGATAGCCTCAAAGCTGCAGTTGGCCTCTGCTGTGTCCACCAGCACCGTCATGGTAAAAATTCCCTCCATAATGGTTTGGCTCAGATCGAGTATGTTGACGTTCAGTGAAGCCAGAAGCGCGCTGACACTGGCAATGATTCCCACCCGGTCCGGTCCGATAACGGTCATAATTGCTCTCATTTTCTCTCCCTTCGTTCGATCCCACTCTTAGAGTTTCTTGGGGAAGCGCTGAATAAATCCCCGCGCACGCTTGGCGGATACAAAATTTGTGTGCCAAGGGCACCACGCTGCTTTATTCAGCACTTCCTTAGAGCCTGTTTAATATCTCGACGTGTGCGGATTTTCGAGCGGATTTTTCGTCTGTCGAGGCGCGAAACCGCAGGAATCCTTTGTG
>CAJOPB010000048.1 GCA_905236305.1 uncultured Oscillospiraceae bacterium | reverse complement strand
CTGCTCTGGTTCCCGGATGTCGCAATCTGATAGTTTCCCGCATCCGCTCCGCCCAGCGCAAGATTGCTGAGGGTGACCGATTTTTCGCTGTCGGAAGGGGATGCGCTGCTGAATGCACCCGTGGCCGTGAGGGTCAGCTCATCCCCCTCGGCCTTTCCGTCCAGAACCAGATTGTCAAAGTTCAGCGTCGCCGCGGTCGTGCCGTCATATTCTCTGCTTTCCGCCGTAATCCCGCTGTATTTGACGGTCCGCTTAGTGATGTTGGCAGTGGCCGTGGTCTGGGACTTGGCCTCATCCACCATGAAGTTTGTTTTGTTGAGCGTTATCCCTGTAATTTCGATGGGCTTGTTCTCTCCGACATTTTTGTCGGCAAATTTACCCACAGCGGTCGCGGTCACGGAAACAGAGCTTGTGGAGCCGCTGAGGGTCAGGGACAGCGACTTGTTGGCGAAGGTCGCGTCGGTGGTTCCGTCATACGCTCTGCTGTTGGCCGTCAGCCCCGTAATTTCAAGTGGATAGGGCGTAACCGTCACAACTGCCGAGCCGTAAATCTCGGTGCCGTCAAGGCCGATCCACTTATAATAGACCGTCTTGCTTCCCACATCCTTCTGGGCAACAGAGGCGCTTGTCACAGAAGTGATTGTCCCCGAAAAATCGCCCTCAGTCGCGCTGAAATAGATTTTTTTGGTAATTCCGTCCGTTGTGGGCACCACGTTCGACTGGACGCCCTGGTTGCCGTTGTTAAAGACATGGGTCGCGTCCTCCGCAGCGCGTATGATCTTCAGCTCCGCGGAGCCGCTGTTTGTGGCAAACACCCCGCTGCTGTCGGATGCGCGGTAATAGATGGGATAGGTTCCCGGCTCTGTATAGCTGGGCCTGGAAATCCCCACGCCGTCCGGGCCGTCCAGATACTGCACGGCAATGCTGTCCAGGGCGGGCGACACCGTGAGGCTGCGCGTCACCGGACTGCTCCCGTCATAGACAAATAACGCGTCGCCGGTTGTAACCGGCGCGGGGTCATCCTTGCAATACAGCCGTCCGGCATTTCGCAGATTTTTATAGATGGTACTTGCTTGCGCCGGCCAGTTATCATAAGTGTTGGGATATGCGATGGAGACCGTATCCGCCGCCTGATTCGTGCCTTTGGTCGGCAGAAGGCTGGTTCCGACCTCAGTCAGCGACGACGGCAGCGATACCATACGGAGATTGGCGCAGCCGCTTGTGTTCGGCTTAAAGCTGGTAACGCCCTCCGTCACGGTGATTTTGGTTACGCACGCCAGGGAAACGATGCAGTTGTTGACGTTTTTCTGATCGCTGGTAAAGACAAGCTCGACCCCGGAGCAATCCACAAAATTATTGTTCTTTGTTGTATTTGTACTGGCCATTGTGTCCAGCAGCATGATTTTGTTTGAGGCGGTGGAAGCAGCCTGCACCGTAATCTTTTTCAGATTTGTGCACCCGGAAAACACGCGCGACTTTGCGTTTAGAAGTGTGTCCGGCATCGGGCCCTCAAATACAATTTCCTCCAGCGTCGTATTATTTTGAAAAGCGTAGCTGCCCAAAACCGCCAAGCTGCTTTTGACCACCAGCTTGCGAACAGGGACCGATTGACTTTCCCAGGGGGGACGGGTACTGCTGTATGTACTGCTTGTTGAACCGCTCGTCGCGCCCGCCTTTGCTTCCAGCGTCAGCGTTCCGTCGTCCTCCAGCGTCCACTGGGCTGTATTTGTAATACCGGTGGCAGTCTCCGCATAGACCCTCGGCGACAGAGCGACGAACATCACCAGGCACACCAGCATAAAGCCGAAGTCCAGCATCAGCCTGCGTACATTTTTCCTGACGTTTTTCAGCTTCATAATCAAGTCCCTCCCGGAATAGCTATGAATCCGCGCGCCGGACGCTTCCCTCTTGCGCCGCGGGGCACGCCGGGGGATTGCCGCGCAAAGAAGGCATTCCCCTGTTTCTTATCGAGTAAAATGTGAGAAAAAGTAATACTTTCTATGGCCTGCAACGGTATTTTTATGTTTTCCTTACCGTTTTCCCGGTCCGCCGGGGCAGTCAGCGGAACTCAATGCACAGTGTTTTCCCCATGCCGGCGGCCAGCCGGGCCAGCGTGTCCACCGTGGGGCTGCTGCTGCCGTTTTCTATGCGGCTGATGTTGGATTGCCGGATGCCGGTCCGCTCAGCCAGGTCCTTCTGGGTCATATTACACCCGATGCGCGCGCCGACGATCGCCCGCACAACCTCCTGCCCCGGCCCCTGCAAACAGCTGTGGTCCCATTCCATAACGCATAAGCTCCTTTCCTGCCTCTGTGTATTTTTCCGCGCATATGAAGCGCGCGGGCGTGTGACGGCTTCACACCCGCATATGCTCCGGTTTATCCAGACTATGGGAGATATTATATTCCAAAAATGATATATTGTCAACAAATAATTACAGAAATTACAAGAGCCGCGGGGCAGCATGACGGGTAGCAAAAACACCGTCGCGGCAGCGACGGTGTTTTGTTCGGCTGGAGGTACAGAGAATACCGGGGTTCACTCCGCCTCAAATGCGTCCTTGCCCAGGCCGCAGACAGGGCACTCCCAATCCGCGGGAAGGTCCTCCCAGGCAGTGCCGGGGGCGATGCCGTTGTCGGGATCACCCAGCTCGGGGTCGTAGACATAGCCGCAGGGGCATACATATTTCATTGGAAAAATCTCCTTTCGAATTGGTAGCCTCAGTATAGTATGAACCGGAACGGTTGTCAACCGTTTGATCGGCCGGAGCGGCTTTACGGCTGGATGATCTGCATTGTAAACCAGCCGTCTTCCGCGCGGTGGTAGGTACGCCCTCCGATTATTCCGACGCGGACAACTGGCTGGCGCTCCCGGAAATCACAAAAGCGGCGGACACCATCTATTTTTATCCCACGGCCTATAACGACCCGTCGGAAACCGCGGCGGACATCTGTTCCATCGACAACGCAGACATGCGCGCGAAGGCGCGGGAGCTCTACGAGCAGCAGGCGACGGCGTTTGCGGACGCGACCAATGTGTTCGCGCCCGGCGTCCATGACGCGCAGGTGGACACGGAGCGCGGCGTCGTGGTCTGCACGACCAGCGGCAATATGCAGGAGAGCGCCTTTGCGCTGACGGCTGAAAGCCGGATGTGCGCTGCCGCATTTCGTGAAATTCGGCCTCTCGCCAGTCCGCGCTTTTTAGAGTTGAAAATCCGAACGCATTCCCCCAAGAAAGGCGTTCGGATTTTTCTCGTTTGAAACTTATGGACACTTTCGATCCCGAATCGAAGCCCAGCGAAGCGGGTTCGATTCGGAAAAGGAGAAAAACCTGTGAATCATAGAGGAGTCGCGCGAGCGCGATTTCGACAAATTCACAGGTTTTTCGACGTGGTCCGAGTGCCGAGATTCGAACTCGGGGCCTCCTGAACCCAAATCAGGCACGCTACCAGCTGCGCTACACCCGGAAATCATTGTTGACATCATACCACGTTCCCGGGAAAATGTCCAGCGCTTTTCAACCCAACCCCGCGGGCATTTCAGCGTAATACTGTTCTTCCATAAAAGGCAGAAGCTTTTTATGGATAATTCGTATAACACGCAAATATCCGCCCTGGCTTTTGGCAGCGTTTTTGGGGAAAATCTCCTTTGCAAACCGCGGCTTTTCGTACTATAATAAAAGCAGCGAGCAGCAGATTGCGTAAGTCCGGCAATCTGCTGCTTGATTTTTTTATGTGCTTGAGGTGGATTTTCATGGAGGAGAAAGCGAACCAGTTTCTGGAGACCGCGCCGGTGGGAAGGCTGATGCGCAGCTATGCCGTGCCGTGCATTATTTCCCTGCTTGTCGCGGCGCTCTATAACATCGTGGACCAGATTTTTATTGCCAACGCCGATTATCTCGGCTCCTACGGCAACGCGGCAAATACGGTGGTGTTTCCGCTGACCGTTGTGGCATTGGCCGTTGCGGTTATGATCGGGGACGGGGCCTGCGCCTGCGTCAGCATTCTGCTGGGACGCGGTGATCGGGAGGAAGCCGGCGCCACAATCGGCAGCGCAGTGGCGCTCTCCGTCGCCGGAGGCATTCTGATCACGGCAGTCTATCTGCTTTTTTCCGACCAGCTCCTTGCCATGTTCGGCGGCACCGTCAACGCGGAGACCTTTTATCATTCCCGGCAATATTTTTTCTGGATCACGCTGGGCATCCCCTTTTATATGTTCGGTCAGGCGATGAATCCCGTCATCCGTTCCGACGGCAGCCCCCGCTTTGCGATGATCTCCACCCTCGCCGGGGCAGTGTTCAACATGATTTTCGATCCGATTCTGATCTTTGGCCTGAAGTGGGGCATGATGGGGGCCGCGGTGGCCACCGTGCTGGGGCAGATTATCACAGCGGCAATGGCGGTATGGTATCTCTGCCATATGCGCTCGGTGAAACTGAACCGGCGCGCGTTCCGCCCTTCCCTCCGGCTGATGCGGCGCTTTCTCCCGCTGGGTATCACAAGCCTGCTGTCCCAGTTATCTCTGGTGGCGGCCATGGCTGCCATCAACAATATGCTGCGCAAATATGGGGCTGTGGACCCCGTGTTCTCCCAGCAGGATTATGCCCAGATTCCCATGGCGGTGGTGGGAATCGTTATGAAATTCTTCCAGATCGTCATCTCCATTGCCGTGGGCATGGCGGCGGGATGCATTCCCGTGGCGGGCTACAACATCGGCGCGGGACGGCAGGACCGGGCAAGGTCGCTGTTCCTGCTGCTGTTGAAATGTGAGGCGCTGGTGGGACTGGCTGCCCTGCTGGTTGTCGAGCTGTTTCCGCGGCAGCTGATTTCCATTTTTGGCGCGGCGAATGAGAGCAGCTACTATACGGCCTTTGCAATCAAATCCTTCCGGGTGTATCTCTGCATGATGGTGCTTGCCACCGTCAACAAGGGGACCTTCATCTACCTCCAGGCCATCGGCAAGGCGTTGGCCTCCACGGGAATCTCCCTGGTGCGGGAGGTGGTGTTCGGCGTGGGCTTTGCACTGCTGCTGCCGCTGTTTTTCGGCCTGGACGGCGTGCTGTACTCCATGCCCGTCTCTGATCTGCTGACCTTTGTGATCACCGTCTTTGTGGTGCGCGTAACTCTGCGGGAGCTCGCAGGGGGTGACCGGGGCGGAGCGGCGCGCCCTGCCCGTGTCCGGGCAAATAATTAATCTTTTATTAAATTGCCGCGTTAAGCCGCATTAATAAAACAGCTCCGCCAGCCATTCTCCCAGCCAGAACCGCAGCACGGTCTTTTCCTCCCGGGGAAAGCTGGCAGCCTCCGCCTGACCGGAGCCGTCCCAGGCCAGGCCGGGAAAGATTACGCCCCACCAGCCCGCCCCAGCTGCCGCCGGCCCCAGAAATGCCCCATGGCAGAAAGTGATACTCAAAGAGAGAATCAGTGCCCATTCCCAGCGGCGCAGCCCGGAAAGCACGGTTCGAAGCTGGCAAAAAAAGCTGCTTTGATCTGAAAGCGGACGGCGCATAACGTATTTCCTCCTGCAGACTGTGCCGGCAAGATGCGTGCGGCAATTTGTTCAGCGTTAAGTATGGGCGCTTTTGGGAAAAAATATACGTCACAGTTTACTGGGGCAGGAAATCCCTCTGCGCCCCCGCGCGTCCCCCGCAAGAAAGGGCGTGCGCGCAGCGCAGTGGCTCCCCCACCGTTCAGACGCCGGGGGCGTCTGAACGGTGGGGGACAGTTTTTCTCGACGGCTGCGCCGGGATATGCTATACTGCATACAATCACAATGGGGAGGAAAACGTATGAGAGTATTGATGATTGGCGGAACAGGGACAATCAGCGCTGCCATAGTGCGCCGGCTGGCGGCAGAGACGGATTGGGAGCTGTGGGTTTTGAACCGCGGGAATCGCTCCTCCGAGCTGCCCGGACGGATCACGCAGATCACTGCGGACATCCACAATGAGACGGACGTAGCGGAAAAGCTGGGGGATGTCCGCTTTGATGCGGTCTGCGATTTTATTTCCTTTCATTTGGAGGATGTGGAGCGCGCCTGGCGCCTGTTCCGCGGCAGAACCGGGCAGTATCTGTTCACCAGCTCCGCCTCCGCCTACCACAAGCCGCCGGCGGATTACCGGGTCAGCGAGGCAACCGCCCTTGCCAATCCCTGGTGGCAGTATTCCCGGGACAAGATCGCCTGTGAGGAATACCTGATGGACCGATACCGGCAGGAGGGCTTTCCCGTCACGATTGTCCGGCCCAGTCACACCTATGACGAACGGCACATCCCCACAGGGCTCCACGGCAAGCGGGGCTTCTGGCAGGTGATCCAGCGGATGCGGGAGGGGAAACCGGTGCTTGTCCACGGCGACGGCACCTCCCTTTGGACCGTGACCTTCAATACGGACTTTGCCGTGGGCTACACCGGCCTCCTGGGAAATCCCCGGGCCATCGGGGAGGCAGTACAGATCACCGGCGACGAGACCCTGAGTTGGAACCAGATCTATGAGACCATTGCCGCCGCCCTGGGCGTAGAGGCCCGGCTCTGCCATGTGTCCTCAGAATTTCTCGCGGCGGCAGGGAAAAAATACGGATATGATTTCGCGGGCAGCCTTCTGGGGGACAAGTCGGTCTCCGTGGTGTTTGACAATACCCGGCTCCACCGTCTTGTGCCGGAAATGACCACATCGGTGCCCTTCCACCGGGGGGTGCGTATTGCTCTGGATTATATTCTCTCCCATCCGGCGGAGTGCCAGATCCCGGACCCGGAATTTGACGCGTGGTGCGACCGGGTGGCGGCCGCCCTGGACCGCGCACAGCAGGAGATCTGATACGAGTCTTCCATAAAACGCTGTGAAGCGTTTTATGGCGCCGAAGACCGCATGAGACGTGTTGGTTGACAACCAAACACAGGCGCGCCACCCGGTCCTTTCAGACTGGGTGGCGCGCCTGTTGTTTTCAGCAGATGCGCGTCTTTGGGAAATATCCGCCCCGGTGTCGATGTAATCAGAATTTCAGGGGATAAAACTCCACCTCCGCTCTGGCCTCCCCCTCGGAGGAAAACCGGATGCCCTCCGCCTCAGGAGGGATATAGAACACGCAGCTTGCGCTTCTCTGGCCGTCGTTGACAAAGGTCTCCGCGCTCCAGCGGTCCAACAGTATCCGCATTTTCAGGGAGCCGCCCTCCCGGGGCGTGACGGGAAAGCTGCGGCGATTGACGCAGTCTCCGGGAAAGCCGCCGGCGCTGCGGTCCAGGCAGAG
Organism: uncultured Oscillospiraceae bacterium; assembly: GCA_905236305.1. Taxonomy (GTDB): domain Bacteria; phylum Bacillota; class Clostridia; order Oscillospirales; family Oscillospiraceae; genus RGIG7114. The sequence goes on along the minus strand of CAJOPB010000048.1, from coordinate 26,441 downwards.
CGTGCCCGCGGCGCACTCCCAGCGGAGGGTGATGCCCCAGCTGCCGCCCCGGGCCAGCTCCAGCGTAAAGCTGCGGCAGGGGTTCTCTCCGCCTGCGGGGAAAACCGTCACTGTGAGATCCGCGGCGCGCCCCGTCACACCCGGCAGCGCAAGCGGCTCTGAGGCCGTGACTGCCCTGCAGAGCACAGCCTCGCCCCGAAAGGCCTCCAGCTCCCTTACAGGGGTCTGATACAGCCGCCCGTTTTCCAGGCGGAGCTCCCGGGGAAAGGTCATCATGCAGTGGTAGGGAAGGGCAAGGTCCTCCGGCAGATAGGTGGCCGTGTCCCAGTCCTGCATCCAGGCAATCATGATCCGCCTTCCCTCCGGCGTCTCCAGCGTCTGGGGGGCGTAGAAGTCCAGACCGCAGTCAATGGCCTGTATGTGCTCCCGCAGCAGCCCCCGCGCCCCGTCCAGCGCTCCGATGATGCAGAGGGTACCGTAGCCGTCGTGAAATTCTCCGCCGGGGTCGGCGCGCATTTCCTGGGGGCTGGTCAGCAGAACCCACTTTCCGTCGAGGCGGAAAAGATCGGGGCACTCCCACATTTTTCCGTAGGCATTGCCGCTGCGGTCCACAATGCCCGCATACCGCCAGTGAAAGGCGTCCTCGCTCTCATAGAGCAGAATGGAGCCGCTGCCGTCCTCTGTCCGGTCTCCGGCGACGGCCAGAAAGCGGTCTCCCTCGCGCCAGATTCTGGGGTCCCGAAAATCCACCGTACTGCCGCCGGGCGGGACATCTCTGTCATCCAGGACGGGATTGCCGTCGTATTTTTCATAGTCCACACCGTCGCCCACCGCAAGGCACTGCGTCTGCCATTCCCGGCCTTCCTCATCCTTGCGCACACCGGTGTACATCAGCATTTGCCGTCCGTCGGGCAGCTCCACCGCGCTGCCGGAAAAGCAGCCGTCCCTGTCATAGTCCCGATCCGGGGCCAGGGCCACGGGCAGACGCTCCCAGCGGACAAAGTCCCGGGTGCGGACATGCCCCCAGTGCATGGGGCCCCAGAGGTTGGAATAGGGATGATATTGAAAAAAAAGGTGATATTGTCCCTGATACACTGAAAAACCGTTGGGATCATTGATCCAGCCCACGCCGCCCGTCACATGATACAGCGGCTGGCAGCCAACGTCGGCGCCGTCCAGCTTCTCCCGCTGCCAGGCGCGGGCACGGTTCAACTTCTCGCTCATGCTTGTTTCCTCTCTCTGCCTGTGGGTGTGTGTATTCAGCTCCGTGTGGTGCCGCCCCAGGCGTATTTTACCGGCAGACAGATGCTCGCGCCGGCGGCGGCGTGTCCGCCGTCCAGCAGGATATTCACTGCGGTCTCCGCCATGCGGTCCACAGGCTGCACAATGGTGGAGCAGACATAACGTCCGGTGGCATAGTCCGGAATGCCGTCGTAGCCGATGAGCTGCACATCCCCGGGCACGCTGACGCCGTGCTGCTCCAGAAAAGCCTGAATCCGCAGCAGCACATCGTCGGAGGAACAGAATATCCCGTCAAAATCCGCGCTGCCGTCCCGGATATGCTCCTCCAGATAGCGGTAAAAGGGCTGCTCCGTGTCGCCTTCCTGCAGGAGAATGGGGGTATAGTCCGCCCCTCGCCGCCGGCAGTAGTCCCCAAAGCCGGCGCTGCGCTTGTGGGCCTCGCCCGGTATATCGGCTCCGATGTGCAGCATCAAAAGCCGGCGGCATCCCAGCTCCAGCAGCTTTTCCGCCGCCATCTGGCCTCCGCAATAGTTGTCTGAGGAGACGCAGGGAATGGCAGGGCCGAAGTGCCGGTCAAAGGTCACGATGGGCAGGGATTCGTCCACCACCAGATCGGAGCTGTAGGTCAGGGCGATGAGCCCGTCGGCCTTGTTCTGCTGTACCATGCGAAAGCACTTGTGCTCCGCCTCCGGGTCAAAGTTGGTAATCATCAGAATACAGCGGTAGCCCCGTCGGGTCAGGCAGGCCACCACCTCGTCCGCCAGCGCCGCGAAAAACGGATGACGCAGCGACGGCAGCAGCAGCGCCACACAGAAGGTGCGGTTGGTCTTGAGCCCGCGGGCGTAATTGTTCACCAGATAGCCCAGCCGCTGGGCCGCCTGCTCCACGCGCGCGCGGTAGCTCTCTCCCACGGGAATTCCGTTCATAACCTTTGATACCGTTCCCAGGGACACGCCTGCCTCCCGCGCCACATCCTTCATTGTGGGCGTCGTCTTTTTCTGCTTCATCGCCCTTAACACAGACCTTTCCTGTCTCTCAGATGATTTTGTAATTATAACAATAACACGGGAAAAAGAAAAGAGAAAATTTCATAAATCCTCCGGAGCCGGGAAAATCCTCCAGGGTCCGGCGTCCCACAATGACGGCGCTCCCCTCCGTGAGCAGGCGGAAACGGCGCCGGTCAGCGCGCAGCGCCACACTTTGGGTGCCGTTTGCTCCGATGCCCCAGTCGGAGCAGACGGCCACCACTGCCTCCAGGGCAGGCATAGGTATCCCCTCCCTCTCCTCAAACGGCCACCGGAATTTTTTCGTCAAATTCGTGGCAGCGGCAGCTTTCAACCGTAAAGCTGTCCTTTGTGGAGGCATGGAAATCCCGCACCTCGGGGTCCAGACGCACTGTGGGGGCAGGGAAGGGCTCCCGCTCCAGCAGCCGCCGGATCATGGGCACATGCCGGTCGTAGATATGGCAGTCTGCAATCACGTGCGCCAGCTCCCCCGGCACCAGACCGCTGGTCTGCGCGGCTCATAACCACCCTCCTGTAATTGCAAATTTTCTGTCCGTATTATAGCTCAGCCCGCGAAGGGCGTCAACAAAGGCTTTTTGCTGCCTTCCGGATATTGCAGCTCAGACGCCCCGGGGGGCGTCTGAGCTGCAATAAGCTTCAGAATGCTTCCGGGGAATTGCTTTTCCGCGGAAAATAGTGTATACTGTTTCTGCTTTCCGTTCCCGGGAGGGAGACGGAAAAATTGTGCGTGAACAGGAAACGGAAGATGGACTATACATTGTGCGCCCCCTGTCTGCTGGGGCTGGAAAAACCCGCTGCGGAGGAGCTGCGCCGGCTGGGGCTGAAGGATGTGCGTGCGGAGAACGGCCGGGTTTATTTCACCGGCGGCGCAGAGGCTGTAGCCCGGGCAAATCTGGGGCTGCGCTGCGGTGAGCGGGTTCTGCTGGAGCTGGGGCGTTTTTTTGCAGACAGCTTTGACGGGCTGTTTGAGGGGGTCAAGGCCCTGCCCTGGGAGTCCCTGATCCCCAAAAACGGCGCATTTCCCGTCCGCGGCCACTGTCTCAGCTCCCGGCTCATGAGTGTGCCGGACTGCCAGCGGATCATCAAGAAGGCTGTGGCGGTGCGCCTGGGAGCTGCTTATGGCCAGCGCACGCTGGCGGAGGACGGGCCGGTATATCAGATCCGGTTTCAGATCATGAAGGACACAGCCTCCCTCTGCCTGGACACCACCGGGGCGCCGCTGCACAAGCGGGGCTACCGCCCTGCCCATACCGCTGCGCCGCTGCGGGAGACGCTGGCTGCGGGACTGGTTGCGGTGGCAGGCTATCGGGGACAGGGAGATTTTGCCGACCCCTTCTGCGGCAGCGGCACCATTCCCATCGAAGCCGCTCTTGCGGCCAAAAACCGCGCCCCCGGTCTGAACCGGCGCTTTGCCAGCATGGACTGGCCCGGCTTTGACGGGACGCTGTGGGCCCGGGAGCGGGAGGCGGCGGGAGAGCGGGAGTTTCACGGTGACTACCATATCTTTGCCTCGGACATAGACCCCCGGGCCGTGGAGATTGCCCGGGAAAACGCCCGGCGGGCGGGTGTTGCGGATGTGGTGCGCTTTGCCGCAGCGGACGCAAGGACGTTTTCCCGGGAGACAGAGCGGGGAATTGTCCTCTGCAACCCGCCCTACGGAGAGCGGCTGAGCGACAGGAAGGAAGCCGAGGCCCTCTATGCGGCCTTTGGCAGGACCTGGGCCGGTACGCACGGCTGGAGGCTGGGCATTCTGTCCTCCCACACGGAGTTTGAGCGCTGCTTTGGCCGCCCCGCGGACAAAAAGCGAAAGCTCTATAACGGAATGCTGAAATGCGATCTGTTTCTGTATCAACCGCTTTCGCCGGGGTGAGACGCAGCTTCGCAATCGACTGAAACGAACCATTTTGCTGAAAGGAAACGGAGACGCGCAATGTCAGTACAAACGCCCATGAAGCAGCAGTACAACGCCCTCAAGTCCCAGCACAGTGACTGTCTGCTGTTTTTCCGCCTGGGAGATTTTTATGAGATGTTTGACGACGACGCACGCACCGCGTCCCGGGAGCTGGATCTGGCGCTGACCACCCGGGACCGGAACAAGAGCGCGGAGGAGCAAACTCCCATGTGCGGCGTACCCTATCACAGTGCCGAGGCATATATCGGCCGGCTGATCTCCAAGGGCTATAAGGTGGCCATCTGCGAGCAGCTGGACGACCCTGCCGAGACCCGGGGACTGCTGACCCGGGATGTGGTGCGCATCATCTCCCCCGGTACGGTAACAGAGGGCAGCATGCTCCAGGAGGGGCGCAGCAACTATCTGGCCTCTCTCTGGCTGGAGGGGGACGCGGGCGCGGTGTGCTTTGCCGACATCTCCACGGGGGAGATGTATGTCTCCTGCTATGAGCGGGATGCCGTGAACCACCTGTCCAACGAGCTCGCCCGCTTTCACCCCCGGGAGGCCGTAATATCCCCCGGGGCGGAGGAAAACGAGGTCCTTCACACGCTTTTGTACGAGCAGCTCCGGATCTCCGTGGAGACGGGTGGGGAGCGCTTTGACGAGGACGCGGCAGTCCGGCGGCTGCTGCTGCAGTTTCACGTTTCGGAGCTGAGTGCCCTGGACCTGGAGGGAGAGGACTCCGGGGTCCGCGCCGCCGGCGCGCTCCTGGCCTATATTGAGGAGACCCAGAAGATCGACCTGGGGAATATCGCGGGACTGGATCTGGTGCGCTCGGGCAAATACATGGAGCTGGACTACGCCACGCTGCGCAGCCTGGAGCTGTGCCAGAACCTGCGCACAGACGAGAAAAAGGGCAGCCTGCTCTGGGTGCTGGACGAGACCAGAACCCCCATGGGAGCACGGATGCTGCGCAGCTGGGTGGAGCGGCCGCTGCTGAATCCCGCCGCCATCCGCCACCGGCTGGGCGCGGTGAAGGAGCTGGTGGACAACGCGGTGCTGCGGGGAGAGCTGACCGCTGCCCTGCGGCGGTTTGGCGACCTGCGGCGGCTGGTGTGCCGCTGCGTCTATGCCACCGCAAACGCCAAGGACCTCCGGGCGCTGGGGGAATACTGCGCCGCGATTCCCGGGGTAAAGCTGGTGCTGTCCTCGGCCCGCAGCGGCTATCTGACGGAGATTGCCGCCCTGGACCCGCTGGAGGACATCACCAATCTGGTGTCCCTCTCCATCGCCGACGAGCCCCCCATCTCGGTGCGGGACGGCGACCTGCTGCGCAGCGGCTATAACGGCGAGGTGGACCGGCTGCGCCAGCTGAAGAAAAACGGCAAAAAGATGCTGGTGGAGCTGGCCGACCGGGAGCGGGAGCGCACGGGCATCAAAAAAATGAAGGTGGGCTATAACAAGGTTTTCGGTTATTATCTCGATGTGCCCAATTCCGCCGGCGAGGTAACGCTGCCGCCGGAGTATATCCGCCGGCAGACCCTTGTGAACGCAGAGCGGTATGTTACCCCCGAGCTGAAGAAGCTGGAGGAGGATTTGGTGGGGGCCGCGGACCGGCTCAACGCGCTGGAATACAGCATCTTCTGCGAGATCCGGGCGAAGGCCGCTCTGGAGGTGCATCGGGTGCAGGCGACCTCCGACGCGCTGGCGCAGCTGGACTGCCTCTGCGCCCTGGCCGAAACCGCGGTGCGCCGGGGCTACTGTATGCCGGAGGTGGACATGGGCAGGACGCTGCACATCGTGGGAGGCCGGCATCCGGTGGTAGAGGCCGCTCAGCCGGATACGCCCTTTGTGCCCAATGACACCCTGCTCAATGACCGCGGCGACCTGGTTGCCGTGGTCACGGGACCCAATATGGCGGGCAAAAGCACCTATATGCGCCAGACGGCGCTGATTGTTCTGATGGCCCAGATCGGCTCCTTTGTCCCGGCCCGGAGCGCCACCGTGGGCGTGATCGACCGGGTGTTTACCCGCATCGGAGCCAGCGATGACCTCAGCTCCGGCCAGTCCACCTTCATGGTGGAGATGAACGAGATGGCAAACATCCTGAAATATGCCACCGACCGCTCTCTGCTGATACTGGACGAGATCGGCCGGGGCACCAGCACCTACGACGGCATGGCCATTGCCCGGGCAGTGCTGGAGCACTGTGCGGACAAAAAGCGCCTGGGGGCCAAGACCATGTTTGCCACCCATTACCATGAGCTGGCTGCGCTGGAGGGCGTGCTGCCCGGCGTGGTGAATTACAACATCACCGCGAAAAAGCAGGGCGGAAGCCTGATCTTTCTGCGGAAGATTGTCCGGGGCTGCGCCGACGACAGCTATGGCATCGAGGTCGCAAAGCTGGCGGGCATACCCAACAGTGTGATCGAACGGGCCAAGAGCTGCCTGAAGGAGCTGGAGCAGGGCGCCGGGGCGCCGGAGACAGGGCGCGCGGCGCCGGCGGAGGACCAGATGACGCTGGCGGATGTGGGGGCGGATGAGGTGCGCGACATCCTGCAGCGGCTGGATCTGGACACCATAACCCCCCTGGAGGCACTGAACCTGCTGTGGAAGCTGAAGAAGAAGGTGGTATCGTGAGAGCGGGCGGCGGAAGCTTTGAAAACCGCATGACTCCGGTGCAGACAGCCCTCGGCTGGTGCTATTTTCCGCTGCATTTCATTCTGCTGCCGGTGCTGCTGCGGCTGTATGCCGCCGTCTCCGGGACCCTGGACGGCGCCGGAATCAACCTGATTTACTACGGCGCGGGCACGGCCTTTCTGCTGTTTGTGATGCTGCCCTGGCTGCGGGACAGCTTTGACCTGCTGCTGGACCGGCCGGGAAGCTGCGTGCGGGGCATTGTCACCGCGGCGGCGCTGAGCTTTGGATGCAGCCTTCTCATGGGGCTGCTTCTGATGGCGCTGGGAGATGTGGACCCCAACCCCAACGATACGGAAATTATGGCCCAGGCCAGCCGGGACAACGGGGTCATCATGAGCCTGGCAATTTTCATCGGCCCTCTGATCGAGGAGACGCTGTTCCGCGGCGTGGTATTCGGTTCCCTGCGGCGGCGCAGCCGTGTGCTGGCCTATCTGGTCTCCCTGTTCCTCTTTTGCCTGTATCACGTGTGGCAATATGCCGTCTACAACGGCGACATCACCATGCTGCTGTATGGACTGGAGTATATCCCCATCGGTCTGGTCATCACCTGGTGCTATGAGTCCACGGAGTGTATCTGGACCACGATCTTTTTTCACATGGCCAACAATGCCCTCACCTTCTTTATCCTGCAGGGGGCGGGCTGACGTTTTTTACAGGAGGGGTGTGCAATGCGGGAAACGATTCCCCGCTTTCTGATCGCCGGCACCGGCAGCGGCTGCGGCAAGACCACGGTGACCGCGGCCGTGCTGCGCGCGCTGGTGGACCGCGGAACGGACGCCGCCGGCTTCAAGTGCGGGCCGGACTATATCGACCCCATGTTTCACAGCCGCATCACCGGCACTCCCTGTGCCAGCCTGGACCCTTTTTTCTTCTCCGAAAATACGCTGCGGCTGCTGCTGGCCAAAAGCGGCCTGGGCCGGACGGTCAGCGTCATTGAGGGGGTCATGGGCTACTATGACGGTCTGGGGCTGGGGGACGAGTGCAGCACCTTTTCCGTGGCCCGGGCCACACGCAGCCCCGTGGTGCTGGTGGTGAACGCCCGGGGAACGGCGCTGTCCGCACTCGCGGTGCTGCGGGGGTTTTGGGATTTCCGCCCCGACAGCGGCATCCGGGGGGTCATTTTCAACGGCTGCTCCGCCATGCTCTATCCCCGTCTGGCCGCGGCCGCGGCAGCGGAATTCGGAGCGGACGTCCGCCCGCTGGGCTATCTGCCGCCGCTGCCGGAGTGCAGCCTGGAGAGCCGGCATCTGGGACTGGTGACGGCAGACGAGGTGGCGGATCTGGAGAAGAAGCTGCAGCTCCTCTCCCGGCAGGCGGAGCAGAGTCTGGACCTGGACGGCCTGCTGGAGCTGGCCGGCGCCGCACCGGAGGTGGACTATGATCCCCTTCCCCTGCCGCCCCCGGGAGAGAAGGTCCGGGTGGCAGTCGCCCGGGACGCGGCCTTCTGCTTTTACTATGCCGACAGTCTGGATCTGCTGCGGCTCCTGGGGGCGGAGCTGGTCCCCTTCTCCCCCATGGCGGACCGCGCCCTTCCCGAGGAAATCGACGGCCTCTATCTGGGCGGTGGGTATCCGGAGCTCCACACCGGGGCCTTGCGCGGCAATCGCGCCATGCTGCGCGCCGTGAAGGCTGCGGTGGCGGAGGGGCTGCCGGTGATTGCCGAGTGCGGCGGCTTTATGTATCTCACGGAGGCCATCGGGGAGGCGCCCATGGCCGGCGCGCTGCCCGGCCGGTGCTTCGACGCCGGGAGGCTGACCCGCTTCGGCTATATCCGTCTGCAGGCGGAGCGGGACAATCTGCTCTGTCCCGCCGGAGAGAGCATCCCGGCGCATGAGTTTCACCACTGGGACTGCACCGCCTCCGGGACGGACTTTCTGGCTGAGAAGCCGGGGGGGCGCGCCTGGAAGGCCGCGGTGGGGACGCAGACGCTGTACGCCGGCTTTCCCCATTTCCATTTTTATGCCAATCCGGCGTTTGCACAGCGGTTTTATGAGGCTTGTTTGAAGGAGAAGCACCGACATGGGAGAGATTGAATTTGTAAAGCCGATGGACATCGAGCGGCGCAGCTTTGCGATCATTACGCAGCTGCTGGAGGAGCAGGGCAGGGAGACGGAGGGGGTTAACGCCCCTGTGCTCAAGCGGGTGATCCACACCACTGCCGACTTTGACTATGCGGAAAACCTGGTTTTTTCCCCCGGCGCTGTGGAGACGGGGCTGGCGGCGCTGCGGGAGGGCTGTGATATTGTCACCGACACCCAGATGGCCCGGGCCGGCATCAACAAGGCCGCGCTGCAGAGACTGGGGGGCAGCGTCCACTGCTTTATGTCCGATCCCGATGTGGCGGAGCTGGCCCGGGAGCGGGGCGTCACCCGGGCTGCGGTGTGCATGGAAAAGGCCGCCGCGCTGCAAAGGCCCTGCATCTATGCCATCGGAAACGCCCCCACCGCCCTGCTGCGCCTGCGGGAAATGCTGGATGCGGGAGAGCTGGACAGCTGTCCCCCGGTGCTGATTATCGGGGTGCCTGTGGGCTTTGTCAATGTCGTGGAGAGCAAGGAGCTGATTTTGGAGACCAGGGTGCCCCACATTGTGGCGCGGGGCCGCAAGGGCGGCAGCAATGTGGCCGCCGCCATATGCAACGCGCTGCTCTATCAGCTTGGGCGGCCGTGATGGAGCAGTATATCGTTCGGGACGGAAAAAAGCTCCGTCTGGGCTATACCACCGGCTCCTGCGCCGCCGCTGCCGCCAGGGCCGCGGCCTGGATGCTCCTGACCGGCCGGCGCCGGGAGCGGATCAATCTGATCACCCCAAAGGGTATGGAGCTGGATCTGGAGCTCCGGGAGATCACCCGGTCCCCCGGCGCGGTGCGCTGCGCCGTGGAGAAGGACGCCGGGGATGATCCGGATGTCACCGGGGGGACGCTGGTGTTTGCGGAGGTCTCCTGCAGCGACAGGCCCGGAATCTCCATCGACGGCGGCGAGGGCGTGGGCAGAGTGACCAGGCCCGGGCTGGACCAGGGCGTGGGCGAGGCAGCCATCAATTCCGTGCCCCGGCGGATGATCCGGGAAAACGTGGAGGAAATCTGCCGCCTGACGGACTATACCGGCGGGCTGTCGGTGGTGATCTCGGTCCCGGCGGGGGCCGCGCTGGCGGAAAAAACCTTTAACCCCCGGCTTGGTATCGTCGGAGGCATCTCCATTTTGGGCACCACAGGCATTGTGGAGCCCATGAGCGAGCAGGCGCTGGTGGACACCATCCGCACCGAGCTGCGCCAGCGCCGTGCCGGCGGAGCGGAGTGGGTGCTGCTGACACCGGGAAATTACGGGGCGGAATTCATTCGCAGCCGGGAGGGCCTGGGACTGGACCCGGAGCGCGCGGTGATGACCAGCAACTTTATCGGCGACGCCCTGGACCTGTGCCGGGAGCTGGGCTTTCGCGGGGCGCTGCTGGTGGGACATATCGGCAAGCTGGTGAAGCTGGCGGGCGGAATGTGGAATACCCACTCCAAATACGGCGACTGCCGTATGGAGATTCTGGCCGCCCACGCGGCCGCCGCGGGCCTGCCTGCCGGCGCCTGCCGGGAGGTGCTGGGCTGCGTGAGCTGCGACGAGGCCCTGCGGGTCATGGACGCGGAGGGCGGGGATGTGCGCGCTTTGGCGCTGGAGCGTCTGACGGAGGCCGTTGCGGTCCAAATCCGCCGCCGGGCGGGACAGGACATGGCAGCGGAGGCGATCATGTTCTCCCGGGTCTGGGGGCTGCTGTCCCGGACATCGGGAGCGGAGGCGCTGCTGGAGCGGTTACGGGAGAGCTGAGCGCGGGCGCTGCTCCGAATATCACTGCAGGGCAGCATCACGCGGAAGGAGAAGAATAATATGGTACATTTTGTAGGTGCAGGGAGCGGCGCGGCGGACCTGATTACCGTTCGGGGCGCGCGGCTGCTGGGAGAGGCGGATGTGATTATCTATGCCGGCTCCCTGGTAAATCCGGAGGTGGTGGATACCTATGCCCGCGGGGACTGTGCGCTCTATGACAGCGCCGCCATGACCCTGGAGCAGATGATCGCGGTCATCCGGGAGGCCGAGGCCGCGGGAAAGACCACCGTGCGCCTCCACACCGGGGACAGCAGCATATACGGCGCGGTGCGGGAGCAGTTTGACGCGCTGGAGGCACTGGGAATACCCTATGACGTGTGCCCCGGGGTCAGCGCCTTCTGCGGTGCGGCTGCGGCGCTCGGGGCGGAGTATACCCTGCCGGAGGTGAGTCAGACGGTGATCATCACCCGGGCCGAGGGCAGAACCCCGGTGCCGGAGCGGGAAAGGGTGCGTTCGCTGGCCGCCCACCGGGCCACCATGGTGCTGTTCCTCAGCACCGCGCTGACGGAGAAGCTGCAGGGAGAGCTGATTGCCGGCGGCTATCCGGCGGAGACCCCGGCGGCCATCGTCTACAAGGCCACCTGGCCGGAGGAGAAAATATTCCGCTGCACTGTGGGCACGCTGCACCGGACGGCGGCGGAAAACGGCCTGCGCAAGACCGCGCTGATCGTTGTGGGAAACTGCCTGGGGCAGAACTACGCCCGCTCCAGGCTCTATGACCCGGGCTTTTCCACCGAATTCCGGGCGGCGGAGGCAGCGGCTACATGAGGCTTGCGGTCTTTGCCTTTTCCCGCCGGGGGCAGGCCACGGCAGAGCGGATTGTGCGCGCGCTGTCCGGGGAGGAGACGGTGTGCGCCGCCTACACCCCGGAGCGGCTGGCGGGAGGCGGGTTTGCCCCCATTCCAAAGCCCTCCGGGGCGTTTTACGGCGGGCTGTTTCAGAGCAGGGACGCGCTGGTGTTTGTGGGGGCGGCGGGCATTGCGGTGCGCGCCATCGCCCCCCATGTGCGCAGCAAAACCACGGACCCCGCGGTGGTCTGCGTGGACGAGCTGGGGCACTTTGTCATCCCCCTCCTGTCCGGGCACATCGGCGGGGCCAACGCCCTGGCGGAGCGTCTGGCGGAGACGCTGGGGGCCGTCTGCGCCGTCACCACCGCCACGGATGTCAACCGCCGGTTTTCCGTGGACCGCTGGGCGGCGGAGCAGGGGTATGTAATCGACGACATGCGCGCGGCAAAAACGGTTTCCGCGGCGATACTGGAAGGGGATGTGCCGCTGTGCAGCGCCCTTCCCCTCGGGACAGCGCTGCCTGCGGGCGTGGTGCCGGGAGCTTCCGGCGCAGCGGGAATCTATATCGGCTGGGAAAAACGCGCCCCCTTTGCCGTTACGCTGCGCCTGATCCCCAGGGTGCTGTGCCTGGGCCTGGGCTGCCGCCGGGGAACGGAGGCCGGCGTGATCGACGCCGCGGTATCCGCAGTGCTGGAGGAAAACAGCATCGACCCCCGGGCCGTCCGGACCGCGGCCTCCATCGACCTGAAGGCCGCGGAGACGGGGCTCCTGACCTGCTGCGAGGCCCGGGGCTGGCCGCTGGCCTTTTACACGGCAGCGCAGCTGGAAGCCGTGTCGGGGCATTTCACGCCCTCCGCCTTCGTCCGGAGCGTCACCGGCGTGGACAACGTCTGCGAGCGGGCGGCGCTGGCCGGAGGGGCGAAACAGCTGATTGTAAAAAAAACCGCCCGGACGGGCGTGACCGTGGCCGTTGCCGCGGAGCAGACGGAGGTGCGCTTTGACTGAGGGAAAGCTGTATGTGGTGGGGCTCGGCCCCGGAGCTTATGAGGATATGACGCTTCGGGCGGACCGGGCGTTGGAGGAATGTGACACCATCGTGGGGTACTCTGTCTATGTGGACCTGATCCGGGACCGTTATCCGGGAAAGGAATATGCCACCACCCCCATGACAAGGGAGGCGGACCGCTGCCGCATGGCGCTGGAGGCGGCCCGGGCGGGCAAAACGGTGGCGCTGGTCTGTTCCGGGGACAGCGGCATATACGGTATGGCCGCGCTGGTCTACGCCCTGCGGGGAGAGGATACGCTGCCGGAGATCACGGTGATTCCCGGCCTCACCGCGGCGTGCAGCGGCGGCGCGCTGCTCGGTGCGCCGCTGACCCACGACTTCTGCGTCATCAGCCTCAGCGACCGGCTGACCCCCTGGGAGACCATCGAAGCACGGCTGACGGCAGCGGCAGCGGCGGACTTTTCCGTCGTGCTCTACAACCCTGCCAGCCGCGGCAGGCCGGAGCACCTGCGGCGGGCCTGCGAGATATTGCTGCGCACGCTGCCGCGGGAGCGTCTTTGCGGCATTGCCCGCAGCATCGGCCGCCCGGGGGAGTCCCGGGAATTCTGCACCCTGGGAGAGCTGGGGACGCGGGAGGCGGATATGTTCTGCACCGTGTTTATCGGCAATTCCGCCACCCGGCTGGTGGGGGGCAACATGCTGACCCCCCGGGGCTATCGGGAGGACTGAGGCGATGCCGGAATTCCTCTGGGGGGCGCTGCCGCTGCCCCTGGGCTTTGTGATGGACCTGATTGTGGGGGACCCCCACGGCCTGCCCCATCCGGTGGTGGGAATCGGAAGACTGATCTCCGCTCTGGAACGGCTGCTGCGGCGTCTGTTTCCCAAGACACCCGGCGGAGAGCGGCTGGCGGGGGCCGTGCTGTGGCTGCTGACCGCGGCAGTCTCGACCATTCTGCCTCTGGCAGTGCTGTGGCTCTGCGGAAGGGTCAGCCCCTGGCTGCGGCTGGGCGCGGAGAGCCTGATGTGCTGGCAGATCCTGGCCACGAAATCTCTGCGGGACGAGAGCATGAAGGTGTGGGCCGCGCTGGAGTCCGGGGATCTGGCCCGGTCCCGCCGGGCCGTGGGGATGATCGTGGGGCGGGACACAGCCCTGCTGGACGAGGCGGGGGTAACCAGAGCTGCGGTGGAGACCGTGGCGGAAAACAGCTCCGACGGGGTGCTTGCGCCGCTGCTGTATCTCGCCCTGGGCGGCGCGCCCCTGGGATTTTTCTACAAGGCAGTGAACACCATGGACTCCATGCTGGGCTATACCGATCCCCCCTATCGGGACATCGGTTTTTTCCCGGCAAAGCTGGACGACGTGTTCAATTTTATCCCCGCGCGGCTGTCGGCGCTGCTTCTGCTGGCGGCGGGCGCTCTGCTGGGGATGGATGTGAAAAACGGCTGGCGGATATTTCGCCGGGACCGCTATTGCCACGCCAGCCCCAATTCCGCCCAGACGGAGAGCGTCTGCGCCGGGCTGCTGGGGCTGCGGCTGGCAGGGGACGCATGGTATCACGGGGTTTTGCACAAAAAGCCCTTCATCGGGGATACGCAGCGGGAGATTGTCCATGACGACATTCCCCGGGCCTGCCGGCTGCTGTATGCCGCGGCGCTGCTGGCGCTGCCTCTGGCCCTTGGGCTGCGGATTTTGATTCTGTTCTGGTCATGGTGAAGGAGGTGGAGGCCATGGTCTGGCTTCGGGCGCTGGGGGCGGCTTTTTCGACCTACAGCGCCATTCCCATGCCCCGGTTCCGCTGGGATGACGGAGTTTCCTCCCGGGTGCTGGGGCTGTTTCCGGCGGTGGGAGCGGCCTGCGGGCTGCTTTTGACCCTCTGGTACGTGCTCTGCCGGGCCCTGGGCTGCGGCGGAGTGCTGTTTGGGGCGGTTGCGGTGTGCCTGCCGCTGCTGCTGACCGGCGGCATCCACCTGGACGGCTATATGGACACGGTGGACGCCATCTCCTCCCATCAGTCCCGGGAGCGAAAGCTGGAGATATTGAAGGACCCCAACTGCGGGGCCTTTGCGGTGATCTACTGTGCGGTTTGCCTGCTGGTCAGCCTGGGGCTGTTTACGGAGCTCTACGGTCTGGAGGACCCGCGCGCTTTGCTGGCGGTGGGGCCGGGATATGTGCTGTCCCGGGGGCTCTCGGCGCTCTGCGCCGTCACCATGCCCAGCGCCCGGCACGCGGGGATGCTCTACGCCTACACGGCGCCGGCCCGCCGGCGCTTTACCCTGGCGGCCTCGGGGATATTTGCCCTGGCCGGCTGCGGGGGAATGATATTGCTCTCCCCGGTGCCGGGGGGCTGTGCCGCAGCTCTGGCGCTGGCCTGGGTACCTGCCTACCGTGCCCTGGCCCGGCGGCTGTTCGGCGGCGTCACCGGGGATACGGCGGGTTTTTTTCTGGTGCTGTGCGAGCTGATGGTGCTGCTGGGCGCCTGGATCGGGAGCCTTCTTTGAGAGACTGTATTCATACGCAGCTTCTATAAAGAAGCTTTCATCCTTTAATACTATTTTTCCATAAAACACGATGTTTTATGGAAAAGTCATCACGCCAAGGCGTGCTGCCCGTTTTGCGCCAAAAGGCGCAAAACACGTCTCATGCAGTCTTCGACGCGCCTTCGGCGCTATAAAAACGCTTCACAGCGTTTTATGGAAGACTAGTATAAAAATCCTTTTATCGCGCCGCAGGCGCGCAGCGTCCGAAGTGTGCGACCGGCGTCCCCCGCAAGAAAGGGCGTGCGCACAGCGCAGTGCATCCCCTGCTGTTCAGACGCCGGGGCGTCTGAACAGCAGGGGATGACAGGCAAAAATGATTATCTTTACAGAATACGGTATATAGTATACTATATAAGAGGTCACGAGCTGAGCATGTGGAACCGAATATTATTTCATTAAGGAGGACACCGGCATGAGCATTTACGATTACACCGTCAGGGCCCGCGGGGGTGAAACGCTGAATCTGGCCGACCTGAAGGGCAGGGTGCTGCTGATCGTCAACACGGCCACCGGCTGCGGCTTTACGCCGCAGTACGAGGGACTGGAGAACCTCTACAAAAAGTATCATGAGCAGGGGCTTGAAATTCTGGACTTCCCCTGCAACCAGTTCGGACACCAGGCCCCGGGGAGTGAGGACGAGATCCACGAATTCTGCACGCTGCACTATCAGACCAGCTTTGACCAGCTGGCGAAGATCGACGTAAACGGCGACAGCGAGGAGCCGCTGTACACCTATCTGAAAAGCCGGCAGCCCGACGAGGAAATCCATGGTTTTAAAAACAAGGCCGCCATGGGAGTTGTCGCAAAGATCAGCACCACAAACAAAAAACCGGGCGACATCAAGTGGAATTTCACCAAGTTCCTGGTGGACCGGGAGGGCAATGTGGTAAAGCGGTTCCCTCCCACCAGCGAGCCCGCGAGCTTTGAGGCGGAGGTCGCCGCCCTGATATGACCCGGGGGAAGGCCGCCAGACGGCAGCGCTTCGTTTTTCTGCGCGCTGCTATACCATCAGGCGGATCAGCACCATATAAAGCGCCGTCCCGGCGAGTATGCTCAGAATGGAATTTCGTTTCCATATCTGCATCCCGACCACGCCTGCCGCCGCAAGCAGCTCCGGCAGGCCGAAGGGCGCCGCGGACAGGCGGACATCCTTCAGGCAATAGATCACCAGCATTCCGATAATTGCCGGGGGGAGAACCCTGCCGAGGTAGGCGATATACGGTGGGGTCTGCTTCCGAAACACCAGGAAGGGCAGAAAGCGCAGCGCGATTGTGACCAGCGCCATGACCGCGACCAGAACGGCGCTCCTCATGTCTCCACCGCCTTTCTGCCGCGCAGCAGCGTCAGGACCAGTGTGATGAGCAGCATGGCAGGGATCAGAAACCGTTCGCGGCCAAAAATCAGCAGGCACGCCAATGTGCAGAGCAGGCCGGTCAGCGCCGGGAGATGGTCCCGGGACGCAAGCCACTGCTGGGTGAAGGCGGCCACAAAAAGCGCGGTCATGGAAAACTCGATTCCCGCGGTAGAGAACGGCAATATGGCGCCGAGCAGGCTCCCGATGACGCTGCCCGCGATCCAGTAGGCGTGGTCGAACAGCGAGACCAGAAATCTGTAGAGCTCCGCCGTCTCCGCATCCGGCGTTTTTCCGTCACAGACGAGGGAGTAGGTCTCATCCGTCAGGGCAAAAATCATATACGGCTTGTATTTTCCGGCGTCCCTGTACAGCGCAATCATGGAGATGCTGTAGAAAAGATGGCGCGCGTTCACCATGAAGGTTGTGAGGGCTGTCGTGAGGACGGAAGCCCCCCCGGCGATCAGGCTCACACCGACAAACTGCATCGAGCCCGCGTAGATGAAGGCGCTCATTGCAAAGGCCCACGCCACGCCATACCCCGCGTCCCGCAGCAGGATGCCGAAGCCGATCCCCAGGACGATATATCCCGCCATCACGGGCAGGGACTTGAAAAAAGCCTGCCGGACGATCCGGCCCTTCCCCTGCATATCACATCCACCTCACAATACGGTCCCCGCGGCCATTCTCCCGGACGCGCCCGTCAGTTTTCGGTTTGCCGCTATAGCATATACGAAAATTCGACCAAACGCAAGCGGAAAAAGCACTTCCCGGGAAAACATCCCTGCGCCCTATGGCGCACCACCAGTGTAATGCAGCGCAGCCGCCGCTGTGCGCTGCTGCGCCTGCAACTATAGTAAACGGCAAATATTTTTGTCGTTTACTATAGTTCTGCCCGCGCGTATAATACAGAAGCAGGCGGCCATATGGCCATTGATAAGGATGCATGCCTGTTTCTGAAGATACGGAGGAGGAACACCCATATATGAAACACAGATTGCTCTCCCTGCTGCTGCTTCTGGCGCTGCTGACGCTGCCGCTGCTTTCCGCCGCCGGGGCGGAGACCCGGCAGGAGCGCGCGGAGGATTACCCGCTCGTGCTCACCAACCGCAACCGCTATGCTCTGGACAACAATCCGAAATATGAGGCGGAATTCGCGGTAAACCGGGAAATGCTGCTCCAGGCCCTCACCACCCTCCACTGGAACTACGGCAAGGGGAAAGCCCCCGGAAAAATCACGCTGATGGAGGACGGAAAAGCGATCGGCACCTGGAAGGCTGCGGGCCGCACGGAGGAGGGCGTGAAGGACGCCTGCTGGGATATTTTTCCCAAGGTTGTGCTGCAGCCGGAGCACACCTACCGCATTGTAGACTCGGACTACAAGACCTGGAGCACCAACGACCAGGCCGGCGGCAAGGGGATATACGAGCTGCGGGGAGAGGCCGCGGAGGAGGAGGAGACAGAGGATGCTGCGCCGGAGACTGTCCTGCTCTGCGCGGACTGGGCAAAGCCGGAGCTGCAGGAGGCGGAGGCCGCCGGACTGTTCTCCCCGACACTTCTGGAATCTGACCTGCGGCTGCCCATCACCCGGGAGGAATTCGCCGGGGTCTGCGTCCGCGTCATATCCGCCGCCGGGCAGGACCTGCCCCCGGCGGAAAAGCTCGCCGGACAAAACCCCTTTGCCGACACGGAGAACCCGGAGGTGCTGCAGGCCTATGCGCTGGGCATCACTCTCGGCTCCTCCTCCAGCACCTTTTCCCCCTTTGGCGCTCTGACCCGGGAGCAGGGCGCCGTCATGCTGGACCGGACCTGGAATGTGCTTGCGCCTGGTACCGTAATTTCGGAGCCGGGCAGCCCCTTTGCCGACAGCGAAAAGGTCAGCACCTGGGCAGCGGACAGCGTCCGCCGCATGGCCGCGGCAGGTCTGGTGCAGGGCACGGGAGAAAACCGGTTTTCCCCGGGGGAGACGCTGTCCCGGCAGGAGGCAATGGTCATCGCGCTGCGCCTGCTGACACGTCTGGCTTAAACACAAAGCAAAAATGGAGAGCGCGGAACAGCCCGTGGGCTGTTCCGCGCTCCCGATTTTCTTTTGCTGCTGCCGCTATGTGTCCCGCGGAATTACGCTCCGCCTCGCAGGGACAGGTCGGACAGCACCTCGCCCACGGTCTGGACCGGCACAATGGTCAGTTTATCCCGGACCTCCTTTGCCACGTCCCGCAGGTCGTCCACATTGTCTGCGGGGATAAACACCTTCTTCACGCCGCTGCGCTGGGCGGCCATCAGCTTTTCCGGCAGCCCGCCGATGGGATTTATACTGCCCTGCAGCGACACCTCCCCCGTCATTGCCACCGCCGGGGGAACCGGTATGCCGCTGACCAGAGAGGCCAGGGCCGTGGTCAGGGTGATGCCGGCGGAGGGGCCGTCCTTTGGCGTGGCGCCGTCGGGCACATGGATATGCAGGTCCTCCTTTTCCAGCGCTTCGGCCTGCTCGGGATACATGGATTTCACCAGACTCACGGCAATCTGGGCGGACTCCTTCATCACATCCCCCAGCTGTCCGGTAATGGTCAGCTTGCCGCTGCCCCGGGTGGCCTTTGTCTCTATGTAGAGCACATCGCCGCCCACCTGGGTCCAGGCCAGCCCCGTCACCACGCCCGGCTCGGCGCTGTCCCGGACGGATTTCTGGTGGATGGGGCTCATATCCAGATATTCTCTCAGCTGTGCGGGCGTCACGGTAATGGGCGTTTCCGCACCCCTGACCAGGGCTACCGCGGCGCTGCGGCAGAGAGTGTCAATGCGCTTTTTCAGCCCCCGGACGCCGGCCTCCCGGGTGTATTCGTCAATCACATGGGCAACCGTCTCCCCGGAAAGCTGCAGCGCGCCCTCCCCCAGTCCGGCGGCCTCCATGGCCTTGGGCAGCAGATGCCGCAGGGCGATCTCCTGCTTCTCGATGGGGGTGTAGCCCTGGAAGCGGATGGTCTCCATCCGGTTCAGCAGCGGCTCGGGAATGGTGTCCGTGGTGTTTGCGGTGCAGATAAACAGCACGTCGCTGAGGTCATAGGGCACGTTCAGATAGTGGTCGGTAAAGCTGCTGTTCTGCTCCGGGTCCAGCACCTCCAGCAGGGCGCTGGCAGGGTCGCCGTTGTAGGAGGCGGAGAGCTTATCCACCTCGTCCAGCACCATCACCGGGTTGGACACGCCGCATTTGTGAATTCCATCCAGGATGCGCCCCGGCATGGCGCCGATATAGGTGCGCCGGTGCCCGCGGATGTCGGCCTCGTCCCGCACACCGCCCAGACTCACCCGGACATACTCCCTGCCCAGTGCCCGGGCGATGCTCTGTCCGATGCTGGTCTTTCCTGTGCCCGGCGCGCCCACAAACAGGAGAATGGAGCCGGACTGCCTGCCCCGGAGCTGCATCACGGCGATCTGCTCCAAAATCCGTTTTTTGACCTTTTCCAGGCCGAAGTGATCCTCGTCCAGAATCCGCTCCGCCTCGTCCAGCGCGATGGTCTTCGCCGGCTCCCGCTCCCAGGGCAGCGAGGTCAGAAATTCCAGATAGTCCGTCAGCATTCCGGACTCGTGGCTGTTCTCCCCCTCGGCCTTGAGGCGGTTCATGAGCTTGCCTGCCTCCTTGCGGGCAGTCTCGTTCATGCCGCAGCTCTCGATTTTCAGCTCCAGCTTGCGCAGGTCCGTCAGCTCCTCCGGGTGCATCTCGTCCAGCTCCTGCTGCAGATAGGCAATCTGCTTTCGCAGCGCCTGCTCCTTATAGAGCTTCTGATGGTCCTGCTGCTGGGCGCTCTGGGCCTTCACCCGCACCCGCGCCAGCTCCAGATTCTGATAGATCATGGCCTCCAGCGCGTCAAACCGTGCCCTCTGGCTGTCCTCCGCCAGAAGGGCGTATCGCTCGTCATTGCTGTCCGTCATCCAGGGGCTCATGCCCGCGCCCACGTCCCCGAGGGTCTCCCAGGCGGCAATAAAGCCCCGCAGCATCTCTCCCCACTCAAAGTCCCGGGAGAAGGACAGCAGCGCCTCCTTCACTGCCGTCACCCTCTGAGCGGCCTCCCCGGGGTCCATATCCTCCCGGTCCGGCCGGCGGGAAACGGTCAGCTCGATGGTCTTGTCCGGATAGACATATACCTCGTCCAGGTTCACCCGCTGGGTCAGCCGGATCAGCAGATAGCCCTGGGGATTCACCTCCCGGATCAGTCCGGAGACCCCGATGGGGAAAAAGCTGTCGCTGTCCAGCTCCCGCCGGTTTGCCTCCTTCCGCGCCACAATCACCGTGACCTTTTCGTTCTCTACAGGCGCCCGGCCCGTCATTGCCTTATATACATCTGTTTGCAGATAGAGGCTGGAATCGGGGAGCGTCACCATATTGTATACCGGTACGACTGCCATCTGTATTCCTCCTTAATTTGGCACTCATTTCGCCCGAGTGCTAAGACTTCGGTGAAAAAATAGCTCCGTTTTTTTACCGCCGCGGAGCCGGCTGCACTTGACCTTTTTGTCCGTTTCCCGTATAATAGGCAAGGTCTTACATCTGTCAAGGCTGGCTCCAGTATAGCACAGCTTTGACATTTGTCAAGTTAATTTTTTTCCTCTCCGCCCGCGGAATACTCCGAGGGGAGAGAAATCTGCGCCCCGGGCGGGCTGCGGATGTTTTTCCGGAAAGAGGTATACTTATATGTATTGCGGCTGCAACCCCATTGCTCTGGCCTCCCAGATGCAGATCTCCCGCGCGCTGATCCGTCTGATGGAGCAGAAAGCCTTCGGCTCCATCACGGTCAGCGAGCTGTGCCGGGAGTCCGGCATCTCGCGACAGACCTTCTATTCGCTGTTCAGCTCCATGGAAAACGTGGTGGTCTTCACCCTCCAGGAGCGGGTCTGCGCTCTGCCCCATGGCAGCGGGGCGGCGCCCTCGCTGGAACAGCTCTGCCGGTGCTACAGCCGTTACATCACCGGCAATCGGGCCTTTCTCAAGCTGCTGGTGGAAAATGACGTGGGGTATCTGCTATACAACAGCGTTTACGACTCCCTGCTCTGCTGCCAGAAGGCCGAGCGCACGCCCGAGCAGCGCTATGCCGCCCATTTTCTGGCCGGCGGCCTGACCGGCGTAGTGCGGCAATACTGCACAGAGGACCCTCCCGCCTCGGAGGACGCACTCTTTCGGCTGCTGTACGGGCTTTTGAGCGGTGTATACTTCCGCCAGGGCGAGCCCCTTTAAAAAACAGCGCGGGCCTGCCGCCCGCAGCGGGCGGATTTGTCGCTCCGGAAAAATCGGTACCATATATGTCCCTCCCCCCGCCGCGGAGGGAGGGACATATATGGTACTCTTTCCTTTGCAATGAAAAAGCTGCATCAGTACGGTTTGAGATTCTGCTGCAGGGCGGACCAGAGCATATAGGTCTGGGTCGGGAAGGACATGATCATGCTGCGCAGGTCGAGGGCAGTCATCTTCCGGACGATCACGGGCGTGAGATAGTCCAGCCAGGTGCCCGCCTCGCTGCTGTAGACGGCGGCGCCGGCCAGATAGCCCTCCCGGTCAAAAATCAGGGTGAGGTCAGCCTCGGTCTCATGGTTGTTTACCCAGTCGTTCTGGACGCCCCAGGGCACGTTGACCACCTTGTAGCTCTCCGCATCCCTTTGCGCGTCCTCCACCGTCACGCCTACCTGGCCGATCCGCGGCAGGGTAAAGACCAGATTGGGCACCGGAGGATAGGCAATCGGCGCGTCGGACAGGCCCAGAATCTGGGCGGCAATGTAGTTGGACTCGTATTCCGCGGTGGGAGTCAGCTTGGGAATGGCCTTGTCCACCACGTCGCCGCTGGCGTAAATGTTGGGCACAGCGGTGCGCAGGTGGTCGTCCACCACGATGCCACGCCGGCTGGCCTGGATGCCCAGCTCCTCCAGGCCCAGCTCCTCCACATTGGCAACCCGCCCCGTGGCGTCCAGAACATAGTCGCCCTCGGCGGAAACGCCGCTTTTGGAGGTCACCTTATAACCGTTTTCCGTCTTTTCCACGGAGGCGACGGCCTCGCCGAAGTGAAAAGCGGCGCCCATGCCCTTCATCTTTTCCACCAGCGCGTCCACATAGCCGGCGGGATAGGCCGCCAGCGCTCTGGGGGCAAACTCAAAGAAGGTCACCTTTTTGCCCAGCAGGAGAGCCATGGAGGCAAATTCCATGGAGATGATTCCCGCGCCGATGCAGATCATATGCTCCGGCATCACATCCAGATCCAGAAAATCGCTGCTGCCGTGGGTCAGCTCCTTGCCGGGAATGTCCAGCCGGGCGTTGCGTGCGCCGGTGCCGATCACAATATACTCCGCCGTGATGCTGCGGTCACCCACGGCAACGGTGTGGGCATCGGTCAGCCTGCCCCGGCCCCGGATGACATCGACGCCGAGCTTCCCGAACAGCTGCTCCAGCAGCGGGTCAAAGACGCCGATGGCCCGCTTCTTATAGGCCATGAGCCTTGTCCAGTCGAGCCTGACATCCGCATCCACGCACAGCCCCTCGTAGCGTTTCAGTCCGTCCAGAAACGCAAAGGGTCCGTCCAGCAGGATCTTGGCATCGCAGCCGTAGTTGGTGCAGGTGCCCCCCATCTTATCCGCCTCGACAAAGGCCACCTTTTTCCCCGAGAGCGCCAGCGCCATGCCGCCGTGGTTGCAGGAATGTCCGCTTCCCAAAAATACTACATCGTAATCCATTGTGCCACCTCCGGTTTTGTGATGATTCTGACTGCGGCAATGCTCCTTTTCCGCAGCAGTGAAATGCAGGAAACAAAATACTTTCTCATAATATAGTATCCCTTTTTTCCTGTCAATTACCGAAAAAAAGCTGAGCAAATCAGCATTTTCTTACCGATCCGGCCTGCGTCCGCAGCGGAGTGTGCACCCGCGCGCTGCCGCAAGAAAGCGCGGCGCTGTTCCCTGCGGCTCAGGCGCCCCCGGCGTCTGAGCCGCAGGGCAAAATCCGCTAAGATTTTGCCTTTTCCCTGTAAATCCCTTGCAAACAAAAAGGGGGAATGCTATAATATTGCGGCTATTATAAAGAGTGGGGAGCGATTTATGATGTTAAACAAAAAATACCACATCCAAGGGAGGTGGACATGAAAGAGGAGAGAAAGGCGCTGGGCCTGTGGCTCTGCGCCGTCGTTGTGTTGCTGGTGCTCTCGCTGCTGGCCGCGCCCGCAGGCGGCGGAGGGCTGCTGCAGCGGGCCGGTCCGTCGCTGTGGGCAGGGGCCATCTTCACTGTGCTGGTGATTGTGGCCGCGGTGCTGATCCGCGTCATTGAGATTCCGCGGTTTTCGATGGTGCCGGGACGGACACAGCTTTGTCTGGAACAGCTGGCCAGCGCCCTGAGCCGGTTTCCCGGGGTGAAAAAGCCCTTCATTGCCCTCGGGAAGGGACTGCTTCGCCTGGTGCGCGGCATCGTCAGCGCTGTGCGGAAGCTGGCCGGCATCCGGCTGACGCGCCGCACAAAAACAGCGCTGCTGATCTGGCTTGTCATTGCCGCGGTGCCTCTGGTGCTGTCCATACTGGTGGGGAGCCACGGCGGACACGAGGACGTGTCCGCAGCCATGCGGGACGCCGTGCTCCATGATGTCAACCGCGTCAGCCTCTTTGGCTGGAGGGAGGTCAACCCCGGCCTCATCGCCGCCATGACCGTCTCCGGGATTCTCATCGTCTTTGCGCTGATCGTCCGGATCCTTGTGATCCCCCGTTTTCGGGACGTGCCCGGCAAATTTCAGCTTCTGCTGGAGCAGGCCGTGACCACGCTGGACGGTCTCGCCCTGGTCAGCGACCCGGGAAAGCGGACCTTTGTGGGGGCCTATGTTTTTGCCGCGGGCGCTTATGTGTTTGTGGGGACGCTGTTTGAGCTGTTTGGCTTTCAGGCCGTGGCGGCAAACGGGCACTCCGTGACGCTGCCGGCGCCGCTGAGCGACGTAAACGCCGCCATCTGCATGGGCTGCCTGAGCTATCTGGTGATCTTCTCCGGCGGCGTCAGCCATGCGGGACTCAAGGGAGCGGGCGCTACCCTCAAGGAGTTTTCCCTGCCGATATCCATGTCCTTCCGTCTTTTCGGCGCGCTGCTCAGCGGCCTGCTGGTGACGGACCTGGTATACCACTACGCTGCCCTGAGCTATGTGCTGCCGGTGGTGGTCGGAGTGGTATTCACTCTGCTGCACGCACTGGTGCAGACCTATGTACTTACCATGCTGGTCGGCATGTATTACCACGAGGTTTCCGAGGCCGGCGCGCACTGAGAGCCTGTTTACACGCCGAGACTGGTATGCGCAGCGCGCATCCAAAAAAGAATAATCCGCCCTTAGTAAAACGGCGGGAGAAAGTTGGAGGAAAACAGAAATGAAAGCAAGAAAACACTTCGCCCTGGCGCTGGCGCTGATTCTGGTGCTGGCCATGGTGGCCCCCATGGGGGTTCTGGCGGATGACGGCGCGGCAGAGGCTGAGACCGGCGCCCTGAGCGGAAAGGCCATCGGCAGCGGCATCGCCATCGGCCTGGCAGCGGCAGGCGGCGCCATCGCCATGGGTCTGGCCTCCGGCAAGGCCACGGAGGGAATCTCCCGGCAGCCCGAGGCCAACGGCCAGATCCGCAGCACCCTGATGCTGAGTCTGGTGTTCATTGAAACCGCGATCATCTATGCGCTGCTGGTGGTCATTCTGGTCATCTTTGTCCTGTAAAGGCAGGTGTCCGACGGATGCCACTGAATATTGATTGGCAGCAGATCCTGCTGCATCTGCTGAACTTTGTAATTTTGGCCGGCGCGCTCTACTTTTTGCTGTACAAGCCCGTGAAAAGCTTTATGGGAAAGCGCCAGGCCAACTATGCGGCGCGGGAGGCCGAGGCCAAAAAGCTGGAGGATGACGCCTCCGCGCTCAAGGCCAAATATGAAGCCCGCCTCCGGGAGGCTGAAAAGGCCATCCAGCGGGATCGGGAGACGGCCCACGAGGAGATCGAGGCCGAGCGTGTCCGGCTGCTGGATGAGGCGCGGGAACAGGCCCGGGGCATCATCAGCACCGCCAGCAAAACGGCGGAGCTGCGCACCCGAAAGGCCGTGGAGGACGCCAGAGGCGAGATCCGCAGCATGGCGGTGGATATGGTGGAAAAGCTGGTCCTGACTTCCGGCGGCGACGCGCTGGATCAGTTCCTGGACGAGGCGGAAAGCGAGCAGAGCCATGGCTGAGACAACACGGGAACGCAAGGCCGTGCTGCAAAGCGCCGCCGCCCCCACCGAGCAGCAGCGCCGCCGCCTGGCAGCCTTTATCAGGCGCAACTATAACGAGGACCTGCCGCTGGAATGGCAGGAGGACCCGGAGCTGACCGGCGGCTTTCGGCTGCATGTCGGTACGGATATTTACGACTGGTCTCTTGAGGGCCGGATGCGCCAGTTTCACGAGCGCATGGCCCGCATTGACCCCGGCCCCCGGGACAACATTCTGCCTCTGATCCGCGGCGCCATGGAGGAGTTCTCCCCTGCCGTGGTACGGGAGGAACGGGGCGAGGTGATCTCCGTCGGCGACGAGATCGCACGGGTCAGCGGCCTGCCCCACGCGGCCTACGGTGAAATTCTGGAATTTTCCGGCGGCGTCCGGGGCATGGTCCAGGACCTGCGGGAGGACTCCATCGGCTGCGTTCTATTTGGCAACGACTGCTCCGTCACTGCCGGCGGCATGGTGCGCTGCACGGGACGGACCGCGGGTATGCCCGTGGGGAGCAAATATCTGGGCCGCGTGGTGGACGCGCTGGGCCAGCCGGTGGACGGCAAGGGCTCTATCACGCCCGACGACTACCGCCCCATCGAGGTGGCCGCCCCCGGCATTCTGGAACGGCAGAGCGTGGACACCCCGATGGAGACGGGCCTGCTGTGCATCGACTCCATGTTCCCCATCGGCCGGGGCCAGCGGGAGCTGATCATCGGCGACCGCCAGACCGGCAAGACCGCCATCGCGGTGGACACCATCCTGAACCAGCGGGGCCGCAACGTCATCTGCATCTATGTGGCCAT
>CAJOPB010000047.1 GCA_905236305.1 uncultured Oscillospiraceae bacterium | reverse complement strand
GTGCCGGACATGGGGATGGACCGGTCCGGTACACAGATCACGTTCCAGCCACTGCCGGAGGCACTGGTGGCAGCGGAGAAATCGGGAGAAAACAGGGCAAGACCGTCACCGCGGGTGTGGTTCAGCGTGCTGACCGGAAGATTCTCCCCGGCGGCATCCAGCCGCAGCCGTACCTCCGGCTTGCCGAGAACTGCGCTGCCGTCCGCCCGAAAGCCCACCGCGCTCAAACCGTCGTCGTCCGAGCGCAGCACGCCATCCCGTACCACAATGCCAACGGGTACGCCGTTTGACATGGTGTAGAAGCCGCCGTTGATGCCTGCGGCAACGTGGAGTCCCCGTTCCTCCAGCTGTGCCGCCATGGCGGTGAGGCTGCCGGTGGCCGTCAATGGGTCGGCACTCACTACCATCGGGCGCAGGGAGGCGTCGGCAGACAGCTCTATGTAATGCTCAGCGCGAAAATCGCTTCCGGTCCAGTAGGACGCCTGCAGCAGCACCGCACCGCTGCCGATCACCGCGGCGCTTTCATCAATGGGAGTCTCGGAGGACTGGACATGGATAAGGTTGGACATCTCCTCCGGCAGGAGCTCGGCGGCCTGGTTCTGCTGCTCCGGCACGGCCTCGGGTGCCGTCTGAACTGAGGACGCGCTGTCGGCGTCAGTCTGCTCCGGTTCCGTGCGGGAACCCGCTGCATGTATCTCCCGCACACCGGCGGAATCGGTGGGAGCGGCTCCGCCGGCGGAGGCGGTGTTGGTGCTGCCGCCGGAGGCAGAATTTGGGCCGGCACTGCTGCCGGGGGCGGTTACGTTGTTTCCGCCGCTGCTTTGAAACAGCCAGTCGTCCCCCTCGGACTGATAGAGCCCTCCGCTGTCCATTCCGCCAAAGAGCCAGTCGTCTCCCTCGGACTGATAAAATCCGCCGGGGACGGAGCCTCCAAAGAGCCACGCGTCCCCCTCCGGCGGCGGAGGCGGCGGTGAGGCAAACACGCCGGTTGGGCAGACGAAGGTGAGAAGCAGCAAACCGAGCAATACTGCCGGGCCTTTCTGTTTCATTGGCATCATCTCCTTGTATCGGTTTCATTATACAACAATCGGTTACGAATTGCACCAGTATTTTTTCATTTTTTCTCTTACATTTTTTGTAATAATGTGTTAATATAGGATATAATAATAGGGGAATATATTTTCACAGGAGGCAGTGCGTGAAAATAAGCTCCAGGTCAGGAGGAGAATGCGTTTCATGTATGGTATTGGCGACTTGATTCTCTATGGAAGAACCGGCGTATGCAAGGTGGAGGAAATCATTGAGGAGACCTCCCGGGGCGGAGAGGCTCCGAGGCAATTCTATTCTCTGCGCCCATTGTATCATAATTGCTGCATCCGCACACCTGTCAACGGAGGGAAGGTTTTTTCCCGGCCGATTATCTCCGGCGGAGAGGCGCGCCGGCTGATTTCCATTATGCCGGAGGTGGAGGCGAAGCCCTACCATAACCGCAACCTCAATCAATTGCGGGAGCACTATCGGGAATGTCTGGAGCGCTTTGACTGCGAGACACTGATTCGCATGACAAAATCTCTCTACCTCAAAAAGCGCGAGGCAGAGGCGCAAAAGCGTAAATTCGGCGCTGTGGACGAGCGCTTTATGCGGGAGGCGGAGGATCTGCTGTTTGGCGAGTTTGCCGCAGCGCTGGAGATTGACCGGGACAAGGTGGAAAATTATATTGCAAAAAGCCTGCAGGAAGGGTAAAATATACGCGATGGCCTTTCTGCGGCGCGTGCAAAGGATAACGGAACGCGGAGCGTGGAGAGCGCTTCGCGTTTTTGCTGCGGTGGGGGAGAGCGACTGAACGCTATTCGGGGGAATCTGTGATGGGCGCCATGAAAAACTATACCTGGCTCTTTTTTGACCTGGATGGTACGCTGACCGACTCCGCTCCGGGGATTACCCGCGCGGTGTCCGAGTCTCTGCGGCGCTTTGGCGCTGCGGTGCCGGAGGAGCAGATCCTTCGGCGGTTTATCGGTCCCCCTCTGATGGAGTCGTATCAGCGTTATATCGGCCTGTCCGAGGCGGAGGCACAGCAGTGTATATGCCTTTATCGGGAATACTATGCAGATCAGGGACTGTTTGAAAATGCGGTTTATCCCGGCATACCGGAACTGCTGGAGCGCCTGCAGCGGGCGGGAAAGCGCCTTGCGATCACTACGGGAAAGCCGGAGGCTTATGCCGTCCGGATCGCCGGCCGCTTCGGACTCAGTGGCTATTTCAGCCGGATCGCCGGGTCCGGCCTGGACGGAACCCGCACCAGCAAGGCGGAGGTCATCCGCTATGCCATGGACGCGATGGATATTTGCAGCGGCGACACAGTGCTGATGATCGGCGACCGGGAGCATGATGTGCTGGGGGCAAGACGCTGCGGTGTGGACTGCCTGGGCGTGCTCTATGGCTATGGCAGCCGGGAGGAGCTGGAGGCGGCCGGCGCGCTGGCGCTTGCGGAACGGGTGGAGGACATCGGCCGGCTGGTTCTGGACGGCACAATTTGACAGTATACCCGCAGCGCACTGTGCTATACTTTTCATCAATTTCAAGTATGCTGTGCGGCTGGTTTCCAGAGATTTTTACGCTGAGAAAGGACTCCCGAACATGGGCATTTTCTCAAAATCGAAATGGCTGCTGACGGTTCTGCTGGCTGCGATATTGCTGTGCGGCTGCGGTGGCCCCGCTGCAAGCACGCCGAGCGGACCGCAATCGCCTGACTCCGGGGCTCCGGGGGGCTTTGATGTGCCGGGAGAGGATACTGCCGGAGAAGGTGCTGGGGTGCGGAACACCGACGGCCTGGAGGGAAGCTATTACAACGATTTTCTCCGCCTGACCCTGATCCTGGACGGCAGCGGCGGTTGCCGGCTGAGCGGGACAGAGGAGGCAAAGGGCAGATATGCGGCGGAGGGACAGACACTGACGCTCACCTTTGACGGGAAAACCGAGACGGCAGTACTGGACGCTGACGGAGATATTCAGTTTGAGGGACGCAAGGGCTATTTTTTCCGGGACTGGAACAAATGGGGAATTACCGAGCTGGAGACCGGGACGGCGGACTATGCCGCCTCCGCTGCGGCGGAGCACACCAGTATCACGGATAACGGCGACGGGACACTGCGTTTTCGGGATTTTGACAATGCGCTTGCCTTCACCTATCCCGCGTCCATGGAGCTTTCAGAGACGGAACTGATCGGCGGAGACGCAGTAGAGGACGGTAAGGGCGGCTGCGTGGCGGGCCGGAATGTGACAGCCCTCTACTCCACCCATAAGGGCACAGTGGACGAATTTCTGGAGGATTATGTCCGCAACTTCACCTTTCCGGATTTTACACTGCTCTATGACGGCGTTCAGAGCTATGAACGGCTGACGCTGCTGCACGAGGGCATACAGGGCCGCCTGGCTGCGGCGACACTGGTGATTCGCGGCGGCGGAGGCGCGGAAATTGCTGTGAAGGTGATACTCTACACCTCCACCTATCCCGACAGTACCGTGAACTACATATGCAAGACCATATTTGCCCCAAAAGAGACAGAAGGGGGCGTGGAGGCATTGGAGACGGCCGTCACCGACATGGGCGCGGTGCGAATTGTGGCACAATAATAAATAACAGCGGAGCACCCGGCAAGGGTGCTCCGCTGTTATTATAACGCCGAAGGCGCGCCGGAGAGAATGCTTGATACTGTTTTCTGATTAAATTCTTTCATCAGAAAAGTCGCGTAACACGCAGCGTTTTCACTGTAAAGCGAGATAAGCCCGGTAGGAGATCACGATTGCCTGTTCCACGGTCAGCGGCATGTCGGGACTGAAATTGTTGTTGCCTGTGCCGTTGATTACCGCGGCATAGACCGGCCAGCCCAGCTCGGTATAGGACCAGTGGCCCTGCACATCGTAGAAATTATGGGTATAGCCCTCGGTATTCACGCCCTTGAAGCGGGCAACCCGGTTGACCACAGCGGCAATCTCTGCCCGGGTCAGAGTACCGTCGGGGTCATATTTCCTGTCCCCGATGCCGTTGATAATGCCCAGCGCATTGACCGCAAGGACAATGGGATCGTGGGTGTCGGTAAAGGCACTGTAGACCGGCGCAATCTGCCGCTCCCGCATCAGAATGTCCACCGTTTTCCCGTTGGTTTTTTCCACAAGACTGAGGAACATCTCCGCCACGGCAAGGCGGCTGATGGGCTCGGCATAATTCTGCTGCAGCTCCTTGGGCACCAGGCCGGTTGCAATGGCGGCATCCACCTCCGGCTTGGCCCAGACGGACATTCCCTCCGGCGTCAGTGCGGCAACCGGCTGGGGAGTGTCGGCGGGCGTGTCCGGGTTGGAGGGGACATAGGTTCCCGGGTCAGAGGGGGGAGCTTCCGCTGCCTGGGGGTCATCGGTGGGCAGAGGCTCAGGCGTGGGCGTGGGCAGAGGGATGGGCTCGGCAGTGGGTTCAGGGGTCGGTTCGGGAGTGGGCTCGGGAGTCGGCTCAGGGGTGGGCTCCGGAGTCGGCACCGGTGTGGGCTCGACCGGCGGGTCCGGAAGTCTGGCCCCTCCCATGGCGCCGAAGCCGTAGAGCCCGTTGTCCGCCTGGTAGACAAACAGACCGCTGGTATTGATGCCGGAGGCCCGGGCGGGCAGTATGTCTGTCACCTTTCCGGTGTTGTAGTCATAATAGGCAGTGTAGCGGCCCGCTTCGGTGCGGTAGTTGAGGGGAATCAGACTTCCGCCGTATCCGCTCTCCGCCTCCTCGTACAGTGGCGCGCTGTCCAGCGCGTTCTCAACGGAATAGTTGTTGTAGCCGGGGCGGCGGAACAGCTCAATGCTGTCCAGGCTCTGGGGAATCACAACCTCATTGTCACTGGTCACCACGCTGTAATACGCGCCGTCAAATATCTCGATGAAGTTGGGGTCGTGCACCCGCATGTCCAGATATTTCATGGGGATCAGATCCTTGCCGTCTGCGGTTTTCAGCCCGTAATTGGTGCCGTCGCTCAAAAGATATTTGTTGACATCCACGGCCTGCAGCTCCTTATACCGCTCCGGGAACAGCTCCTTGCCGGCAGTGGTATAAAGACCATAGATCAGGTTCCAGTCCCAGGCGCTCTCGCCCACGCCCGCCAGCAGGTTGCCGTTGCTGTCCAGGTTGAGCACGGCGTATTTGCTGTCCATGAGCCGAATCCCCTTGGGGGTGATCAGACCGTATTTGCCGTCCTCCAGCGACAGGAGATTGGGCATTCCGTGGCGGCTGATGGCAATTTTGTCCCGGAACACGGTAATCTCCTTGCCGTCCTTGTATACGGTGGAGCGAATGTTGCTGACCACGCCCTTGTCGCTCTGGTCAAAGGTGGAGGCCGTGATGTAACCGTCGTCGTTCATGATATCCAGCCTGCTGTACTCCTTCATGGGCACCAGCAGCTTGCCGGATGCGTTTACTACGCCCTGCTTCTCATCCGAACGGACGTAGATCAGGGGACGGCCATAAAAATCCGCCTCCATGTGGCTGTAGGTGCCAAAGGGGATCACGGTTTTGTAGGAGGTGTTCAGCAGACTGTACTGCAGCTTGTTGTCCCGCTCCTGCCACACGATAAAGCCGTAGTCCGTAATATAATATCCGTCATACTCCGCCAGCTTGGGGTCCTGGCTGGCGTCTTCGGACGCATAGCCGAAAAAGGTCTGCTGGTTTGCGGGCGTCATATCCATGGTGTAGTAGTTGGTAATCCCCGTACCGCCCTGGTTATACACAGCGATGACCTGGTTGGCGCTGTTTACGCTCTGGCCGACACACAGCGCAATGATCTCCCTGCCGGTGTAATCAATGATTCCCTGGGAGCTGCCGTTGGCATCCACATTGGATACCTTATAAAGGCCGTTGCCCAGTTCCCAGATGCCGCTGTATTGAAAGGGGACAACCGTACTGCCGTCTGCGGCGATCAGGCCGTATTTTGCGTCCTTGTCCGCGGCGATCATCACGCCGTTGTGAAACAGAATCATGCGGGAATAGTTGCTGAGTGCGATGTCGTAATACACTGCATCGCCGTAATTGGCATTGAGTGTGGCGGCAAAGGCCGGACAACAGAGGCTCAGCACCATGCAGATTGCCAGCAGCGCTGCCATAAGCTTTCGATCAAATCTCATGCTCTCATCTCATCCTTTCTTTCAGTGGCGGAGACAAGGTCCCCAAAGCGGATTTATCGGGTTTTCAACGCGTTCAGAGCCCGGGCGGAAATCAGAATGGCCTGCTCTATCGTCAGCTGTCCGGACGGGTCAAAGCCGCCTGCTCCGTTGCCCTGGATAATTCCCGCGCTGGCCGGCCAGCCCAGCTCCGAATAGACCCAGTGGTCCGGAGGGACATCGGTAAAGCCGGGGGCGGAGAGCGTGGTATCCACGCCCAGCAGCCGCGCTGCCCGGTTGATTACTGCGGCAATCTCCGCCCGTGTCAGCGTGCCGTCGGGGTCAAAAATGCCCGCTGCCTTGCCCTTGAACAGCCCCAGGGCGTGGGCGGCCAGGACAGCGCTGTCCCGGGTATCCCGAAAAGCATCCGCGGACGGAGCCACTCCCTGCTCCTGCATCAGCACATCTGCTGTCTTTCCGCTGCTCTGCTCCAGCAGCAGTAGAAACATCCGGGAGACCTGCGCCCGGGAAATGGGAGCGCGGTAGTCCCCCTGCAGCGCCTGCGGCACCAGTCCGGCTGCGATGGCGGAGCGCACCTCCGCAGCGGCCCATTCGGAGGGGGTGTCCGGGTCCATGCCGTCCCAGCTCAGCCGGCCGACCCCATACAGTCCGTCTACGGTCTTGTAGGTAAAATGGCCCTTTCTGTCGTACAGACTGGCCTGGACCGGCAGCTCGCCCAACAGCTCGCCGGTGAGATAGTTGACATATATCGTGCGGCTGGGCAGCGAAAAGCTCATCAATCCGGCCTCGGCGCTGCTGTCCGTGCCGTCACTCCAGGAGATAACGGGATAATCTGAGCCGTTCAGTCTGGCCACCAGTTCTCCTGTTATCACATTGCGGATCTCCCGATTTTCCCCGGTCATGCCCATGACAAACACCGACTCACCGGGGCCGATGCGGCTGATCCAGGTGTAGCTCTCTGTCAGCGCCAGAGCGCCGGAGGCATTGAGCACCTGAGTAGTCTGATCCGGCTTGACGGCGAAGTAATAGCCCGGGCGGAAGTTATGAAAGCTTATATAGTTCTCCGGAACGATCACATTCCCCTCGGGTGTCATCAGTCCGCAGAGTCCGTTTTCAGACGCGCTGAAGCACAGCGGCCGGTCATAAAAGCTTGCCTCTACTTTTTTACCGGAGTAGGTGTGATAGAGCGTGCCGTCCTTCCAGACCTCTGTGGCGACACCGGCTTCATCGCCTGCGGCAGGGTCGCTCCTGAGCTGGGCGTAGAGATAGCCCTCCTGGCTCATGCTGATCCGCTCATAGCCGGACGGATGCAGGAGCTCCTCGCCGGTAAAGCTGAGTGCGCCGACATGGCCGTCATAATCATAGACGCTGAGGAAGGGATACTCTGTCTCCCATATCTCCCTGTACAGGGACGGGTCCGTCAGGAGCTTTCCGGCGCTGCTGTACAGGCTTCCGTGGGTGTAGTAGACAATATCGCCGTCCTCCCCGGTCCGCGTCCAGTAATAGTAGTCATTGGAGCGGCCCACTGTGGACATCGCACTGTTGAGCAGAAGAAAGGTGCTGTGATCCGTGCTGCGGGCGCTGTAAAAGCGGGTGGAGTCAGGGGCAAAGTCAGCGCCGCCCAGCTGGTAAACCCAGTCAAAGCCCTCCAGGGCAACCGGCTGCAGATCCCGGTCATAGAAGCGCGCAGTCTTTTCCTGTTCGTTCAAAACTGTAATTATCCTGCCGCTGGCAGAGATGGTCTGCTGTGCGGGAGCCAGAATGGTCTCGCCTTCGGCATTGACGATACACTCCACGGTACCGCCCGTCTCCAGATAGTCGGAAGCGATATACTGACCGCAGCCGATGTCCAGCAAATCGTCGTAGAGGAAGGGCATGACTACATTTCCGCGGGGGTCAATCAGGCCGCATTTGCCTTCGGCATTCCTGGCGGGAATTACGTTGTCCTCAAAGGAGGGAGCACCATAGATTCCGATGTAGGAATAACCGGAGGCGCCGTAGCTTGCCGTTGGGGAGGCGGCGCTGACCGGAACGCAGAGGCTTAACACCATGCAAAGGGTCAGCAAAACCGTCAGAAGCTTTTGGTTCAGTCTCATTTTTCTCTTTCTCCTTTCTCAGTGAACGCCGTCAATCTGTCTGTAACCCCTTCTGCAAAGGACCAATCCGGTGACTCGGCAATGCGGTAAGCGAGAGGGCTGGTACCCGCCCTTACCTCCTGCAGCCTGGCCAGCGCCCGGGCCGCATAATCGCTGTATCGCGACTGCTCGTCCGGGGGAGCGGTGTCCCGGGCGCTCTCCAGCAGCGCGGTAAAATCCAGATATGCCGAACCCCGGTAGGGATTGAGGCGGAGATAGCGATACCCTGCCTCTGCCGCAGCGGGCATATCCCCGCGCTCCACGGCGGCGGTGCGCATACAGTCCCAGGCGAGCATGGAGAGGTCCGTGCCGCGCAAAATCCGTTCCGCCAGCGGCTGCGCCGCAGCAGCGGAGGGATAGGTCTGCAGACGGTTTTCCGCCAGCTCAAGGTCCCAGGGAAGCATGGCATATGCCCTGCCGGCGCTGCCGGAAAAATCAAGAAAATAAGCGGTGGAGGCATAGAGTGACAGCGCTGCCAGAGTGCAGCAGACCACTGCCGGAGCGCGGGAACGCAGCGGGAGCGTGCGGCTGCGCCCGCCGGAGCCGCAGAGCAGCCAGAGCAGGGCCACGGCACCAAACTGAAAATCGAAGTCGACCAGGGCATGGAGCGATATAACCAGCAGTATGAGCCGCTCCCGTGCACCTGTCCCCCGGCGCAGCAGCAGCGAAAGCGCCAGCCCCAGCGCGCACAGGCCACCGGGAATGCCTGCATCCAGCGCAAACTGGAGGTATTCGTTGTGGATAAAGCGCAGGATATAGATGCCCGTCTGCTCCAGAGGCTGCTGATAGAGATAGCCGCCCCGTCCGAGCCCCAGGGGATGGCGCATCAGCATTTTCAGACCGTCCAGATCATACAGAAGCCGGCCGTTGAGGCTGGAGGACGAGAGCGTGATGGCCCGCAGCCGGTCCAGAACCATGCCTCTGCTGAGAGCCGCGGCAGCGGCCAGGCAGAGCAGCAGGATTCCTCCGCCCAGGAGCAATCCCTTGCGCTGTCCCATCCGCAGCCGCTGCACCGTCAGCACTGCGGCGGCAAGCAGCAGCAAAAGATAAGTGCTCCGGGAACCGGAGAGAAATACACCGCACACCAGCACGGCCATTGCCCCCCAGTCCAGCCGCCTGCGTTGCTGCTTCATCAGCAGCAGCAACAGGCATACCAGCTGATAAAGCGCCCAGGTGTTTGCGTATTGAAAGGGACCGTCTATCCGTCCATTGAGGTCAGAGACCCCATGGGCGGTATTCCAGAGAAAACGGACGATAGCAGCCAGTGCCAGCACTGCCCCCTCATAGCCCAGCGCGTCGAGAATGACCCGCCGGTCCGCAGCGCTGTAGGTAGCGGCGCAAAGAAAGAAAAGCAGCCAGGCTGTGATGCGCAGAAAGCCGGTGAAGGCCATACCGCTGCTGACAGCCAGAGGAAATGTAAGCAGATGACAGAGCCAAAGTCCTGCAAGAAACCACGCCTCCGGCCCGGTGGGCAATATCAGGCTGCGGCTTTTCAGGCAGGTAACGAGCAGCAGTACCGCCAGCACCGTACCGGCCAGCAGCAGGGAAAAATTGTAATATCCGCCATAAAGCGGGAACAGAATCAGCAGCACGAACAGCAGCGGCGTGTTATAGCGCGCCTTTGGCTCCTGCGCGGAACCGGATTGAGCGCTGCGTTTTTTTACTTTCATATTACCCGGTCCCTTCCAGCGCATCGAGAATGCGCTCCGTTTCGGAAAACCGGCGGTAGTCACTGGCGCAGTCCAGCAAAACCACAATCACGTCGCCTTCTGCCGTGCGGGCGTAGACAGCCAGATTGCAGCCTCCGGCGTCTGTGGTGCCGGTTTTCAGCCCCAGCACGCGCGGATCGGACCCGATCAGAAGATTTGTATTGTGAAAGCTGTAATCCCCGTCTGTCAGCTCGGCCGCGGCGGTAAAATCCAGAATTTCCGGATATTCCGCTGTCAAAAACCGGCAGAGGTTTGCAATATCCCGTGCAGTGGAGCAGTGTCCTTCTGCGTCGATCCCAGTGGCGTTGACAAAGCGTGTGGCATGCAGCCCCAGCTCCGCGGCGCGGCGGTTCATCCGCTCCACAAAGGCCGGTTCGCTGTCCGCGCAGAGCTGCACCAGACATTGTACACAATCGCAGCCGCTGGACAGCAGTGCCCCCGCGACCAACTGCCGCACGGTGGGCTGTTCTCCGACGGCCAGACCGAAGCGAGATCCGGGAGCGTTGGCCTGTGCCTCGGTTACGGTTGCGGTATCTCCCCAGTCCAGAACGCCGGATCGGATATCCTCCAGCACCAGCAGAACGGCCATCAGCTTGGTGATGCTGCCGGGGGCCTGCGAGCGGTCCGCGTCCTTTTCATAGCACACCTGACCGCTGTCTGCTTCTGCCACCAGAGCGCAGCGGGCCGTGAGATAGGGCAGCTCCAACTGCGCAGCAGGGCGGCGGACCCAGAGCAATACCGCGGCCAAAATCACTGCCGCAGCAGCAATCAGCAGGCAAATCAGGAGCGGCAGCCCCCTGGCGCGGGCGCTGTGCAACTTTTTCATATGCGCTGACCTCTTTCGGGATAAATGGATGTATACCTTAATAAATGATAGCGCACGCATTTCTTACCTGCATTTTAACGCGTTCTGCGCTCTCCGTCAACACCTGATACGGAAAAGCCGCCCGAAAAGTTACAGGTTCACAGGCAGGGGAAAGGCCGTTGCCTCGCTGAGTTTATGTGCCTGACGGCGCAACAAAAAGTAGATTCCAACTTTTTATTGAAGATTCGTATGCGTCATCTGGTGTTACCGGAAGGGCAGCGGATAGCAAACCCGGGGATACCGAAAGCTTGTAACTCAAACTTCGCAGCAGGTAAAAACGCTATTCACGCGAAAAAGTTCTGAAAAATCATATTTTTAGCAAATTTCAAAACCCATCATG
>CAJOPB010000046.1 GCA_905236305.1 uncultured Oscillospiraceae bacterium | reverse complement strand
CCGCTTCGCGCGGCTCCACGCTTTGTAAAAATGAAAGCAAGTGTTGATTGGAGGCGGACGATGAAAAGACGCGCGCTGACAATGAAATATCTCTCTCTGCTTCTTTCGGTGCTGCTGCTGTGCAGCACCGCCGCAATCCCTGCCGCTGCGGCGGAGGATGCGGAGGCCCCCCAGGCCGCTTCGAGCGCGCCGGTGGCCGGGACGCAGACCGCGGAGCCTTCATCCTCCCAGAGCGCGCCGGAGCCGGCGGGCGCCAGCGTTTCCGCGGCGCCGCCGTCCCCGGCCGAGCCCGCCCCGAGCTCCCAGTCCCATGCTGCGCCTGCCGCCGCAGAGGCGCCCGCGCAGGCGGTGTCAGAACCGGCCGCGGCCTCCGCGCCGTCCGGCGGCGCCCCGTCCGGCGATGCGCCGGAGACAGAGGGGGGCGGGACCTCCGGCAGCGCGCCGGAGGCGGATAACGGCGCGGCGCCGGCAGCCGGGGAGAAGGCTGACGGAAATGCGTCGGAGCAGGAGCGCGGCGGAACCACCCGGTCCGCGTCGGACAGCTCCGGCGGCGCACCGGAGACGGAGCGCGCCGAGACACCCCGGTCCCCGGAGGAAAACACCTCCGCCGCAGACGCGAAGGACGAAGACAGCGGCCAGGACGCGGCCGCGGAGGCTGAGCGCGGCAATGAACCGGAGGACACGGACCTTCCGCAAAATGCGGAGGATACCGAGCCTTCCCGGAGTACAGCTGAGGAACACACAACCGGCGACCCGGAGGAAGCCGGGGAGACGGAGGCCCCTGCCCCGCACCCCGACGCGGAGACCGCAGCAGCGGAGACCGGAGCGGAAAGCGGCGCAGCCGCGTCCGCGGCGGATACCGCTGCCGGGACTGCACCTGCGGAAACGCGCCCGTCCAAAACCGAGTCGGCGGACACCGGCAAGTCTGAGCGCGCACCGGAGGGACCGGAAAGCGAGCAGGCCGAAGCCGCAGCAGCCGGGGAAACCGGCGAAAGCCCGGAGGACGAAGCCGAAGAAGTCAAAGAAGACAAAAAAGACGAAGACAGGGAGACCGGGGAAACCAAAGAAGACGAGGACGTCAGCGAAGCCGGGGAAACCGGCGGCGAGACCACCGGGGAAGAAGCCGAAGCCGAGGCCGGCAGCGCGCTGCTGGTGGACAACGACGACGAGCCCGGGCTGACGGAGGAGGAGCTGGAATCCCTGGTGACCGTAGACCTGCCTCTGCTGCCGGCGGACGGCAGCTCCCCCATAGATTTTCTGCTGGACCCCATGGGCGAGATGGAAAAGCGCAGCCTGCGGGCCCTCAACGGCCCCCGGGTGGAGCCCGGTTCCACCTTGCTGTTCTGGAATTTCGAGGGCGAATATGCGCTGTCCAGCCGGAGCGAGACCCTGACCGTGACCAATTTTAGTCCCGCCGCCGTTGACGTGACGGTGACGGTGGAGCTGAATCATCTGGGCCCCCTGACCACCGCCGCGCGGCCGGATTTCGCGGATGCGCCCCTGGCGGCGCTGTATTTGGGATTTTTGGATGGCGGCGAGCTCGTGGGCGCTTTGGAGCAGAGCGGCTCGCTGGTGTATACCCGCACACTCTCCCCGGCCGATGAAGACGGAAACGGCGCGGTATTCTCCTTCGGACTCACCGGAGCCTGCAATCCGGGGGCGGACTGGGACCGTCTCAGCGCCGCCATGCTGGAGGCCGCCCCACAGGTGATCGTGCGCTGGCAGATTACGCCGGCCTCCGACAGCCCGGAGGAGCCCGGCGAAGCGCCTTCTGCACAAGCGGAGCAGGACAGTGAGGAAAGCGAGGAACCGGCGGAGCGCGCAGAGACGGTGGAAATCACCGAAGCGCCTGTCCCGCAGGCGGAGGCCCCGGAGACGGAAACAGAAGCCCCTACCCCGGAACCGGAAGCATCTGACCCGGAGCCGGAACCGCCCGCCCCGACACCTGAGCCTGAGCCGGAGGAAGCCCCCGAGGCTGCCCCACAACCCCCTTCAACAGAAGAAACAGAGACGGACGGAGGCGAATGACCTCCGTCCGTCTCTGTTTCTTGTTACTTTTTCGTCTCCGCCCAGGCAGCGACAAATTTTCTGGCCGCCTCGACAACCTGTTTTCCGCTGGCAAGACGGCACACCAGCACGGCCCTGGCGGACCCTGCCTCAATTTTCACGCGGTTTTTGAATTCCGGGCGGGCGTAGAGGGCCGAGACCCGTTCCATGTCAAAGTCGTCCAGGGTAAAGCGCAGCCAGCCGCTTTTCTGGGAGATGTCCAGAATTCCCGCCCGGGAGGCCTCGCCCCGCAGCAGCGCCACATGGATCAGGGCGTTGACCGAGGCGGGCGGATCGCCGAAACGGTCGATCAGCTCGTCGGTGAGATCGTCCGCCTGGTCCTCCGTGCGGATCAGGGCGATGCGGCGATACAGGTCCATGCGCTGCTCCGGGGAGGGGACATAGCGCTCGGGGATGTTGGCGCTCACCGCCAGATCCGCGGCGCATTCCGTCCGCTTTTCCGGCTGCTCGCCCCGCTCCTCCAGCACGGCCTCCTCCAGCAGCCGCAGATACATGTCATAGCCCACGTCGATCAGGTGGCCGCTCTGCTCCGCGCCCAGCAGGTTTCCCGCGCCGCGGATCTCCAGATCCCGCATGGCGATGCGAAAGCCGGCGTTGAACGCGGCAAATTCCCGGATGGCGCTGAGGCGCTTTTCCGCCACCTCGGACAGCACCTTATCCCGGCGGTAGGTGAGATAGGCGCTGGCCCGGCGGCTCGACCGTCCCACCCGGCCCCGAATCTGGTGGAGCTGGGCCAGGCCCAGCCGGTCCGCGTCCTCGATAATCAGCGTGTTGACGTTGGGGATGTCGATGCCCGTCTCGATGATGGTGGTGCACACCAGCACCTGTATCTCCCCGCTGGCCACCCCCTCCATGGTGACGGCCAGCTGGTTCTGGTCCATCTTTCCGTGGGCCACCCCCACGGTGACCTCCGGCAGCAGCTTCAAAATCCGGGAGGCCGTGCGCTCGATATCCTCCACCCGGTTGTGGAGGTAATAGACCTGGCCGCCCCGCTGCACCTCCCGGCGGATGGCGTCCTCCACCACGCCCCAGTCGTGCTCCATCACAAAGGTCTGCACCGGCAGCCGGTCCTGGGGCGGCTCCTCCAGCGTGGACATGTCCCGCAGCCCGCTCATGGCCATATTCAGCGTCCGGGGGATGGGGGTGGCGGAGAGGGTCAGCACATCCACGTTGCGGCTCATCTCCTTCAGCCGTTCCTTGTGACTGACGCCGAAGCGCTGCTCCTCATCCACCACCAGCAGCCCCAGCTTCTGAAAGTGCATGTCCTTTCGCAGCAGGGCGTGGGTGCCGATGACAATGTCCACGCTGCCGTCGGCCAGTCCGGCGCGGACGGCCCGGCGCTGCGCCGGCGTGCGAAACCGCGACAGCACCTCGATGCGCACGGGATAGCCGAAAAACCGCTGCATCGCCGTCTGGTAGTGCTGCTGGGCCAGCACCGTGGTGGGCACCAAAATCGCGGCCTGATACCCGTCCAGCACGCATTTCATCACCGCCCGCAGGGCCACCTCCGTCT
This sequence comes from uncultured Oscillospiraceae bacterium, assembly GCA_905236305.1. Taxonomy (GTDB): domain Bacteria; phylum Bacillota; class Clostridia; order Oscillospirales; family Oscillospiraceae; genus RGIG7114. The sequence continues at coordinate 4,016 of CAJOPB010000046.1, read as the reverse complement.
TCCCGTAGCCCACGTCGCCGCAGAGCAGCCGGTCCATGGGCACGGAGGACTCCATATCCCGCTTGATGTCCGCAATGGCCCGAAGCTGGTCCTCGGTCTCGGGATAGCCGAAGGCGTCCTCAAACTCCGTCTGCCAGGGGCTGTCCGGCGCGAAGGCGTGGCCGGGACGCCGGCGCCGCTCGGCATAGAGGCGGATCAGCTCTCCGGCCATCTCTTTGGCGGCGGCCTTGGCGCGGGATTTGGTTTTGGACCAGTCCGTGCCGCCCATGCGGCTGAGGCGCACGGGCTTTGCATTCTCTCCCTCGTCCCCCGCGCCGCCGGCGCCGATGTATTTTCCCACCAGGTCCAGCTGGGTCGCCGGGACATAGAGGACATCCGCCCCGGCATAGCTGATCTTGATATAGTCCTTCTCCACCCCGTCCACCTTCATCTTCACGATGCCGGTGAAGCGGCCGATGCCGTGGTATTCGTGCACCACCAGATCCCCTACGGCCAGGTCGGCGCTGGAGCTCAGCCCCTTGCGCTCCGGGGTTTTTTTGCCTGGCTGGCGGAGTCTGGCCTTGCGCCCCGGGGCCCGGAGGAGCTGGGCGTCCGTCAGCACGGCCAGCCTGGTCCGGACATACTCAAAGCCCGCGGACAGCGCCCCTACCCCTACAGCGGCCTCCCCGGGCCGCAGCACCGCGGCGCCGGGGGAGCGCAGGTCCGCCAAAAGCCGGGCAGGGATCTCCCGCTGCCGGAAGAAATCCAGCAGCACCCGCGCCCGCCGCTCGTCCCCGGCCAGCACGGCCACACTGTAGCCCGCTGACACATAGTGGGACACATCCTCGCAGGCCAGCTCCAGGTTGCCGTTGTAGCCCGGGAGCTGTTTTGCGGTGACGGAGACAATGGCCCGGGGCTCCGGGGCGCAGCGGCCCTGGACAAAGCTATCACCCATCACGACGGGGTGGTCCGCCAGCCGTTCCAGGGCCTCCCCCCAGTCCAGCCGGAACTCCGCCCGGCGCCCCGGCAGTCCGCCGGAGAGCAGCTGGGCCTTGATGTCCTCGTGGAGCAGCTTCATCTGGTCCTCGGCCATCCGTGCGGTGCGGACGGGCTGGTCCAAAAAGACCAGCGCCTCCCCGTCGAGATAGTCCAGCGCGCAGTGAAACTGTGGATAGATCAGTCCCATATAGCGGTCCGCGGAGGCAAGGGTCCCGGCCTCCCGCAGCTTCTCCGCCTCGGAGCGCAGCCGCTGGGCGGCCTCGGCCTGCCCTGCGGCCCGGGAACGGTCCAGCCGCACCGCCTCGGCGTCCAGCGCATCCGCAAGCCCCGTCTGCCCCCCGGGGGCCAGGGCGGCAAGGGTCTCCGCGGCGGGCAGCACCCGGAGAGAGGAGATGTTTTCCACGCGGCGCTGGGTGGCAGGGTCAAAATAACCCATGGAGTCGATCTCGTCCCCCCAGAACTCCATGCGCACCGGGTAGTCCGCGCCCGGGGAGCAGAGGTCCAATATGCCGCCCCGGCGGGAGTATTGTCCCGCCGCGTCCACCTCCAGCCGGTGGACATAGCCGCAGCGCAGCAGCCGCCGCTCCACCTCGTCCAGCGCCAGCTCCTGGCCCGCCTCCAGGTTGAAGGCCGTCTCCAGCAGCAGCTCCCGGGGGATGCAGCGCTGGACCAGGCCGGCGGCGGAGGCCACAGTCACCGGCACGCCGCCCCGGGCCAGGGCGTCCAGCGCCGCCAGCCGTTTTTGCTCCCCCAGCCGCGTGGCGCTGTCCGCGCTGAAAAAGGTCAGCTCCCGCCCCAGCAGCAGCACGGCCGGCTCTCCCAGCAGCGCCTCCAGGTCCCGCTGCATGGTTTCCGCCGCGCTGTCGTCGGAGCAGATCACCACCAGCGGCGTCTCCAAATGCTTCCGCAGCCCCGCGGCAAAATGGGCCCGGGCTGCCGCGCCGATGCCGCTGGCCAGCACAGGGCTCTGCCCCGCGTCCAGCGCCCGCAGCACGCCCTCCAGCTCTCCGGTCCAGAAATTGGTCTCTGTCATAGTCTCCATACGCTCCAAACACCGATTGCCAAGCGCCGGAAGGGAACCACCCGTTCCCGCCGGCTCTTGGCTGCTTTTATCGCTATTGTTACAATGATACAGGATATGCGGCAGGTTTGTCAATCGCTTTTCGTCGGGTGTCATTGACAAACCGCCGGGAAAGCATTATGATATATATGTAAAAATTACAGGCTCTAAGCCCTGTTTTGTTGAACATGAGATAAGGAGGCGCTTTCATGAAAAAAATCATCAATGCACCGGAAACCTATGTGGATGACATGCTCAAGGGCATCTATGCCGCCCATGCCGGCCGGGTAAAATGTGCCGGAGGCGATCTGCGCAGCTATTGCATCGCCAACAAAAAGCCCGGCAAGGTCGCCATCATTACCGGCGGCGGCTCCGGCCACCTGCCTTTGTTTCTGGGCTATGTGGGGGACGGGCTGATCGACGGCTGCGGCGTCGGCGGCGTGTTCCAGTCCCCCTCTCCCGAGCAGATTTATAATATCGCCAGGGAAGTGGAGGCCGGCGCGGGCGTATTGTATCTCTATGGCAACTACACCGGCGACATCATGACCTTTGACATGGCCACCGACCTCTGCGACATGGACGACATCGTCTGCAAGAGCATCGTGGGGGCGGACGATGTCAACTCCCACGCCGATCCCGCCACCCGCCGGGGCGTGGCCGGTATCTACTTTATGTTCAAGGCCGCCGGCGCAAAGGCTGACGAAGGCGGAGATCTGGACGCGGTGCTGGCCGCGGCCCAGCTCGCCAAGGACAACACCCGCACGGTGGGCTTTGCGCTGACGCCCTGCGTCATCCCGGAGGTGGGCCACCCCAACTTTGAGCTGGGCGAAAACGAGATGGCCATGGGCATGGGCATCCACGGCGAGCCGGGCGTGTGGAACGGCCCCCTCAAGACCTCCAGGGAGATCGTAAAGGAATCTCTGGATACGCTGCTGGGCGACATGCCCGTGGCCGCCGGCGAGGAGCTGGCCATTCTGGTAAACGGTCTGGGCGCCACCAGCGTGGAGGAGCTGTATATCATGGTCAACGACATCAACGAATATCTGGCCGCCCGGGACATCAAGGTGTTCAAAACCATCGTGGGCGAGTATGCCACCAGCATGGAGATGGCCGGCGCCTCCATCTCGATCTGCAAGCTCAACGATGAGCTCAAGGGCTATCTGGCCCATCCGGTCAACACGCCCTTCATCGTGCAGAACTGAGCGGGGGGACGCAAAATGGAAAAAATCAGCTTTGAACAGCTGCCGGAGCTGTTTGCCAGCGTAGGCGCGCTGTTTGTGGAGAAAAAAGAGGAGCTGTGTGAGATGGATGCCCGCCTGGGCGACGGCGACCTGGGCCTGACCATGAGCAAGGGCTACGCCGCTCTGCCGGACCTGATGCGTCAGGAGGCGGAGGGCGCCGGCGGCGACATCGGCAAGCTTTTGATGAAGGCCGGCATGAAGATGAGCGCGCTGGTGCCCAGCACCATGGGCTTTCTCATGTCCACCGGCGTGATGGAGGGCGGGAAGGCCCTCAAGGGCCGGACGGAGCTGGACGGCGCAGGTCTGGCGGACTATCTCACCGGTTTTGCCGCCGGCGTACAGAAGCGGGGCAAATGCCAGGCAGGCCAGCGCACTATCTATGATGCGGTGCTCCCTGCCGCCCAGGCCGCCGCGAAGGCCGTGGAGGCGGACCCTGCCGCCAGTCTCGCCACCGTCATCGACGCCGCCGTAAAGGCCGCACAGGACGGGGTGGAGGCCACCAAAACCATGGTCCCCGTCTTCGGCAAGGCTGCGGTCCACGCCGCGGCCTGCGAGGGCGTGCCGGACCAGGGCGCCGTGGCCGGCTGCTACAAGATGGTCGGCCTCAGCAACTATATCCACAGCTGATACCAGTCTTCCATAAAACGCTGTGATACTGATCCCAATTAAAAAGCTTGAAAAGCTTTTTATAGCGCGAAGCGCGTTTGGGATCGTATGAGACGGGTTTTCAGCGCTTT
>CAJOPB010000045.1 GCA_905236305.1 uncultured Oscillospiraceae bacterium | reverse complement strand
TCACCGGCAACAGCCCCGGCAACGACATGCGCTTTTATGTGGAAAAGTGCGAGGCCATGCGCAACTTCTGCAACAAGCTGTGGAATGCCAGCCGCTTTGTCATGATGAATCTGACCATTGACAAAAACGCGCTGCCGGAAAAGCTGGAGCTGGAGGATAAGTGGATTCTCTCAAAGCTCAGCGACACCATCCGCGAGGTCTGTGAGAACATGGACAAGTTTGAGATCGGCGTCGCCGCGGCAAAGATCTATGATTTTATCTGGGACAGCTACTGCGACTGGTATATCGAGCTGACCAAGCCCCGGCTCAATGGGGAGGACGCCGCTGCCAAAGAGCGGGCCCAGCAGGTGCTGCTGTATGTGCTGACCGCTGTTCTGAAGCTGCTGCACCCCTTTATGCCCTTCATCACGGAGGAAATCTATCAGGCCCTGCCCCACGACGGCGAGGCGCTGATCATCGCGGACTATCCGGCCTATGACCCCGCGCTGGACTATGCAGCCGAGGCAGTGAGCTTTGAAAAGGTGATGGACGCCATCCGGGCCATCCGGGCCCGCAGAGCGGAGATGAACGTGCCTCCCAGCCGCCGCAGCCATCTGATCATTGCCTCTCAGGACGGCGAGCCCTTTGAGCTGGGCAGGGCGTATATCTCCAAGCTGGCCTATGCGGAGACGGTCACGGTGGTCACCGCGCCGCCGGAGGACACCACCGGAATGGTGAGCGTGGTCACCGGCGAGGCAAAGATGTTTATGCCCATGGCGGATCTCGTGGACCTGGAAAAGGAGCGCGCCCGATTGCAGAAGGAGCTGGCAAACGCGGAAAAGCTGCTGGCCGGACAGAACGCAAAGCTGGCAAACGAAAAATTTGTCTCCCGTGCCCCGGAGGCTGTTGTCAACACGGAACGGGAGAAAAAGGCCAAGCTGGAGGCCCTGATTGAAAATCTTGCCGCCAGCCTCAGCCAGTTGGGCTGAGAAGCAATGGATATTTTTGCGTTGATCGGAAATGACCGCTTTGCGCAGGAGGCCGGCTGCCGGCTGGTCTCCTGCGGCATGGGAGAGGCAGTGGTGGAGGTGGAGCTGGAGGAGCGCCATCTCAACGGCGTCGGAACAGCCCAGGGCGGGCTGATTTTTACACTGGCGGACACGGCCTTTGCCGCTGCCGCCAATGAGGGCGGGCAGCAGACGGTATCGCTGAGCACCACGATCAGCTTTCTCCGGGCGCCCCGCAGCGGCATTCTGCGCGCCCATGCCGTCACAGTGAGCAGGGGAAGAACCACCTGCTGCATCGACGTGACCGTTACCGACGGCCTCGACCGGCTTGTGGCGAAGCTCCAGTGCACGGGTTATTCCAGGGAAAGGAGCGAAAAAGCATGAAGCATTCTCCGCTGCGCGCCCTGCCGGCGCTCATGCTGGCGGCGGCAATGTTCCTTGCCTCCGGCTGCGGCAGCAAAGGCTCCGCGTCCGGCAGCTCCGCCCCCGCTCCTGCGCAGACAGCCGCCGCCACCACAGCCCCCGCGGTCAAGCGCCCCGCGACGAGCCCGCCCGCCCCCGCGCCGGTTTCCTTCTCAATGCCGGAGGACGGTATTTTTTCCGACCCGGTCTGGCGGGCGGATTACGCTTATGCAGATATGACCTATGAGCACTATACGCCGGAACGCTTTGACGATTTTACCGCGCCGGTACTGTATATGGCGGAGAATGGCGGCACGCCCCAGCAGTTTGAGGATGCCGCCAACGCTTTGACGGATGAGCTGTATTATGTTCTGACGCTGGATGCGCTGATCTCCCTGCGCTCTCTGTCCGACCCCGCGGACGAGGCGCTGTCTGAGGAGCTGCTGTACACGGACGGACTGGCTGCTGTCGTGTCCGATGCCTATTGGCAGGCGCTGCACACGCTTGCGGTGTCCCCAAATGGGTTTCTGCTCTATGGGCTGTTCACCCCGGAGGAAATCCACGTGTTTGAGGACTATGAGCCTGTCACGGAGGAGGGACTGAGCCTTGCACAGCAGGAGCAGAGCCTGGAGAATGAATACTACCGTATTATGGCGTCGGATGAGCCGGACCCGGATGCTCTGACGGACATCTATTTGCAGCTGGTCGAGCTGCGAAAAACCGTGGCGGAGCTGGCCGGGTACGACAGCTTTTCGGACTATGCCTACAGGGAACGGTTTTACCGGGACTATGGCCCTGCGGAAATGCAGAAGGTCTGGAATTACGTCAAGCGATATATCGCCCCGCTGGCCGCCCAGTACCGCAGGCAGGTGGCAGAGGAGGAGTATGGCCTGTACTATCTCGGCGCTGTGGACTGCCGCCCGGAGGCCATTTTGTCCGCCGCGGAGGGCATACTCACAGAGTTTTCCGGAGAGCTCTATCGCGCCTTCTGCTATCTGCTGCAATATGACCTCTATGACATCTCCTTTGATCTCCGAAAGGCAAACCTGGGGTTTACGATTTCCCTGGATTATTATAACGAGCCCTTTATTTTCAATGCCCCTTACGATGACTACACCGATTACACGGATTTTTTCCACGAGTTCGGCCATTTCTCCAACGCCTATTACACCACCTCGGATCTGCTGTTCGGCCTCATGGACGAGGACCTGTCCGAGCTGCAGGGGCAGGGGATGGAGATTATGATGACCCACTGGTATGACCGGCTTTTTGGAAATCTCTCCCGGGCTGCCCGGAATGCGCTGCTGATGACGCTGGCGGACCGGGCAATCGAATGCACCATGATGGATGAATTTCAGCAGCGGGTCTACGAACTGCCCCCGGACAAGCTGGACGGGGAGCAGCTTAACGCCCTCTATGCCCTCCTGTATGAGGAATACGGGCTTGAGAGCTATCCGGGCTATGAGCTGGACTGGCTCGGCGACTCCCAGGCTTTTGAGGTACCGTTTTATTCCAGCAGCTATACTCTGTCCGCTGTGGGGGCACTGGAGCTTTACCGGATGACCACTGCGGACTGGGAAAAGGCCCGAAAAACCTATCTTACACTCTGTGCCATGGATACGGAGCAATATTATTTGTCCGAAGCGCTGCGGGAAACCGGGATGATGGATGTCTTTTCCGCAGACAGCTACGCCGCCGTGGCAGAGGTGCTGCGCGGGGCGTGGGAATAAAATTATTTTGCATGCAACCGGCATGAAGGGTATTGACGAGTGAAAAGGCATGACCACCGGCAGAGCCGGTGGTCATGCCTTTTCAAGCCTGCACGGAGGGGAGGACAGGGATTATGAAAGCCCGCGGTCTGGAACGGGGTTCCAGGCCGGGGCTGCACCAGCCACTTTTTCACGGACTGGTGAAAAAAGTTTGCAACGAAACAGGGGACTTCTGCGAATATATCTATGATACTGATCCCAATTAAAAAGCTTGAAAAGCTTTTTATAGCGCGAAGCGCGTTTGGGATCGTATGAGACGGGTTTTCAGCGCTTT
>CAJOPB010000044.1 GCA_905236305.1 uncultured Oscillospiraceae bacterium | reverse complement strand
GAGATGATTACGCCGCCCTCTGCTGTGGAATATACCACAAAGGAGGCCCGAATGCCGGAGACATTCAGCAGCTCGTCGGCAGACTGGGCCGCCACCACCCGGTCCTGCTCCTGGTCGCTCACCGCAATGGCGATGCCCTCACGGTAGACCCGGGCGCTCTGGAGGATGCGGTATTTCATCACCGTGTGCTCCATGTCGTTTTGCATCAGGCGCTTCACCGCCCCCGGGTCCGCCCCCAGCCGCTGCAGAAACGCCGCGGCCTCAAAGGTGCGCTCCCCGGTGCGCAGAGTAAAGTTTTTTGTATCAAGCACAATGCCGGCCAACAGGGCCTCGGCTTCAAGCCGCGTCACGTCGCCGGGCTCCGTCAACTCCTGCAGCAGCTCACTCACCAGCTCGCTGGCCGATGAGGCATAGGGCTCATGAAAGGTCAGCGCCGCATTTTCTATATAATCCGCAGCCCGCAGGTGGTGGTCAATGACCGCGACACGAATGCAGCTCTCCAGCAGCGGGCGGCTTTCCACCTGCTCGGGACGGTTGGTGTCCACTACGATCAGCAGCGTTCGGCTGTCCGCCCGGACGATGGCCTCCTCCGGCGTCATGAATGCCTCCCGGTACTCCGGCGACGCCTGCACCAGGTCGATAAGCCTGTGGGAGGCGTTTTTCACCAGGTCTACCACAATACGCGCGGGCGTGTCCAGCTTACGGCAAACACAGACCATGCCCACCGCGGCGCCCACGGCATCCATATCCGCCAGCTTGTGTCCCATCACATAGACCTGACCGGAGGCGCGGATCAGTTCCGCCAGCGCGTTGGCTGTGACGCGGCTCTTTACCTTGCTGCGGGTGCCCACGTCCGCTCCGCGTCCGCCGTAAAACTCAAAATTAAACCGGTTTTTGATCACGGCCTGGTCGCCGCCCCGGCTCAGAGCCATCTCCAGCGCAAGGCGGGCAAAGGCGAAATTTTCCTCAAAGCCGCTTCCGTCCTGCCCCACGCCGATACTCAGCGTGGCGTGAATGCCGGAGGGATTGACCACCTCGTGCACTGCCTCCAGCACGCTGAATTTTCCCTCCACCAGTCCCGGCAGGCAGCGGCTTTCGCAGAGGAAGAAGTAGCGGTCCCGGTCATAGCGGTTGAAAAATCCGTTTTTCCCCTCACACCACTGGCTCACCCTGTCCTCAATCCGTCCCATCAGGTCCGCCTTGGCCCGGTCGGTGAGGTTTTTCATCAGCTCCTCATAGTTGTCCACCACCAGCACAAGGGCGACGGGACGGGTAGAGGTATATTCCTGCTTGATGTTATCATACTCCGTCACATCCACCCAGTAGGTGATCCCCATGAAGTTCCGGTCGTTGTCCTCCTGGCCCTCCTCCCGGGACCGGACGATATTGCCGTGGAGCTGGTATTTTCGGTCGTCGATCTGGATCAGGCCGGGGTATTGGTTCTTTCCCTCTGTCAGCCACTTGGCGCTGAAGCCCGGGATCATGTCCCCCAGCCGGGTCTCAAATACCGGACGCTCTCCACCGAACAGATCAAAGAAAATCTGGTTGCCCCAGATGATCTGCCCGTCTGACATACGGAACACCACAATGGGCAGCGGGAAGTTCATCAATGTATTGTTTTTCGCCGATTCTGCGTCATAGGTGACGCCCTCGATATAGTCCACCAGCTCCCGCCGCCGGCGACGGGCGTCCACGAGAGAATAGACGATCAGCAGCAGGATCATCGCACCCTCCGCAATGGCGAGCTTTTCGTTGATAAAAAAAGTGACCACGGCAAACACGGCCATCAACAGCAGAAACAGCCGCGCCCCCGGCGCAATCAGCTTTTGCAGCTTTTTTTTGTTCATTCTCTCACCGCCGGCACAAAAATGTTGGACCCGGGGCACACACCTGCGCCCGCCGCAGCCGCATATCCGGGAAACAGACTAATCGAAGTTATTATAACACAATTCGCCCGGGAAGGAAATACCAATTTTACGTTTTTCAAATGCCGTATGCCTCCGCCGGCGTCTTCACATACTAGCACCATGAAACTGATTTTGAGGTGAAGGCGATGAAAGCAATCATAATGGCCGGCGGCGAGGGTACGCGTCTGAAATCCGTCACGGGAGATACGCCCAAGCCCATGGCTCTGCTGGCCGGAAGGCCGGTGCTGGAGCATATTTTAAAGCTTTTGAAGAAAAACGGCATCCGCCAGGTCTGCATGGCCCTGCACTACCGCCCCGAGGTCATCCAGGACTATTTCGGCGACGGCTCGTCGCTGGACATGGAGGTGTCGTATCAGGTGGAGCAGGCGCAGCTGGGCACCGCAGGGGGGGTCAGGGCCTGCAGGGGCTTTTATCAGAACGAGGACTTTCTGGTGATCTCCGGGGACTGCGCCTGCGACTTTGATCTCCGGGCGCTGATTGAGCAGCACCGTCGCCGTGCGCCGGCGGTCACCATGGCCCTCGCAGCCCACGAGACGCCCCTGCAGTACGGCACCGTGCTCACCGACCGCAGCGGATTTGTGGTCAGCTTTGTGGAAAAGCCCAGCTGGGAGCAGGTGGTGACGGACCTGGTTAACACGGGAATTTATATTCTCACCCCCGGGGCGATGGACTTTGTGCCCGAGGGACAGGCCTGGGACTTCGCCCGGGACCTGTTCCCCGCGCTGATGGAGGCCAAAATGGAGATTCTCGGCGTGCGCATGGAAGGGTACTGGTGCGATATCGGCACGCCCCGCAGCTATTATCAGTGCAACCTCGACGCACTGGACGGCACGCTTCATCTGGAGCAGCCGCCTGCGCCCGCGCCGTCCCGCCCCACAGTCCCCCGTCGCCCGCCGGACGGCATGACCGTGACGGAGTACCGCTGCCGCAGCCGGGCAAGGCTGATGCGGGAGCTGAGCCAGCAGCTCATGGAGGCCGGCGAGGATTTTGACCTGCGGGACGGAGTGCGTCTGCACCTGGGGCTGGGCGACGTGCGCATTGCGCCCTCTCCTGAGCGGGAATCTCTGGTGATCTCCGCCGACGCCGAGGACCCCGGCCGCGCCTCCGCACTGGTGCGTGGCTGCGCCCGGTTTTTGCAGGGCATAGAGGGAACCGATTCCGGCGCCCCCGGCGCGTGAGGGTATCGTCTTCGCACATGCCTTTCTTTCGGGGAAACGCCGGGCGAACACACAATATTTCTCCGCTGTGACTGTAAAATAAAAATACTTGACAGCCGTGGGAGAACGCGTTATAATAGCCGGGCGTCCGAGGGGAGGCCCGGTTTTTCTATGGATGAAACCATGCTGCGCACACTCTTGTTTGACTTTTACGGAGAGCTTCTGACTGAGAAGCAGCGGGAGTGCTATGACCTCCATTACAATCAGGACCTCTCTTTGCAGGAGATCGCCGAGCAATATGGAGCCACCCGGCAGGCTGTTTGGGACTTAGTGCGCCGGGCGGAGGCCACGTTGCGGCAGATTGAGGGAAAAACCGGACTGGTGGCGCGCTCCGTCCGCCGGCGCAGGGCGCTGGAGGAGCTTTCCGGGATGATCCGCGCCATGGCCGATTTTCCCGAAAAGTCCGCGGTGCTGGACAAGCTGGCGGAGTTGGGAGACTGAGAACGCTGCGTCCGTGAGGACAGATTTTTTTAAGGGAGGCTGCGAGGCATGGCATTTGAATCTCTTTCCGACAAATTATCCGCGGCCTTTAAGCGTCTGCGGGGAAAGGGCCGCCTCAGCGAGAGTGACGTGAAGGAGGCCATGCGGGAGGTTCGTCTCGCCCTTCTGGAGGCTGATGTCAGCTACAAGGTGGTCAAGGACTTTGTCCGCCGGGCCACGGAGCGGGCGATCGGTCAGGATGTGCTGGAGAGTCTGTCTCCCGCCCAAATGGTCATCAAGATTGTCAACGAAGAACTGATCTCTCTGATGGGCAGCGAGAGTCAGAAGCTCAATATCTCCAGCAAATCCCCCAGCGTTGTGATGCTGGTGGGGCTGCAGGGCGCGGGCAAAACCACCAACGGCGCCAAGCTGGCTGCCCTGACCAGAAAGCAGCAGAACAAGCGCCCGCTGCTGGTGGCCTGCGATGTTTACCGTCCCGCCGCCATTCAGCAGCTGGAGACGGTAGGCCGCCAGCTGGACATCCCCGTGTTTCAGATGGGTCAGGGGGACCCGGTGGAAATCGCCCGGGCCGGTATCGCCCACGCAAAAAAACATGGCAATGACCTTGTCTTTCTGGACACCGCAGGCCGGCTGCACATCGACGAGCAGCTGATGGACGAGCTCAAACGCATCAAGGCCGCCACGGAGCCGGCAGAGATTTTGCTGGTGGTGGATGCCATGACGGGTCAGGACGCGGTCAACGCCGCCTCCGCCTTTGACGCCGCTCTGGGTATCGACGGTATCATGCTGACCAAGCTCGACGGCGACGCCCGCGGCGGCGCGGCGCTCAGCGTCAAGGCAGTCACCGGAAAGCCCATCAAGTTTGCCGGCACCGGGGAAAAGCTGGACCAGATCGAGGTGTTCCACCCCGACCGCATGGCCGGCCGCATCCTGGGCATGGGCGACGTGCTCACCCTGATCGAGAAAGCCGAGCAGAGCTTCGATGAGAAAAAGGCCAAGGAGTTGGAGGAACGGCTGCGGGCCAACAAGTTTACCCTTACCGACTTCTATGATCAGCTGCAGCAGCTCAAGGGAATGGGAAGTATGCAGGACATTCTGGCCATGATGCCCGGTGTGGACGCCAAGGCGCTCGCCGGCGCCAGCGTGGACGAAAAGGCCATGGCCCGTACCGAGGCCATCATCCAGTCCATGACCCCGCGGGAGCGGGAGAATCCGGAGATCATCGGCTCCAGCCGCAAAAAGCGCATTGCCGCCGGCAGCGGAACAACTGTCATTGAAGTCAACAAGCTGCTCCGGCAGTTTGAGTCAATGCAGAAGCTGATGCGGCAGATGAGCGGAATGAGCGGAAAAAAGCTCAAGCGTATGCAGAAGCTGGGCGGCATGGGTATGCCCCCGGGCTTTGGGCTGTAAGGTTGTATCCGGCGCCGGGCAGCACCTGACGCCTCGATATATCTATTATTCAACCAGGAGGTGAAAGAAACATGGTCAAGATCAGACTGCGCAGAATGGGCGCGAAAAAGAGTCCCTTTTATCGCATCGTCGTTGCGGATTCCCATTTCCCCCGCGACGGCCGCTTTATCGAAGAACTCGGCACCTATGATCCCACCGCTACCCCCTCTGCCTTCAAGATCAATATGGAGCGCGCAAAGTACTGGATCGCCAACGGCGCCCAGCCGACCGACACGGTTCGTGCCCTGCTGAAAAAGGCAGAAGCTCAGTCCGACGCCCCGGAAGCAGCACCCGCTGAGTAAGCAAATGATACCGGTCTCCCATAAAAAACGTTCAAAGATGCTTTTATGGAACCGAGCGCGTACCGGAGACGGTATGAGACGGATTTTGCGCCCTCGGCGGCGCAAAATGACCAGCGCACTTTACGCGATACTTCTCCAATAAAATGAGACATTTTATCGGAGAACAGTATTAGGAGAATTGTTCCTTATGAAAGAACTGCTGACCTACATTATACAGAACCTCGTGGATCATCCCGATGAGGTTTCTGTGACCGAGCGCGAAGGCGGCGGCGGGACGGTATTTGAGGTCCGTGTCGCCGACGGGGATATGGGCAAGGTCATCGGCCGCCAGGGGCGGATTATTAAAGAGGTCCGCGTCCTGATGAAGGCTGTCGCCCAGAAAAAGGGCAAGAAGGTCTCTGTCGAAGTAATCGACTGAGCTGCCGCAATCCGAGAGGGGAAAAACCGGAACCGGAGAAGCATCCGATTCCGGGTTTTTTCTGAAATGTATATCCGGTTATCCCACCCGCTGCGCGGGCGGAATAACCGGATTATTCATACAGGATACAGGAATTAAACAATACAGCGAATGCCGCATTCATAATTCGTTTTTATGCCGCGCAGCAGTAAAAAAACACGGCAATTATTACTTCGGCAATGCAAAGTGCGAAGAATGCTTTACGATTATTTCGTTCCCGAAGTGATAATATTCCCTACAGATAGTCCAACACATCCCACCGGACCCAGCGGCGGAAGTCCTCCTCTGTAAAGCCCTCCGGCAATGTGCGGATGGGGAAGGAGCCCGTGACGCCGTTAAACCAGCCGGTGCTGGCGGCATAGCGCACGCTGCTGCTGAGCCACTGGCGGAACTGGGCAGGCTGCGTTTTCATCAGCCCCGTTGTCCACTCATTGGCCCGGGCGTTGACATAGCTCTCGCAGCGTGCAATCCGCCACCCGTCCACGTGCAGCAGCCACTCCCGCAGATTTCCCGTCCAGGCCGCGTCCACTTCAAAGGCGATCTGCCGCCGCTTCCAGGCCTTTTCCAGTTCATCCTCACCCCGTTGAGGCTGCTGCGGCAGGTCCAGCAGCTCTGCCTGGGCGCGGGTGTTGGCCCGCGCCGTACCGGAGAGCAGCTGGGAGACATATTCGCCAAGACGCCGCGCCAGCACCCCGTCCTCCGGTTCCCGGCGCCATGCGCTGTTTTCCGCCAGCAGGGCATTCTTCCACAGGGCCATGGTCCCGGCCTCCTCTCCCTCTGTCCGCGCCGCAGAGAGCAGGCTGTGAAGGGCGCCGCTGCCATCCTCCGTCTCGGGCCGCGGCGCCGGGGCAGGCGCAGCTTCCGGTCCCTGCCCGGCCCGCAGCGGCGCCGCTGTGCCGCTGCGGGCGCTGTCCAGCTGTGAAGCGGTGCCGGATGCCTCCGTCCCCAGCCAGGCCCGAAACAGTGCCGGGTCCTCCCGCAGCCTGCCCGCCCACTCCATGCGGGCCGCGGTCCATGCCGGCAGTGACTGGGGCCTCCAGGGGTCCTCCGTCTGCCGCAGCCAGCGCTGGGTCATGGTCTGGAAGGAGCGCTCCGCCTGCCGCTCCAAAAGCCACTCCGCTGCACCTCCGGCCTTTTGGGACGGGAGCTGGGGTGGGGACTGGGACGGCACCAGCAGCGCGCGCAGCGCGCGAAACTGCCCCTCCGTCAGCTCCCGGGGCGCCGGATCTTCCCCGTTGCCGGTGACGGACGCCGAACTGACCGACGATTGCGCCTTCTCCCCCATCGTCTCCGTCTGGACAGGCCCCTCTTTCCCTGCGGCCTTCGCCGTCTGTCCCGGCTCCGGCAAAGTCAGGGCAGCCATACCCGCGTCCAGAAGCTGCAGCAGCACATCCTGGTTCAGTGCAAGAAGACGAAAGGAGCCGTCCATCAGTCCGGCCAGCAGCGTTCCGTCTCCATCCAGGGGCAACAGAATTCCGTTGACCTCGGCCATCACAGTCCCGCCGCCTTCCGCGGAGGGATACAGGCTCAGCCTGACGCTGCCGTCAGGGGAAACCAGCTGGGGCGCGGCCTGGGCACCGGGCTGGTAGGGCCGCCACTCCCCTTCAGCTCCCTCCGTCCCCGTCTGCGCCGGGGGCTCGGGCAGCTGCACCTCCAGCTCCGCCGCGGCAGTCACTGCCTCCGGCGGAGGCTCCACCGGGAGAGAGACACTGTCTGCCACTCCCATACTGACCAGTCTGCCCAGCACCTGCTCCGGTGTGGCGGCAGCGGGCTGTGCCCTTCCGCTCAGGGCAGCCGTATCCCGTGCCACAGCGTTCTCCGCGGCCGGGGGATGCTCCGCCGCGCCCGGCCCCTGTATCCGCTCCGCACTCCGCACGGTCTGAACGCCCGCAAAAGCGCCGATCTCTGGTGTCTGCATACACGCTGCCTCCCCTCTGCCGCCCCTGGATGTCCATATCTCTCTCCCCGACTTGAGGGGGAGAGATACCGGAAGACTGGGGCCGGATCATCTGGTGGGATTGTCCCTTTTCTATCCTATCGGCCGCGGCACGGAAATGCTTAGGGCCACCGCTCCCCAAAAAATAGACAAAGGAAACCGGAAAGAGGGTCCTGTCCGCAAAAGAAAGGAGTGGGGAAAGAAAGCTACCCTGCGAAGAAAAAGGTACTATATATGTCTGGTCTCTCCGGAGGTCGGACATATATAGTACCGGCTTATCAGGGGCAGAATTTTTCACGGCCCCATATGATTTTGAAATGGATGCCTCTGCCGGCTCAGCGGTTTTCCCGTGCCGCAGCCTCGGCCTCCGCGCGCTCCGGCACGGAGGAGATACCGCCGAAGCGGGTGGTGGAGAGCCCCGCAGCGGCGCAGGCAAAGGATGCAATCTCCGTCAGCTCCTCTGCCGTCAGCGTCTCCGGTGCAGCGGCCTTGCCGCTTTCCAAAACCTTCCACACCGCGCTGCCGCCGAAGATGTCGCCGGCACCGGTGGTGTCCACCACGTGGAGCCCGCGCAGAGATTTGGCGCTGCCCTCGGCAATGGCATTTTTGAAGATGCAGCCCTCGGGACCGCAGGTGACAAATACCAGCCGCGCCCCCATGTCCAGCACCCGTTTTGCGCCGGCTGCCGGGTCGCAGCCCCAGAGAAATTCCACCTCGTTGTCGCTGAGCTTTACCACATCCGCCTTGCCCAGGCCCCAGAGAATCGCCTCCCGGGCAGCGTCGTCGCTGTGCCAGAGGGGTGCGCGCCAGTTGGGGTCATAGGTCAGGAGCTTACCATGGCTTTTGGCATATTCCACGGCGGCGATGGTGGCGGAGCGGGCGGGCTCATCCGTGAGGCTCAGTGTGCCGAAATGAAACACCCGGGTCTCGTCGATCAGACCGTAATCCACATCCTGCTCCCGCAGGCAGGTGTCTGCGCCAGGCTTGCGTGCAAAGGAAAAGGAACGGTCGCCGGCGGGCG
>CAJOPB010000043.1 GCA_905236305.1 uncultured Oscillospiraceae bacterium | reverse complement strand
GTGGCGGTGGACGAGGCGCACTGCGTCTCCCAGTGGGGGCAGGATTTCCGCCCCAGCTATTTAAAAATTGCCGGGTTCGTGGAGGGCCTGCCGCGCCGCCCGCGGATGGGAGCCTATACCGCCACCGCCACCGATGCGGTGAAGAAGGATATCTGCCGTCTGCTGGGCTTGCGGGACCCCTTCTGCCTGACCACCGGCTTTGACCGGCCCAACCTCTTTTTCGATGTTCAGCGTCCGAAGAAAAAGGACGCCTGGGTGCTGGATTATGTTTCCGGCCACGCAGACCGGAGCGGCATTATCTATTGCGCCACCCGCAAGAGCGTGGAGGCGGTTTGTGCGATGCTGACAGAAAACGGCGTCTCCGCAACGCGTTACCATGCCGGGCTGGAGGATGCGGAGCGGCGGCAAAACCAGGAGGATTTTGTCTACGACCGGGCCAGAGTTATGGTGGCGACCAACGCCTTCGGCATGGGTATCGACAAATCCAATGTCGGCTTTGTCCTTCACTACAACATGCCGAAGAATATAGAGAGCTATTACCAGGAGGCGGGCCGCGCCGGACGGGACGGGGAGCGTGCGGAATGTATCCTGCTGTTCTCCTCCGGGGATGTGCAGACCGCGAAATACCTGATTCAGAGCAGCGTGGAAAACGACGAAGTGAGCGATGAGGAAGCTGCGATCATCCGGGAACGCGATCTGACGCGCCTGCGGGCGATGACGGATTACTGCAAAACCATGGACTGTCTCCGCGCCAGGCTCCTGCGTTACTTTGGGGAGAACGCGCCGCTCCACTGCGAAAACTGCGGCAACTGTATGAGCGATATGGTCCGGCAGGATATCACAACAGAGGCCCAGAAGATCCTGTCCGGTGTGGCGCGGGTGGAACGCAAATACCGCAGCGGCCTGGGACTGACGCTGATCGTGCGGATGCTTTACGGCAGCCGGGAGCAGCGAGTCCTTGACCTGGAGCTGGACCGATTGCCGACCTACGGAATCATGCATGACGTGGACAGAACCGAAATCCGGGCGTACATAGATGAATTGATCCGACAGGGGTATCTGTTTTTGACTGAAGGGGAGTACCCGGTTCTGAGGCTGACAGAGCGGGCCGGCGCCGTGCTGTTCCATGGGCAACAGGTGTTCCTGACCGTCCGGAAACGGCAGGCCGCGGAGAAACAGCCCGCAGCCAAAACCGCGCCTGTGGGCGGACTGTACGACGCGTTGAGAAAAACACGGACCCGCCTTGCGCAAAAAGAGGGCGTACCCGCCTATATTGTCTTCTCCAACGCCACGCTGGCGGATATGGCGGCGAAGCAGCCCCGGAACATGGCGGAGTTGCTGCTGGTCTCCGGCGTAGGCGAGGTCAAGGCCGGTCGTTACGGCCGGGAGTTTCTGCAGACGGTCAATGAATGGCTGGAGAAAGACGAGATATACGTCTGACAGAATACGGAAAAAACTGGATATAAAAACTCCGACTTTGATGTCTGTGGCTTACTTCCAAGCAGGGCAAGTTTTTTATTAGCAGGGTAAGTTGGATACGAGGGGGTAAGTTTTCATATTTCCCCGTCGCTGTGGCAGATTTGGACACATTCTGGACTGTATAATGAAACGCAGTATATGAAAGGCGTTTTGATACGTCGATAAATCGGGATTATCCTTGGATGGAGGTGAACGGGTTGGAAATCTTCTGGTACATTATCGCGTCGCTTGGAGCCGGTATCGGCACAGGCCTTGCCGGGCTCTCCGCCGCCACGGTCATGGTTCCGATTCTGATCGTTCTCTGTCCTTCCTTCTCCGGTGAGACAGGCGCATACCAGGCGACCGCCATTGCACTGGCGTCCGACATTCTCGGTTCAGCTGTGACGACATATACTTACGCGAAACATAAGAATATTGATCTGAAGCGTGGTTGGATCATGTTGATCTGCATCCTGACCATGTGCACCGTGGGCAGCTACGTTGCGTTCATTGTAGGCAACGTGGTGCTGGGGAGCTTTACGCTGTTTTTGACCTTCTGCATCGGCATCCGCTTTCTGGTCAAGCCGGACACCACCCGGAAGGATATTGCAGCGAAAGGCGAGAAACTGGACTGGAAGGGCGTGGCCATTTCTTTGTTCTTCGGCCTGACCATTGGCTTCGGCACTGGCTTTGTCGGTACCGGCGGCGGTATGATGATGCTTGTCGTGTTTACTGCTTTCCTTGGCATGGAGCTGAAAACCGCCGTAGGAACCAGCACCTTCATCATGACCTTTACCGCGCTGATCGCCTCTGTCAGTCACATCCTGATTCACCCGGCAATCCTGCTGGAGAAATGGGACGTGATGCTGCTGTGCATCGCAGTGGCGACGGCTGCGTCTCTGGCCTCCGCCCGGTTTGCCAACCGCGTGAATAACCGCACGGTAGGTTTGGTG
>CAJOPB010000042.1 GCA_905236305.1 uncultured Oscillospiraceae bacterium | reverse complement strand
TAATTTATAATTGCCCGTTTTCAGGATGTCAGGCGCATCCACCCGCTATTCCAGCCTCCACACCCCCGTCGAAACCGTTACATCCCCATGTCTCACCAGAGAGAGGCCCAACAGCCCGGCCGGACGCGGGCTTTTTCTCTGATGTACTGCATAAGGGTGAAAAATGGAGTGGGGAAAGGATACTGCTTGTAGTTATTATATCGTCTCCGGCTCGGGATATTCCACGCCGAAGGTTTCGACCGTAACTTTTTTCATAATCTGGGGCTCCACGGGCATATCGTTATAATCGCACTTTGTTCCGGCGATGGCATCCACCACCTCCATGCCCTCGGTCACTTTGCCGAAGCCCGCATACTGTTTGTCCAAATGAGGGGCCTTTTCGTGCATGATGAAAAACTGGCTGCCGGCGGAGTTGGGCCGCATCGTGCGGGCCATGGAGAGAACACCGCGGGCGTGCTTGAGGTCGTTTTGAAAACCGTTTGCCGTAAACTCACCCTTGATGCAGTAGCCCGGGCCGCCCATCCCGCTGCCCTCCGGGTCTCCGCCCTGAATCATAAAGCCGGGGATGACCCGGTGAAAAATCACCCCGTCATAGAAGCCCTTCCGGACCAGAGAGATAAAGTTGTTCACGGTGTTGGGGGCAATCTCAGGATAGAGCTCAGCCTTGATTACGCCGCCGTTTTCCATTTCAATGGTGACAACAGGATTTGCCATGGATGCGATTCCTCCTTTGTTTCAGCGCTCTACCCCCCTGCTCGCGGGGGACTCAGCGATTTTTCATCATGCGGTCCATATCCCGGTCAGCCTGGCGCTTTGCGTCGCTCTCCCGCTTGTCGTAGAGCTTTTTGCCCTTGCAGAGGCCAACTTCTACCTTTACGCGGCTGTCCCGGAAATAGACCGAGAGGGGGATCAGCGCAATCCCCTCCTGCATGACCCGGGCATTGAGCTTTCGAATCTCCCGCTTATGCATCAAAAGCCGGCGAATGCGCACCGGGTCGCGATTGAAGATATTTCCCTTTTCATAGGGGCTGATATGCATTCCCCGGACAAAGATCTCTCCGTCCTTGATCATGCAATAGGAATCCTTCAGGTTCAGCGTCCCTGCCCGGACGGATTTGACCTCTGTCCCTGCCAGCTCGATGCCGGCCTCATAGCGGTCCAGAACAAAATAGTCGTGAAACGCCTTGCGGTTTGAAGCGATCTGCTTGACCCCCAGCGCCTTGGGCATGGCCGGCCATCCTCCCTCCGGAATGGAATACCCAGATTATACCACATTTTTCCGGGAATGAAAGCCCTAATCCGTAAAAAATTTGTAAAGGAAGGGGAGAGCGTAGTCCGCGAGGCGAATTTCCACCCGTTCCTCCGGCCGGGCAATCACCAGAGTTTCCCCGGCGCCTGAAAATACGTCCACGCCGATCTCCCGCCAGCAGGGCTGCCCCCGACGCCGCAGAGCATAGCTGATCAGTGTTTTCACCGCTCCGCCGCTTATGGTAACGCCGTTGTGCAATCTCATCGTAATATAGGCCATGACGGTATCCTTCCTTCTGTTCTGTCTGCTGCCTCCCCTCCCCCCTCCGGGAAAGGGAAAACAGTCCTCCGGCTTCTCCGGGCCTGCCTGATATGTGCCGCGGCACAGGATATATCCATTATAATTTCCCCGGGCCGGGGAATCCAGAGAAAAGTTATGGAAAAAATAAAAGGAATGTGTTAAAATAGCTCTATTGGATTTTGAGACCCGAATGGGTTCAGGCAAATTAAATGACACAACGCTTTGAAAAGAGGTGCTCTATGGATTATACCGAAAAGAGGCTGGCCCGGGAGGAGCTTTACGAGGGCAGAATTATCCACGTGTTTCGGGATAGGGTAAGGCTGCAGGACGGGCGGGAGGCGCTGCGGGAGATTGTTGACCACCCCGGCGGCGTGACCGTGATTCCGGTGGATACGGACGGCAGCGTCTACTGTGTGCGGCAATACCGCTATCCCTACGGCGAGCATGTGCTGGAAACTCCGGCCGGAAAGCTGGAGCGCGGGGAGGACCCTCTGGATTGCGCCATGCGGGAGCTGAGTGAGGAGACAGGCCTGACGGCGGAACAATATGTGGATTTGGGGGGTATTTATCCCTCCCCCGGCTACTGCCGCGAGATTATACACATCTATCTGGCTACAAAGCTGCGGCCAGGAGAGCAGCATCTGGATGCGGGCGAGCTTCTGGATGTGGAAAAGCATCCCCTGGATGAGCTGGTGGAGATGGCCATGCGCAACGAGCTGAAGGACGCGAAGACCGTTATTGCGGTGCTGAAGGCCCAGCGCTGGCTGCGCGAACGGAGGGGCTGAGCAATGGCGCGCAAGGTGCTGATTGTGGACGACGAAAAGGCCATTGTGGACATCCTGGACTTCAACCTCCGCAAGGAGGGATATGAGACCCTGAAGGCCTATGACGGCCGGGAGGGCCTGCGGATGGGCCGGGAGGAAAACCCGGACCTGATTCTGCTGGACATCATGCTCCCCTTCATGGACGGCTTTGAGGTCTGCAAGACGCTGCGGGACGGGGGCAGCAGTGTTCCCATCATCATGCTGACAGCCCGGGAGGAGGAAACGGACAAGGTCTTTGGCCTGGAGAGCGGCGCGGACGACTATATTACCAAGCCCTTTTCCATGCGGGAGCTGCTGGCGCGGGTCAAGAGCAACATGCGCCGCGGCCTGATGAGCGCCCCGGCCTCCGCAGCATCAGAGAGCGTGAATGCAGGCAATGTGGTGCGCATTCGGGAGCTCACCGTGGATTTGGACCGTCACAGCGTTACCAAAGCCGGAAAGGAGCTGGACCTGACACAGCGGGAGTTTGAGCTCATCAGCTTTTTGGCCCAGAGCCCCGGAAAGGTGGTCTCCCGGCAGGAATTGATGCGTCAGGTCTGGCAGTATGATTATTACGGTGATCTCCGGGCCGTGGATGTGGCAGTCCGGCGGCTTCGGGAAAAGCTGGAGAAAAACCCCGCGGACCCCGAATATGTCATGACCCGGCGCGGCGTGGGCTATTATCTTGCGGAGTGAGAAGCCGGCCCGGAGATCCCGGGGGCGTACGGAGGAGGAGATGAAATGATCCTGACGCTTGACGTGGGAAACGGGAGCATCGTGCTTTGCTTTGTGGAGGACGGGAAAAAGCTGGCCCGCTTTGTGCTGACCTCTGACAAGGAGCGCACGGCGGATGAATACTCGGTCATTATGGAACTGCTTGCCCGGCGGGAGGGTCTGGGGCTGCAGCGATGCGCCGGGGCCATCATCGCCTCTGTGGTACCGCAGCTGACGCCGGTGGTGTCCGATGCGGTGGAGAAGTGCACCGGAAAGCGCCCGCTGGTGGTGGGGCCCGGTGTGCGCAGCGGGCTGAACATCCGCATGGACGACCCGGCGGAGCTGGGCGGCGATCTTGTGGCGGCGGCCGTTGCGGTGCTGGAGGACTATCCCCTGCCCTGCGTGATTGTGGACATGGGCGCCGCTATCGCCCTTGGCGTGATCGACGGGAAAGGCAGTTACATCGGGGGAATTATCTGCCCCGGTCTGGCCCTCAGCCGCGACGGTCTGGCCAGAGGCGCCAGCCAGCTCAGCGATGTCAACATCGACAAGCCCCGGCGTCTGATCGGCAGAAACACCCGGGACAGCGTGCGCAGCGGCCTGATTTATGGCATGGCCGCCATGCTGGACGGGATGCTGGGCAGAATTGAGGAGGATCTGGGCCAGCACGTGACTGTGGTAGTCACCGGCGAGGGGATGGACAGCGTGCTCTCCTGCTGTGCCAGACAGGACCTGCTGGTGGATGAGGACCTGGTAATGCGCGGTCTGTGGCGCATCTACTGCCGCAACCAGTAGATGCATCCGCCCGCCCTTCTCTTGCCGGGCAGCTCAAGGGGAAAATGGCAGTGCGGCAGCAGGGGCAGGCGCCGTTCCCGGCGGAGATGATTTTTTTGTAAATTCCTGTCACTATGTCTTGCAAAATACCCGAGACCGCGGTAAGATAAGAGAGATACGGAGAAGTCCGGCCGCTACAGAAGAAGACAGACGGTCCGGAAAGAATCTCTGATGATGGGAGAAGTGACGATGGAAAACACGGTGCAAAAGCGTACGGTCCTGGTGGTGGAGGACAACGAGATGAACCGGGAAATCCTCTGCGATCTGCTGGAGGATGACTATCATGTACTGCAGGCCGAAAACGGGCTGGTGGGTCTGGAGCAGCTGGATGCACACTGTGACGAGCTGTCGCTGATTATGCTGGATGTCTATATGCCGGAGTGCGACGGCTTTGAGTTTTTGCAGCGCAAGCAGGCTGACCCGCGCTTTGACACCGTTCCGGTCATTATGATGACTGCCAGCAACACAGTGGACGACGAGATTCGCTGCCTTGAGCTGGGCGCCAGCGACTTTATTACCAAGCCGTACAACGTCGAGGTCATGAAAAACCGCATGAAAAGCACGATCCGTTTGCGGGAATCCGCTTCCATGCTGGGCAGGCTGGAGCTGGACAGCCTGACCGGGCTTTACAGCAAGGAGTTTTTCTATCACAACGTGGAGGAGGTTCTCCGGGCCAATCCCGACACCAGCTATGACATTGTCTGTTCCGATGTAGAAAATTTCCGTTCCATGAACGACCGCTATGGTCAGGCATGGTGCGACAGCTTTCTCCGTTCTCTGGCAGGCACCATCTCCGGAAATCTGCCGGATATGCTCATGGGCGGCCGGATTGGCGCGGACATCTTCGGCTTTTTGCTGCGCCACCAGCCCGACAGCGTGTTAAAGGCTGCATTGACGCCGGGCGAGGACGACCCCGGCGGCCGCAAGTTTGTCGTCAAGCACGGCATCTATGCGGATGTGGACCACACGCTGCCGGGCTCCTCCCTCTGCGACCGCGCCACTATGGCCCTCGGAAAGATCAAGCGGAAGTTTAACAGCGACGTGGCCTGGTATGACGACGAGATGCGAAAGAGCCAGCAGCAGGAGCAGCAGATCGTGGAGAATATGCAGGCATCCCTGGAAAAGCGGGAGTTTCAGGTGTACTATCAGCCAAAGCACGACCTGCATTCCGACCGCACCGGAGGGGCCGAGGCGCTGGTGCGCTGGATTCATCCCGAGCTGGGTTTCATCAGCCCCGGTGTGTTCATCCCCCTGTTTGAGCGCAACGGCTTTATCACCAAGCTGGATTTTTATATCTGGGAGGAGGTCTGTCAGGAGATTCGCCGCTGCATCGACGCAGGCATCCCTGCCGTCCCTGTGTCGATCAACGTGTCCCGCATGGACTTTGAGGTCCCGGACCTGGCAGAGCAGATCGCCGCGCTGGCAGACCGCTACGGGGTGGACCACGGCCTGCTGCATATAGAGGTGACCGAATCCTTCTATGTTGAAAATCCCGAGCAGATTGCCGCTACCCTGGAGCAGCTGCATGCAAATGGATTTTATATCGAGCTGGACGACTTTGGCGCCGGCTATTCCAGTCTCACCAGCCTCAACACCCTGCGTCTGGACGTGATGAAGCTGGATATGAGTCTGATCCGTCAGGCCGCCGCCACCCAGGACTACAGCATTCTGCGCTTCGCCGTGCTTTTGGCCGACGGTATGCGGCTGAAAACCGTGGTGGAGGGTGTGGAGACTGAGGACCAGGTCGCCGCGCTGAAGGTATTGGGCTGCGATTACATTCAGGGATATTTCTACTCCCGTCCCCTGCCCCGGGCGGATTTTGAAGAATATCTGAGCGTTCACGCAGTGCGCTGAACGTGATTTCTCGCATAAAATAAGGAGGAAATCGTCATGACAGTACAGGAATTGTACAGCAATATCGGCGGAAGCTATGAGAGCGCCAAGAAAATCCTGCCAATGGATAAGCTAATCGCAAAGTTTATCCTGAAGTTCCTGACAGACCAGTCCTGCTCCAGGCTGCTGACCGCGGGCGAGGCCAGAGATGCCGCCGGTATCTTTGAGGGCGCCCATGCGCTGAAGGGTGTCTGTGCCAATCTGGGTCTGGACAGCCTCTCTGCCGCCGCCAGTGAGGTGGCCGAGGCTTATCGTCCGGGCAAGGATGTCGGTATGGAAGACGCAGAGCTGGATCGCCGTCTGGCGGAGATCAAGACGCAGTATGACGGTATCGTGGCCGGAATTCAGCAGTTTGCTGCAGAGCAATAACCCCTGAGAGAACAAAAGACAGCCGCAGCGTTCCGGGCGAAAGCTTTCCGCCGAAATGCTGCGGCCGCTTTATTTATCGTGGTGATAGTCAAGAAGTGCATTGGTGAGTGAATTTCCGTGGATCAGAGAACAGTCAGGTGTAATGAAGGCACATCAATAACCCTGTGCCAGAACGAGGTCATTCCAACCGTGGTGAACATTGAAAGCAACC
>CAJOPB010000041.1 GCA_905236305.1 uncultured Oscillospiraceae bacterium | reverse complement strand
GTGCGCCGCACTGGGCGAGCCAATCCGATGGGTGCCGGAGGCGGTCACCCTGGATGAGGCCCCCTGCCGCTTTCGAACCTCTCTGACCCAGCGCAGGCGCTGGTGCAGCGGCATCATGCGCGCGGCGGAGAAGCGGCTCCCGCCGCTGCTCTCCGGGCCGCACTCCGCCGGGCTTCTCCGGCGGACGGACGCGGTATTGTTTCTCTGTGCGCCCTTTGCCCAGGCGCTCTCACCGCTTCCGCCGCTGCTGCTGGCCCTCCCGCCGCTTTTGCAGGGGACGCTGCCGGTTCCGGGACCGGCGCTCTGCGTCCTGACGGGCACCTGGCTCTGTCTGACCCTTCTGGCCGCCCTGCTTGCCGGTCATCTGGGCATGCACGGACGGCAGGAAACCTGCGCCGTGCTGCTTTTTCCGCTGTTCATGGCCTCCTGGCTGCCGCTGCAGCTGCTCTCGCTCCTTTGCCGCACCGAGGTCTGGCGGGAGATCCGGCACGGCTGCGCCGCCGTTCAGGACGCGGCAAAGGTCACATAACCCCAGTGGGGCTGGGCATAGTCCGTCAGGCCAAAGGCATAGCGGCGCTCCGACATCGAAAAGACGTTCTCCGCCACACTTCCGGTGCGGCCATAGGCCGGGTCCACAATCATATAGTCGCCCCCGACGCTGCCTACGACCACCACCCAGTGATGGCGCGTGCCCCCCGCGGTGCTGTGTACGGCGGCAACAATCGGGACCCCCGCAGCCAGCGCCGCGTCCACCGCTCCTTCCAGTTCCGCGGCGGAGCCTGTATAGGAATCCGTCTTGTAGACGCCCGTGTAGCGCCTCCCGTCGGAGCCGGTGTAGACCGCGCCGGCTATGCTGCTGCAGAGGCTGCCTCCCATGCCGGCCGTCGTACAGCTGTTGTTGCCCCGGAGCAGGTTTACCGCCATGGCCACTGCCGTGGCCTTGCAGGTTTTATACTCCTGGGGGATGTACTGCACCGCGGACTGGTTGGTATCCAGCGGCGCGCTTCCTGTCCCGCCGCCGCCGGGGCGGCGCAGCGTGCCGGCCTTGAGCTTTGCCAGCAAAAGCGTATTCTGCGCCGCGGTGCCGGAATAGTGCGCCACGCCGTTGCACTGCGCAATGGTCTGCCGCGACGGGAATGCGGCGTCGGCGCCGACGGATTTCAGCGCGTCCACCAGCGAGGCATAGCCGGCGGCGCAGGGGGGATAGCAGTCCTCCGCGGCATAAGCCGGCGGCGCCAGCAGGCTCAGGGTCAGCAGCAGTGCCCCGGCCAGGGCCGTCCACGTCGGGCGCCGTTTCTTTTCCACAGCATTTTTCATCGTGATCTCCTTTCTGTCTTCGATCCGCGTGTGGAAGGTGCGCGGTCCATTATACCAGAAGCTGATAGATATAGTAAAGTCTCCAGCATGTGGTATATTCTGGCATAATTCCATATTTTCCCGCAGAATACCGTTAAAATTGTTCTGAATTTTTGGTACTGTCCTCTCCCTGGGCATAAAAAAGAACACGGTATATGTCCGCGTCTCCTTCCAAGATGGCGGCATATATCGCGTTCTTCCCGGCATTTTTGGGTGTCCTGCCCTGTCAGCAGCAGCAGAACCGTCCGCCGCTGCACACGAAGCACAGCAGCGAGGGCAGGCAAAAGCGCCCGCAGGAATTGAAGCCCCCCAGATCCACGGTCTGATAGCCGTAGCCCGCGCCGCTGCGCTCATAGGCCTGGCCGCCCCGCTCGATCTGTTCCAGCAGCATCCGGTATTGGGTATTGCCCGGGGAGATGGAGCAGGCCCGGCGTGCGGCCTCCAGGGCCTCCACCCGGTTGCCCAGGTTGAAGCTGGCGATGGCGCTGAGGTAATACCACTCTCCGTCCCGCTCCGCGTAGGGCACCCCGGACAGGGCGGTAACCGCCTCCCGGAAGTGGCGGGAGCGGATATAGTTTCGGGCGGCCCGGAGCTCGTTGCGCTCGGTCTCCGTGCGGGTCTGATAGGCCCCTCCGTAGCTCCCGCCGCTCCAGCCCCAGGGATCGCCGCCGTTCGGCTGCTGCTGGGCCTGGGGATTTTTGATCTGGTCATAGGCCGCGTTGATCTCATTCATGCGCCGGGCGGCGTTCTCATCCCCGGGGTGCAGGTCCGGGTGATATTTCTTTGCCAGGGCACGGTAGGCGGCCTTGACCTCCTCGTCGCTGGCATTGGGGGACACGCCCAGGACCGAATAAGGGTCATTTACCATGGTCCGCGTCCTCTCCCTTCTGCTCTTTTCTCTCTTTTTTTCGCAGCGCGGCGGCGTATTGGGTCCACACGCCGCTGTAGAGCACATTGCGCAGGATGTCCGCGTCCTGCACGATGGGCAAATGCTCAAATTCCGCGCTGCATTCGCCGATGAGCATCTTCAGCATATCCGTTTTTTCCGCGTCTGTCAACTCCTCCCGCAGCAGGGCGAGCGGATTGTAGCTGCCGCTTTTGCGGTCCCGCTCCAGGTCCACGCAGGCGTCCATCATATAGATAAAGCGCCCCAGCGCCTCCCCCAGCGCGCGCAGCCGGGGCCCCCAGAGGCTGTCCTCGTCGCAGACAAACAGCTCCCCCATCAGCGTGCCGAAGCAGTTTGCCGCGGCGTCGGGGCCGAAACCGGCGGAGGACTCGATCTCCGTCAGCCGCTGCAGGCAGTCCTCAATGGTCCGGCACTGCCGGGGCCAGCGCTCCCGTATAAAGCCGTAATGCCGCCGGAGCTGTCTGGCCTCCGCCAGACCCAGCAGCTTTTTTTCATCCCGATAGTCGTCCAGCGCGCTGTGGTAGGCCAGGGCCACGTTCATGTCGGCGGCGTAGTCGGTAAAGCGGTTTTGCCAATAGAGCCGGCGGCGGGCCGGGTGGACCGCGCAGCGGGCGGAGGACGACCGCTCCTCCGGCTCATACATCCCGCTCAGCAGCAAAATCAGAAAGGTCATGTCATAGTTCAGCGTCAGCCGGCTGAGATTGCCGTGACGCCGCTTCAGCGCCCGGCAGAGGCCGCAGTAGCAGCCGCGGTAGCGCTCGGACTGCTCCGGGCTCAAGGCATTGGCGTTTGCAACCACAAATCCAAACATGCTCCCCACCCGCCTCAGGTCTTTTTCTCAAAGGCATTGCCGCACTTGCGGCAGGTGATGAGGATTTTCCCCTTGCCCCGGGGCACCCGCAGCATGACGCGGCAGCTGGGGCAGCGGAAAAAGGCGAATTCCCGCCGCTGGCGCCACCGGTCCAGCCAGTTTTTCACGCCGCCGGTGACCCGGTACTGCCACTGCAAAAACCGTCCGTTTTCCTCCCGCCGGCGATAGACATTTTTGGAAAACATGCGAAAATAGCTGTATGCCAGCGCCAGCAGACCCAAAAGCCACAGCACCCCCAGGCGCAGAAACAGATTGAGCACAATGAGTCCCAGCGCAACATAGCTGACAAACCGCGCCAGCTCATCCACACCGTTGCGCCCGGCCATAAAACGGTAAAATTTTTCTCTCATTCCGACCACCCTTGCACCGTCCGCGGCCCGAAAATGGGACGCACATTACAATGCTAACAGTATCGCAGTCTCAGCCCCGAAAGTCAATGAATAATTCGTAAACTTTGCACAAACTTCCCGAATTGCGATTGCACAGGGCAGGGTTTCATGTTACACTTTGAAACATATGCGCTGCGCGCCTTCTCCGCGCCTCCGGCGCAAAACGCAAAATCGGAAGGACAACTGCGGAAAGCATCGAGGTAACGAAATGACAGGCATTTATTCCGCCTTCGGCGTGGCGCCGGAGGTGGAGCACTACTGCGGCGCCATCGCCGCCTCTCTGCAGGAGCGCTTTGCCCAGGCGGACGCCGCTGCGGAGATCAATCAGGCCCGGGTGCTGCGGGCCATGCAGGAAAACCGGGTGGACGCCGCCTGCTTTTACGGCACCACGGGCTACGGCTATGACGACGCCGGACGGGACACCTTAGAGCGGGTCTACGCCGCGGTCTTTCACACTGAGGCCGCGCTGGTGCGGCCCCAGCTGGTGTGCGGCACCCACGCTCTTGCGGTGGCCCTTGGCGCCAACCTGCTGCCGGGGGACGAGCTGCTCTCTCCCGTGGGCAAGCCCTACGACACGCTGGAGGAGGTCATCGGCATCCGCCCCTCCCCCTGCTCCCTGGCCGAGTATGGCGTCAGCTACCGGCAGGTGGAGCTGCTGCCCGACGGGAGCTTTGACTGGGAGGGCATCCGCGGCGCCATCAACGAGCGGACAAAGCTCATCACCATCCAGCGCAGCAAGGGCTATGCCATGCGCCCCACGCTGTCCGTGGCGCAGATTGGAGAGCTGATCTCCTTCTGCAAAAGCTGCCGCCCGGACGTGCTGGTCATGGTGGACAACTGTTACGGCGAGTTTGTGGAGACCACCGAGCCCAGCGACGCGGGAGCCGACATGGTGGTGGGCTCCCTGATAAAAAACCCCGGCGGTGGGCTGGCGCCCATCGGCGGGTATATCTGCGGCACGCGCGCGTGCGTGGAGCGCTGCGCCTACCGCCTCTCCGCCCCCGGCCTGGGGCAGGAGGTGGGGGCCAGTCTGGACGTAAAAACCGCCCTCTATCAGGGCTTTTTCATGGCGCCGGTCACCGTGGCCGGGGCGTTGAAGGGGGCGATCTTCGCCGCCCGGCTCTATGAGTCCCTGGGCTTTCGGGTGCTGCCCGGCGGCGAAGAACACCGCCACGACATCATCCAGGCCATCGAGCTGGGCAGCCCGGAAAGGCTCGTCGCCTTCTGCGAGGGCATCCAGGCCGCCGCGCCGGTGGACAGCTATGTCCGCCCCGTCCCGGCCCCCATGCCGGGCTATGACAGCGACGTGATTATGGCCGCCGGGGCCTTTGTCCAGGGCAGCAGCATCGAGCTCAGCGCCGACGGGCCCCTCCGTCCGCCCTACAGCGTCTATTTTCAGGGCGGACTGACCTGGTATCACGCAAAGCTGGGTATCATCATGAGCCTGCAGCGGCTGTATGAAAAGGGCCTGGTGACGCTGCCCGCCCGGGCGGACGGATAAGCGGCATAACCGCTTTCCCCTCCCCCGGAGGGGGCGGAAAGCGGCAGAAACGTATGCATCAAAAAGACAGAAGAAGGCACGCAAATGGTACATCAATATCAGTTAAACGGCTATCATATCGTGGTGGATTCCTGCGCCGGCGCCATCCATGTGGTGGACGAGGTGGCCTATGACCTCATCGCCCTTTTTCCCGACCTCGGAGAGGAGGAGCTTGTCGCCGCCATGCTGCAAAAATATCCGGACCGGCCGGACGTGACGGAGGCGGAGATACGCGCCTGCATCGCAGACGTGCGCGCGCTGCGGGACGCGGGGCAGCTGTTTGCCCCGGACAGCTTTGCTTCTCTGGCAGGGGCCTATAAGGAGCGGGCCGGGGACGTGGTGAAGGCCCTGTGCCTCCACGTGGCCCACACCTGCAACCTCAAATGCGCCTACTGCTTTGCCGGCCAGGGCAGGTTTCACGGGGAGCGGGCGCTGATGCCCTATGAAGTGGGAAAGCAGGCGCTGGACTATCTGATGGACCACTCCGGCACCCGGCGGAATCTGGAGGTGGACTTCTTCGGCGGCGAGCCGCTGATGAACTGGGAGGTGGTCAAGCAGCTTGTGGCCTACGCCCGCAGCGTGGAGCGGGACCGGGGCAAAAATTTTCGCTTCACCCTCACCACCAACGGGGTGCTCCTCGATGACGAGGTCATCGACTTCTGCAACCGGGAGATGAGCAACGTGGTGCTCTCCCTGGACGGGCGGAAGGAGACCCACGACCGGCTGCGGGTGGACCACGCCGGCCGGGGCAGCTACGACACCGTGGTGCCAAAATTTCAGAAATTTGTGCAGGCCAGGGGCGGAAAGGGCTATTATATGCGGGGCACCTTTACCCACGCCAACCCGGACTTTACCCGGGACCTGTTTCACATGGCCGGGCTGGGCTTCACCCAGCTGAGCATGGAGCCGGTGGTCTGCGCCCCCGACGACCCCGCGGCCCTGACGCCGGAGGACATTGCCGTCGTCAAGGAGCAGTATGCGCTTCTCGCCCGGGACATGCTGCGGCGGGAGCGGGAGGGCCGCCCCATCACCTTCTATCACTATATGCTGGACCTGCGCTCCGGGCCGTGTATCTACAAGCGCATTTCCGGCTGCGGCAGCGGTACGGAATATATGGCCGTGACCCCCCAGGGCGAGCTGTACCCCTGCCACCAGTTTGTGGGGGAGGCGCGCTGGAAGCTGGGAGACGTGTGGCAGGGCGTCACCAATACCGCCCTCCGGGAGGAGTTTCGGTCCTGCAACGCCTATGCCCGGCCCGAGTGCGCCGGCTGCTGGGCCAGGCTCTGGTGCTCGGGGGGCTGCGCCGCCAACGCGTGGCACGCCAGCGGCAGCATCCGCGGGATCTACGCGCCGGGCTGCGAGCTGTTTCGCAAGCGCATCGAGTGCGCCATCATGCTAAAGGCCGCCGAGGCGGAGGCGGAGGCCGGCGCGGGAGCGCCGGGGACGCCGGAATAGCGCGGCATGGATACGCCGATCTACGATTTTGTCCGGGACTACGCCCGCTCGGGGGTCCGGCGATTGCATGTGCCGGGACACAAGGGAGTTCCCTCTCCTCTGGGCTGCGAGGCGCTGGACATCACCGAGGTGCAGGGGGCGGATGTCCTCCATGCGGCCTCGGGCATCATCGCCCGGAGCGAAGAAAATGCCGCCGCCTTATTCGGCAGCGGCAAAACATTCTATTCCACCGAGGGCTCCAGCCACTGTATCCGGGCCATGGTGTGGCTGGCGCTGCTCGCCCGCGGCGCCGGCACGCCCCCGGTCATCGCCGCAGCCAGAAATGTCCACAGCGCCTTTGTCTCCGCCGCGGCCCTGTGCGGGGCCGAGCCCCTGTGGCTGTGGCCGGAGCGGCGGGATTCGCTGTGCCGGTGCGAGATCACGCCTCAGGTCCTGGACCGGGCCCTGGCAAGGGCGGGGGGAGGCGTGGCGGCCGTCTATATCACCAGCCCGGACTATCTGGGAAATCTGGCGGATATACCCGGCCTGTCGGCGGTGTGCCGGAAATACGGCCGCCCGCTGCTGGTGGACAACGCCCACGGGGCCTATCTCAAATTTCTGCCCCGCAGCCTCCACCCGCTGGACCTGGGGGCCGACATGTGCTGCGACAGCGCCCACAAGACCCTGCCCGTACTCACAGGCGGGGCCTGGCTGCATATCGCCCCCGGCGCGCCGCCCGCCTTTTCGGAAAATGCCCGGCGGGCCCTGGCCCTGTTCGGCTCCACCAGTCCCAGCTATCTCACGCTCTGCTCCCTGGACCTCTGCTGCGCCGCTCTGGCCGGGGACTATCCCGCCCGTCTTGCGGACACCGTGGGCGCGCTGGAGGCGCTGCGCGGTACCCTTGCCGGGCAGGGCTGGACCGTGGACGGGAGCGACCCTGCCCGGCTGACCCTGCGCGGCGACGGACCGGAAATCGCCGCCCGGCTGCGGCGCGGGGGCGTGGAGCCGGAATATGTGGACCCGGATTTCGCCGTGCTCATGGCGACACCGGACAATTCCCCCGGGGACCTCGCGCAGCTTGCCGCGGCCCTGGGGGAGTGCACGCTGCCGCCCCGGGCGCTGCCCCGGCTGCCCCTGGGCAGATGCGAGCGGGTCTGCTCGCCCCGTCAGGCCCTTTTCGCCCCCCAGGAGACCGTCCCCGTCGCCGCCGCGCCGGGCCGGGTCTGCGGCGCGCCGGCCGTCTCCTGTCCCCCGGCAGTGCCCATCGCCATCTCCGGGGAGCGCATCGGTCCCGAGGCCCTGGCCCTGCTGGAGTATTACGGCGTACCCGACCTCTGCGTGCTGCGTTCAGACTGCGGCCCGGACGCCGGCGGCCTTTGGATGGCGGACCCCGGGGAAGCATCCTATTAAATATGGTATCAGCTGTAGTTTTTCTTTCCCTTCTTCTCCCGGCCGTAGCTGCCCTGCACCTCCACCAGGATGATGTCCCGGCCCATGCGGGTGACGCAGCCCACCGGGATCAGATAGTCCGGCTCCCGCCCGAACAGCCCCAGAAACCGCGCCGGGCCCGGGACGATCAGAGCCTTGAGCTCCCCGGAGGGCATCAGCAGCTCCGCGTCGTACACAAAGCCCAGCCGCCGTCCGTCGCAGATGTTGATGACCTCTTTGTCCTTCAATTCCGAAAACCGCATATGCCGCCGCTCCTGATAATATAGTAGTTATGCACCTTCCCGGAGCACCCGGGGGAATCCCCCCTCCAACAGTTCTATGCGGCGCTCCCGCCCGGCAGAAGCGGAAAAAATGTAATTATCTGACGCCAAACAGAGATATTTTGTAACAAAAAATTTTATTAAATTTTAAAAAAATTCCAGGAGACCTATTGATTTTTCCGGAAACGGTACGATATAATAGATGAAAGCGAAACGGCAGTCAGCGTCGAAGGGTACATATTTTTCAAAAGCGGCGCCGGCGGCCGGCACATTTTTCCAACTGGAGGTATTCGGCATGACAAAGCGGTCAGCCGCAGCG
This sequence comes from uncultured Oscillospiraceae bacterium, assembly GCA_905236305.1. Lineage (GTDB taxonomy): Bacteria > Bacillota > Clostridia > Oscillospirales > Oscillospiraceae > RGIG7114. The sequence continues at coordinate 1,910 of CAJOPB010000041.1, read as the reverse complement.
ATTCTGGTTCACGGGAGGCAGAGCGTGTGAAAGGGGGAAAGAAGATACTGATTGTCGGCCTGGTGATTATTGTCCTTCTTCTGGCAGTGGTCGTCCTGCTGGTGATGAAGCTGAATGCCAAGCCGGCGGAGGCTCCTCCGGAGCCGACGAGAGAGATGCGCAGCGTTCTGGTTAACGAAGAAAATGTAGGCGAGGTTGCGGAACAGATCCGGCAGCAGAATGAGCGCCCGATTCCCCGCTCCTACACCGCGACGATGAGCTCCGAGTGGCATTTCCCGGACGGCAAGTCCGCCTCGCCGGACGCCTATGTGGAAAACGTCAAGGCGAACAAATACGCCGTGTGGTTTGACGTCACCGTGGACGCTACGGGAGATAAGATTTTTGAGTCCCCCGTCATGCCCGTGAACACCCACCTGCGCAACATTGTGCTGGACAAGGACCTGGATGCCGGTACCTACGACTGTACGCTGGTCTACCACCTGGTGGATGACGACCAGTACGAGCTGACGACCCTGTCCCTGGCTCTCACCGTGATCGTCGAGAGCTGACCTGCCCCCGCGATTGGCACATCCCTTTCCAAATCGGAAGCAACATTCACAAGGATGCAATATAACAAGGAGGTAAAGAAAACATGAAAAGCAAGCTCAGCAAGTCCCTCGCCCTGGTTCTGGCCCTGGTCCTGGCCCTGAGTCTGGCCATCCCCGCACTCGCGGATGACGCGGATGATGAGAAGACCATCATCGGCACCGGCACCTACACCAACGCCGTCGACGGCAACGTCTGGTCCATCGAGTTCCCCCTCACCGACGCTCTCGCGTCCTTCATCATCGACCCGAACCATATGATCGGAAAGATGGCCGAGGGCGGCGCCTATGAAGGCGTGAACGTCACTGCGGCCACGGGCGATACCCCTGCGACGATTCTCTTTAACAACTACAATGATGATAATGAAATCACCAAGCTCAGCGGCACCAGCGACGATCTGAAGGTCACCAACAAGGGCTCTACCGACGTGTCCATCGGCCTGACCGCGTCTCTGACCACCACTGCAATGAAGCTGCGCGACAACGCAGGAAACTTCACTGATGACACGGAGCCCGCCATCTGGATTCAGGTTACCGACAAGACGCCTACCACTCCGGTCACCGGCAGTGTTACCGCCATTCCCGCCGTTTTTGAGTCTGATGTAGCTGCGGATATGGATGCCTTCGAGACCGTGTTCCACCCCGCCGTTGCGGCGCGTCCCGCCGTTCCGGCTAATGCGGAGGAAGGAATTGAGGCCTCTGAGGCTGTTGCCGCCGTGCCAGCTTACTTCGGCTATCAGACCAAGGATGCTGCGACGGAGGACACTTATACCGGCTGGAAGTCCGCGACGTTCTCCATCACCGGCAAGGCAAATACCAATACCGGCGTTATTTGGGACAGCAGCGTACAGGCCCCCGACCTGCACTTGAAGTGGAATGTGCGCAACAAGGTCGTGCCCGGCTATGCGATTAATATTAGCAAGACCGACTGCAAGGCTGGCGCCGATGTGCTGAAGGTTGTTCCCGGAACGACTGCTACAGAATTCTATGTATATGTCGTCCCGACGGATGCTAATAAGCCGGCGATTACCGTAACGGCAAAAGCTTCCCTGTACAAAACCAGCGGTAGCTCAGTTGTCATCAGGGATAATGAAGCTCTGACCGTTGCGGCAGATGCTGACAAGGATATCAATGGGGCAAAAGCCTATAAGATTACAGTGCCCAAGCTGGAAGGCGCCACGCCGGCTGCCGAAGACTTTGCAAAGACGAAGGCGGCCACTGGTAACCCGGCGAACACAATTGACATTACAATAACCTGCGCCGCTGCCTCCAGTGGCGGTTAATCCCAATTCCCAAAACCCAAATTTAGATTCCTGAAATGGCGTG
>CAJOPB010000040.1 GCA_905236305.1 uncultured Oscillospiraceae bacterium | reverse complement strand
GTGTGCGGATTGGCGCGGAAATTCAGTGCCAATCAAGGCGCAAAATCGCAGGAATCCTGTCGGATTTCAAGATTTTGCAACGCAGAGCGGCGCTGAATTTCCCGCCAAGACGTGCGCGGGGATTTGTTCAGCGTTTCCCTAAAGCTTCATCCCTGCCAAATGGCCTGTGGACCAGGCGATCTGCAGATTGAAGCCGCCGGTATAGGCATCGACATCCAGAATTTCACCCGCAAAATAGAGCCCATGTATCCGTTTGCTCTCCATACTGCGGGGGTCCACCTCGCTGACATCCACACCGCCGGAGGTCACAATGGCTTCCTCCAGCCCCCGCGGGCCCGTAACCGTGAGAGAAAAGGCTTTCAGCAGTCTGATCAGCTCCTTCCTCTGCTCCCGGGTGATGGAGTGCACCCGCGTCTCAGGGGGAATTCCGCTGCGCTGCACCAGCACAGGGATCATGGCTCGCCCGGCCAAATCACCCAGCGCGTTTTGAAATTCACGGTTTTTATATTTCTCAAAGTCACGAAGCAGGCGCGCGTCCAGCTTATCCGCATCAAGCCCGGGCTTGAGGTCTATCTCCAGCCGGTACGGCTCCTGTCCGAAGGCGCGCATGTGCGCGCTGGCGGACAGCACCAGCGGCCCGGACACGCCAAAATGGGTAAAGAGCATCTCACCCAGTTCGGAGAACAGCGCCTTGTTTTGACTGTCCTTCACCGTCAGGGTGACATTTTTCAGAGAAAAGCCCTGCATTGCCCCGCAGTCCTTCTCCGCACATTCCAGCGGCACCAGAGAAGGGCGCAGCGGGGTGACCCGATGACCCAGCTGCCGGGCAATTGCATATCCGGCTCCCCGTGACCCGGTGCCCGGATAGGACATGCCTCCCGTGGCAAGCAGCACGTTTTCGCAGAGAATATCGCCCTCCGCCGTCCTGACCCCCTGCACCCTTCCGCCATCCGCCAGGATCTCCCTGGCCTCCGCAATCAGAAGACGCACACCGGCGCGCCGCATTCGCTTTTCCAGCGCATTTGCCACATCGTGGGCACGGTCCGACACGGGAAATACCCGGTTTCCCCGCTCGGTTTTCAGCGGCACGCCGCTCTCAGTAAAAAAGGCCATGGTCTCTGACGGGCCGAAACGGCTGAGACTGGCATACAGAAATTTGGGGTTTTGCGGCACATGCTTCAGGAAGGCCCTGATGTCCGGGCAGTTGTTGCAGACATTGCAGCGGCCCTTTCCCGTGATGCGCAGCTTTTTTCCGCAAAAGCTTTCATGCTCCAGCAAAATTATCCTTCTGCCCCGTTCCGCCGCGGTAACAGCAGCCATCATCCCTGCGGCGCCGCCCCCGATGACCACGGCATCCGCCTCAGCCGCCGCTGCGTTCATAGACATCGTAGTCCACCCAGATTGTCTCCAGACGCTGAAAGGTGTCTGAGATATGTTCCTTATTCTTTGCCCCTACCGCCACAATCAGCGCGTTAATCAGGCTCATCGGGGCAACCAGGGAATCGAGAAAGCTCATCATATCACTTTTCGCATAGAGAAGAATATCCGCCAATCCGACAAAGGGAGAGTTCTCTCCGTCGGTCAGACCGATTACGGTAGCCCCGCTGCGCTTGGCATAGCTCATGGCCTTGGCCGTGCGGGCGGAATAGCGCGGATAGCTGATGCCGATAAAAACGTCCCCCTCCTTGATCCGCATGATCTGCTCATATACCTCACTCTGGGCGGTATCCTGTATGATATGCACATTTTCCGCCAGCAGATTCAGATAAAATCCAAGAAATCCTGCCAGAGAGGTGGAGGAACGCATTCCTACAATATAAATATGATGCGCAGAGGCGATTGCATCCACGGCGGCATTAAAGCAGCTGTGGTCACACTCTGTCAAAGTTATGTGCAGCTTTTCAATGTCGGCCATCAAAACCGTTTCCAGAATATGTGCCTCATCCATCGTCTCGCTGGCAACCTCAATCCGCTGGACGGCCGTCAGGCGTGAGCGAATCATCTCCTGGATTGCCTTTCGCATTTCGGGATAGCCGTCATACCCCAGCTCACCGGCAAAGCGGACGACGGTAGACTCGCTGACGCCCACAGCCTGGCCCAGCTTTCCCGCTGTCATAAAGGCGGCCTTATCATAGTTTTGTAAAATATACTCCGCTATTCGCCGCTGTCCTTTGGATAAATGGCTCGACGACTTGTCTGACAGCAGGGCCAGAATATTTCGTTCCATTGCGTGAAGCTCCTCGCATTGAATCACAATTCCATTCCGCGTAAAAACGCCTGTTTCTTATCTTATTCTTCCCTATGGAAAAATGCAAGATAAAATCCCTCTGAATTTCAAAAGAATCGGAATATGGCAGGGCCATTCTCTCAAAGAGGGCCGGAAATGAGATTTCGGAGGCTTCTGATTTCATGATCGGTTAAAAAACGCCACCGTCCGGGGGGCAGCTCCCCCAGGCGCAGGGGGCCCTCTGCGATTCTGGTAAGCCGCCTGACCTCCAGCCCGGCCTTTGCGCACATCTTTCGCACCTGGCGATTTCTTCCCTCATGAATGGTGATCGTCAGCAGATTTGGTCCGGCGACCTCGACCTGTGCGGGACGTACTGTACAGCCGTCGATCTCCATCGGACCGGTCAGCTGCGGGATTGCCCGCGCAATATCCCCCCTGACCCTCGTAAGATAGACCTTGTCCACCTCGTGGGAGGGGTGTGTCAATGCCCGGGTGAGCGCACCGTCGTTGGTCATCAGAAGCAGTCCGTCAGAATCATAGTCCAGCCGTCCAACGGGAAAAATGCGCTCCGGGATTTCGCCGACCAGCTCCGCCACCGTGCTTCGACCGCGGTCATCCGCCAGTGTCGTCAGAAAGCCGCGGGGCTTGTTCAACATTATGTAAATTTTCTCCGGCGTCGGGGAGAGAGGCAGGCCGTTCACAAGGATTTGGTCCGCAGCCGGATCCGCCTGCTGCCCAAGGACTGCGGGAATGCCGTTGACCTTGATTCGCCCCTCCCGAATCCATTGCTCCGCTGTGCGCCGGGAGCAGAGTCCTGCCTCTGCGATGAGCTTTTGCAACCGCTGTGTCATCCGCTTTCCTCCTTCACGGTTTTCTGCCTGTTCCGTCCACTCATACGCCGAAGCCTGTATCCAGGCCGCCATCCCCTACCGTTGCGGCTGCGTGGGGTTCCCGCTCCGCCGGGCTCATACCAGTCTCCGATAAAACGCCGGAAAAAGCGTTTGATCGGAGAACAGCACGAGACGTGTTTTATGCCCCTGGGTACAAAACATGCAGCGCGTTTTACGCGATGCCTTTTCCATAAGCGGCAGCCCTTCCCGCGGCCTCAGTCAGGTAGTAGATACCGCCGGACAAAAACCACAGCCGCCGAAAACGCTCCCAGGCGGAAATGGAGAGAGAGCTGTCCATCGGGACGGTCTCGCCATAGTACACCGGAATTTTGCTCAAAAGCGAATCATTGCCCCAGAGCTCAATCTCCCCTGCGGCCGTCCCCGCAAGAACCGGCGCGAACACAAATCGCGGCAGCCGCGCCACCAGGTGCACATTCGTATCCTTTGGGGTGACAATTCCCGGGGAATCGCTCATCAGACGGACCGCGTTCTGCGTACCGGAAATCGTCTCCAGGCACTGCCAGCGCTCCCCCGGCAGCGGAATAAATTGCCAGGCGGAAAAGATCGCGTCATACAGCGCGGCGTGATCCTCCCAGTCAGACGGATCGGAAATGGTCACGCAAATCAGACGCATTCCTTCCCGTTCCACACAGGAGACCAAAATCCGGCCGGCAGCCTCTGTATAGCCGGTTTTCCCGCCGATACAGCCGGGGCAGCTGCCCAGAAGCTTGTTATGATTGATATAGGTGATCCCGTGAATCGTTTTGCTCTGGGTGGAGAACATCTCACAAAAAGCAGGGATTTCCATTGCCGCAGCGGTGATATGCGCCAGGTCCCGGGCTGTGGAGTAGTGGTCCTCAGCATCCAGGCCGTGGGAATTGGCAAAATGCGTGTTTTGCAGCTCCAGCTCCGTACACTTTTCATTCATCAGTGCCGCGAAGGCTTCCATACTGCCGGCGCAGTGGTCCGCCAGCGCGGCGGCGGCATCGTTGCCGGAGGCCAGCAGCAGGCCGTACAGCAGCTCCTCGACCGTATAGTCCTCACCGGGACGGAGGTACATGGACGAGCCCTCCACTGCGGCGTGGGCGGGCGTGATTTCCACCAACTCGCTGAGACTGCAGTGCTCCAGCACAACCATCGCCGTCATAATCTTGGTCGTGCTGGCTACCAGCATTCGCCGGTCCGCGTCCTGCTCGTAAAGGACCGTATCCGTAAAAGGCTCCAGCACAAGAGCCGACACAGCGGAGACACCGGCAGCATGCACCGGGCAGCAGGCTGCGGAAGCGAACAGCATGCCTGCCGTGAAAACGCCGATTATTTTTTTTCTCAAAATAAGCACCACCCCGTTCACATTTTGGGCAGTGCTTATTTTTACCTCTCTCTGCGAAAATTATACAGGAAGATCCTCCCTGTCATTTTTCGTCGGGCTTTTTGGTATGCTTTTGCAGCAGGTCCTCCACCAAATCAATGACCTCCGGCATTTTTTCAACCACGCGGTCCACGGTTGTGCTGGCGGGAGGCGTCACGTTGATCATACGGACAGAGCTGTCTTTAATGGTGAGAAACCCGACGGGGTCAATTTTGACGCCCGCACCGTTTCCGCCTCCGAAGCCCATGTTGGAATTCTCCTTAATGCGGAAATCGCTGCCCCCGGAGGCGAAAGCATAGCTGACGCGGCTGACAGGGATGATCGTGATGCCGTCCGGTGTGGTAATCGGGGACCCGACCACGGTATCCACGTCTACAATTTCACGAATCTTGCCCATGGTTGCGTCCATAAGCTTGCCGATGTTGCTGTTACTGTTCTCCATGACATCCTATCCTTTCTGTTCCGCAGGCGCCGGGCCGGCAGCCTTTTCTGATTTCTGTTCCGTCGCTTTTGCGGCTTTTCGAAAACGAATGAACCACCGCAGTGCACCATAGCCGGCGGAAACACCGATAAAGAGAATTTCCCAGATCTGTATGGTCAGCGTCATTCTCGCGGCAATCTCGGGCTTGTCCGACATCACATCCAGGTCCAGCACAATGCGCTCCTCACGTATCTGAAATGTCCTGTGCAGCAGCGGAGCCAGGATGGAGAAGCCGGAATTGAGATAACCGTACTGCATGATGGCATCATAGGGGTCCGAAGCGGCGGCGACATAGCGCAGATGGAGCACATCAATGCTGAGGTGTCTGCGAAAGCGCGAGAGGGTGCGCAGGACAATACCGGAAAGCTCGAAATAATCCCGCAGTCCCGGCTTGCGTCTTGACGCTTTGTGGCCATCCCCTGCCGCGGGCTTTTTCTTCTTTTTCTGCGCCGGTTTTTCCGCCCCGGGCTTCCCGCTCTTTTTTGGCACAAGCTGTATCCCCAGCAGGCCAACCCGAAGCTTCACAATAAATACATTTTCCTGATACAGCAGGTCCGCGCCTACAGGCAAAATCAGGAACAGCACAAGCAGGCAAAGTATGATGATAACTGCAAGCAATGGCCATTCCTCCCCTGTTTGAACAAATGCGGACGTCCCGCGCCGAAAAACCGCTCAGGTGGACGCCGATGCAGACCGCTCCGCAAGGGTGCCGCCCGGATCTGCATCCTTACCCTCCGCCTCACAGCGCAGCGCTTCGATTTTATTCTGCAAAGCGATAATTCCCTCGTCCGTTCCCATATCCGGCAGCTGCGGCAGCTCAGATAAATCCGATATATTCATGGTGCGCAGGAAGACTTCACTGGTCCGGTAAAGCGTCGGCCTGCCGGGCACCTCCAGCTTTCCGGCGGCCTCGATCAGGCCGCGTTCTGTCAGAACGCCCACAGTGTAGGCGCTGTCCACGCCCCGGACAGAGTCGATGTAGGCGCGGGTGACCGGCTGAAAATACGCGACGATGGCCAACACCTCCAGCGCGGCCGCAGAAAGTCTGGGCGGTTTTCGCTGCTCCAGCGCGCGCGTGATCTCCTGCGAATACTCCGGCGCGGAGCAGAGCTGAAGCTTGTTCTCCAGCCTGATGAGCCGAATTCCCCTTCCTCCGCTTTGATACATATTCCGAAGACAGTCCGCCGCGTGAAAAATCTCCTCCACACGCACTCCGAGCACCAGAGCGATCCGCGCAGCCGGAACTGCCTCGCCTGCCGCAAACAGAATTGCCTCCGTCGCGGCAGCGATTTCATTGATTTCCATAAGCGTTACTCAATCATTGATTTTTCCGCGTTTATACTCGCGGGCAGAAATCACTGCAAGGCAATTCCCCCGGCGCTGTTTTTTTGCAGCGGCACGGACACGCATTTACTCCGGGATGGATTCCAGAATCTTCTCTGCGTCGCCGCCGGAAAAATCAATGAATAATTCTCCAAATTCCCGTGTCAGAAAGATATGGCCCAGGCTGCAGAGCTCCAAAATTGAGAGAAAGGCAGCCACCACCTCGCTGCGGCTCCGGCTCTCCTGATAGAGCTGCCGCAGCGAAATTCGTCTGCAGGCGGAAAGGCGCAGCAGCAGCTCTCTGCTTTTTTCCCGCACGGGATAGACAATGCGTTTCGGAAAAAGCAGGCGCGGTATTCCCGCCGCTTCCTCATCCTCCGGACCCATGCTCTTGCGCCGGAATATATCGGAGAGTGCTTTCAGCAGCTCCCAGCTTTGGTGCTGATAGCGGTATTCTCTGACGGTCGGCAGCGGCTCCGGGGCCTTGACATGATACAGCGCGCCGTATTCCGCGGCACGGAAAAGCGCCGGTGTCTGCTCTTTAATCGCTGCATAGACGTCCTTCGCCTTCAATTCCTCCAGAGAAGCGATCAGCAGCTCCAGCTCGCCGGAACGCTCCTCCTCTGTGGCAAGGAGCATTCGGGTTTTTAAATAGAGCAAATGCGCTGCCATCTGTACAAATTCGCTGGCTACCTCCAAATCCAGCGCCTTCATCTCGTCCAGATAGGCAAGATACTGCTCCAGAATCAGCGAGATCTGAATATCTCGAATTTCGATTTTATTTTTACTCAACAGCATCAGGATGAGCGTCAACGGGCCTTCAAAGTCCGCCATCTCCTCCTTTGAGCGGATAACACCCTCCAGATGATACGTGGGTTCCTGTTCCATGAGACTGCGCGTTCCAACCCTTCAGATCATAATTGTGGAAAGAGTATAGCCCCACTGCGCAACAATAAACAGCTTTTCATAGAGCCACCCAACCACAGCGGACAGCGGATTGCGCAGTATCCCCGTCGCAACCACCAGCATCAGCAAAATCATCCCATAGCGTTCATACCGCATCAGCCGATAGTATTGTTCCTCCTTCAGGAAGGAAAATACAATTTTACTCCCATCCAGGGGAGAAATGGGAATCACATTAAAGACTGCAAGAGAAAGCGAGAGGGAGGCTGTGGTAAGGACGGTCTGCAAAAGCATCTGCGACAGCGGCGAATCCGCCCTTTGCAGCGGACGGAAGATCAGCCCATAGGCAAAAAGCATCACAATCGCAATCAGGACATTGCAAAGCGGTCCCGCGGCGGCGGTGAGCGCCATTCCAAGCTTTGGGCTGACTCTCCTGAACTTGGACATATTGACCGGAACCGGCTTCGCCCAGCCAAAATGAAAGGTCACCATCATCACCAGGCCCAGCCAATCAATATGCCGAACCGGATTGAGCGTCAGGCGCCCCGCACGTTTTGCCGTATCATCCCCCAGTCGCCACGCCACAAGCCCATGCGCCAGCTCGTGCAAGGTGATACACACCAGCGACGGAATAACCGACAGCAGCAAATTGACCGGCACAGACCAGTCCAGTCCGTTCCAAAAGCTCTGAAAACCATTCAAGAGACAAACACCTCTCCATGTTCTGGATATTATAACAAAACATGGGACAAAAAGCAAGCGTTACGCTTTTTCCGGTCCAATGTATTCAAGGTCCCAGTTCGGACGCCAGCCCCAGCACCTCGCCCTCCGGGGGCCTTTTATTTTTCGTTGGGCGCAATGCCCTTCTGCTGGGTCCTCCTGTCCACTCCCGTCGGAGACCGGAGGGGGTCCCCCGCAAGCCCGATTCTGAATCGCCGCCCTAAAGGACTAGCTTCACGTTGCAGCGATTCTCGCGCCTGCGCCCTCCGGAGGGCGTGCGCCGCAAGCGAGTATAAAAAAGCACTGGGCCCCCGGAGGGACCCAGCAAAGGGCATTGCGCCCAACGTAAACTGTAGGATGCGGACTGGCATTGATTCATGCGCCGCCGCCGTGGCTGTCAACACTGCCCCCGTTGAAGGTGGGGTTGGTGACCTGGGCGTAGTCCCGGATACAGACCACGTAATCCGGCTGAAATTCCTCCAGATATTCCCGCAGCGTCATGTCTGCATAATGCCGCAGGTCGATGGAGAACATTTTGCCGAAGCTCCAATAGATAATACACTCCACCGCGTTGGTAAAGCTGTCTCCGTAAATCATCACCGAGGGAAGGCGGGCTCTTTCCGTGTCGATCAGGGTCGCGGCGTCCATGTAGTCTCCGCCCATGTAAAGCCCGTAGTCCAGATTTTCCGTGGGCGAAAAAGGCATTGCATAGACCTCCGGCGCGACTTCATCCCCATAATAGTACCGGTGAAAGGGTATCGGATGATTGGGGGTAAGGATGCTGAGACGCTCGTGGATGCTGCTGAGGTCAAACAGCTTGCGGGTTCGGGAGCCCATATAATGATTCGGAAGCTCAGAGATCGTAAACTCCCCCTCCTCAAGCACATCCAGCGGCGTATCTCTCCCCGCGTTTATCACCCGCATGATCTCCAGATAGGTCAGATAAGCGCCGTAAATGGTGTAATGATTGTCCACCCGGGAGGCGGCCAGATCCCGATTCTCCGGCCTCAGAAGCACCTCTCCCATATCCAAAGTATTCACCCCGAGCTCGGCCAGCGCATCCATCAGCGCCGGCTTTGCGGTCTGGATAAAAGCAGAGCGGTTATTGAGATAATCCGGATAGCGGTCAGCGTAGTAGACATGCTGGCAGGGCACTGCGACAAAGAGATATTCCCCGCCGTAGCTCTCTACGATTTCCCGGGCATCGTTCATATTTTTGGCCTGCTCTCTGGCGCTGGCCTCAATGGCATAGGGATTGATGGTCTCATACTCATTAAAGGGCAACAGCATATCGTCCAGCACCACCGTCTCGTTCACCACGGGACAGTGCAGCAGCTTCACATTGACAAACAGACGGAACAGGGTGTCCGCCTTCAGCAGATAGTTTCTGCCTCCGGTATGGTCTGACAGCCAGTCGTCCACCTGCTGAAAAAAGCTTCCGTCCAGGATGGTCTCCGCAGAGAGGGTCGGCCTGGGGGCCAGCGCTCTGTTTTCAAAATAGGAGGTGTCATTTCTCGGTAAAAACACGATGGCAAACAATATGACAAACAAAAACGCAAGAAACATCCCTGTAAACAGGATTTCTGCCCTTCGTTTCTTCTCCATAACAGCTCCTTGTTAAAACTGGAAATAGATAAACGGATTAAAGCTGCCAACCGCCAGCTTCCAGTAGGACAGTGCCAACAGCGCCAGCGCATACAGCTTCGGCAGCCAGATCAGCGCGCCCTGCGCGCCGCGCTTTTCCAAAAACCGCACAACAGCCCCTTTGAGAGGAAATGCGCCGATGACACAGAGGATCAGCTCCGGGAGATAGCGGCGCAGATAATAGATCGTGATGTCCGTAAACCAGCCGGTTCCACCGCCGCCGAACATGGAGCCGATAAACCCAAAGGCACGGGAGACGGTATCCGACCGGAACATCACCCAGCTCAGAATGACTGCCGCCATGGTATAAATGTGACCCACTGCCCGCGGCAGCCGGTCCAGCAGCTTCCCCCAGACATAGCGCTCGCCCAGCAGCAGCACCAGAAACCAGAGTCCCCACAGCACAAACGTCCAGTTCGCGCCGTGCCAAAGGCCGGTCAGAAGCCAGACGATTGCGACGTTGCGGATGCGTCTGGCATTGGAGCAGCGGTTTCCGCCCAGGGGGATGTAAACATAGTCCCGGAACCAGACCGAGAGCGAGATATGCCACCTGCGCCAAAACTCCGTAATGCTGGCGGAAATATACGGATAATTGAAGTTTTCGCAGAAGGTAAAGCCGAACATCCTGCCCAATCCGATCGCCATATCCGAATAGGCGGAAAAGTCAAAATAAATCTGGAAGGTGTAGGCTATGGCGCCCAGCCAGGCCCCCACAACAGGCAGCGTGGAAGGCCACAGCCCGAAGATGGCATCTGCCACCTCCCCCATTGCGTTGGCCAGAAGCATCTTTTTTGCCAGGCCGACGGAAAAGCGAACCGCGCCGTCGGAAAACTCGCTGAGGTTTTCCTGCCGTTCCAGAATTGCGTCGCTCACGGTCTCATAGCGAACAATCGGGCCGGCTACCAGCTGCGGAAACAGGGAAATGTAGAGCGCTACATTCAGCGGGTTGCGCTGGGGGGCAGCCTTGCCCCGATAGACGTCGATCACGTAGGAGAGCCCCTGGAAGGTAAAAAAGGAGATACCGATGGGCAGCACGATCTCCGGTACCGGAAGCGGCATTCCCAGCGCATTGGCCGTTCTTGCAAAAAAGCCCGCGTACTTAAAAACAATCAGCAGTCCGATCCCGATTACGACCGCGGCAGCCACCGCTGTTTTTCGGACGGACAGCGCCCTGCCCTGCCGCTCCCCGGCGAACAGTCCGCAGATATAGTTTACCGCAATCGAGCCGAGCAGCAATGGCAGCAGCCTTGGCCCGCCCCAGCCGTAAAAGAACAGGCTCGCCGCCAGCAAAATAAGATTCCGCATCCACCGAAAACGGCGCGGTACGGCATAATAGACCAGCAAAAGCAGCGGTAAGAAAAAGATCAGAAAGCTGACGCTGGAAAAAACCATCGTTTGTACCCCTTATTCCAGGGAAGCGTACAGCATTGCGCGCTGTCATTTCCTCCCGTTCAGTCAATGATTGTCCGCTGCGGATCTCTCTCTGCTCCCTGGCAATAACGTTGAATGATCCCCAGAAGCCTGTCCCGTCCGACACCGGTCTCCGCGGAAAACGCGATCACCGGAACCTGCTCCGGCAGCTTCATGGTGTCGCGAATCAGGGCGAGATTCGGTTCGAGCTCGCTTTTTTTCAGCTTATCCGTTTTATTCCCGACCACAACCATCGGACGCCCGGTGCCCTGAAACCATTCGGCCATGGTCACATCGTTGGCAGTGGGCTTGTGACGGCCGTCCACGATCATAACGCCCAGAGTAATCAGCTCCTGCTCCGCAAAAAACTGCTCCATCAGCGCGCCCCAGCGCTCCCGTTCCGCCTTGCTTACCTTCGCGTAGCCGTATCCGGGGAGATCGGTAAAATAAGCGGTATCATCAATCAGAAAATAATTGATATGAACCGTTTTCCCGGGCTGTGCCCCCACTCTTGCCAGATTTTTCCGATTGAGCAGGCAGTTGATCACCGAGGACTTTCCCACATTGCTCTTGCCGGAAAAGACAATATTGGGCCTGCCGTCCCGAATAAAATTCTTCGGGGAAACGGCCGACTTTACAAACGCAGCCTTTTGTAAGTTCATCATGACATATTCCCGCCTGCCTCGGCTGCCGGCGCCATGTCCCGGGCTGCACCGCCGCCTTCCGCGGCATCGTCGGGGAGCGGCTGAGGCATACGGACCAGGGCAATGTCCAGCACCTTATCCACATGGTCTGTGGCAATAAAATTCAGGGCCTGGCGCACATTCTGGTCAATCTCCTCCAAATCCGGCTCATTCTCCGCCGGAATGATCACCCTGTGAATGCCGATGCGCAGCGCGGCCATGGTTTTTTCCTTCAGGCCGCCTATGGGCATCACTCGTCCGCGCAGACTGATCTCCCCGGTCATGGCAATATCCCTGCGCACCGGAATGCCCGTCAGGGCGGAGATCACCGCAATCGTGATGGTAATACCCGCGCTGGGGCCATCCTTCGGCACTGCTCCCTCGGGAAAATGGATGTGTATATCCTTGGTTTTATAGAAATCGGGGTCTATGCCCAGCATGTGACAGCGCGTGCGGATATAGCTCACCGCCGCGCGGGCGGATTCCTTCATCACGTCGCCCAGGTTTCCGGTCAGCTCCAGCTTGCCGGTTCCGTCCATGACGCTGGCCTCCACATCCAGCACATCGCCGCCGACACTGGTCCACGCAAGGCCCCGGACCAGCCCCACCTCATCCCGGGGATACAGGCGGTTTTCCTTATATTTCGGCGGACCGAGATATTTTTCCAGCTGTTTTGCACGGATATTGACACTTTTCCGCTCTCCCTCCGCCACGCTGCGGGCCGCCTTGCGGCAGAGAGAGGCGATCTCCCGTTCCAGCACCCGCACGCCGGATTCCCGGGTGTAGTCGGAGATCAGCTCCCGTAGCGCGTCATCACTGAGCTTCAGGCGCGCCGCTGTCAGCCCATGCCGCTTGCGCTGCTTGGGCAGCAAATAATCCCGGGCAATCCGCAGCTTTTCCTCGTCGGTATAGCTGTCCAGCCGGATAACCTCCATGCGGTCCAACAGAGCCCGGGGTATGGTATCCGTTGTATTGGCCGTGGTGATAAACAGCACGTCCCCAAGGTCAATGGGAATCTCAAGATAGTGGTCGCGGAAGGAGCCGTTCTGCTCCCCGTCCAGCGCCTCCAGCAGCGCTGCCGAAGGGTCGCCCCGGTAATCACTGCCCAATTTGTCGATCTCGTCCAGCACCATAACCGGATTGAGGCTGCCTGCCTGCCGCAGTCCCTCTATAATCCGCCCCGGCATGGCGCCCACGTATGTTTTTCGATGTCCCCGAATCTCTGCCTCGTCGTGTACGCCCCCCAAAGAAAGGCGCGCAAGCTTTCGATTGGTTGCCCGGGCGATGGACAGCGCCACGCTGGTTTTTCCGACGCCGGGAGGCCCGACCAGACAGATCACGCCGCCGCGCAGTCCGGGCGCGAGCTGCCGCACGGCGAGGAATTCCAGAATGCGCTCCTTCACCTTTTCCAGCCCGTAATGGTCCTCGTCCAGACAGCTTTTGGCTTTTTTGACATCCACCGTATCCTTGGTGCGGGTATTCCAGGGCAGCTCCAGACATGTGTCCAGATACCCCCGCAAAACCGCAGCCTCGCTGCTGCCAAAGGGCTGCTTGGAGAGCCGGTCCACCTCCTTCATGAGCTTTTCCTCAATTTCGGAGTCCAGATGCAGGCTGTGAATGCGGTAGCGGTAGTCATCCAGCTCATCCGGGCTGTCGCCGTCAGTCTCCCCCAGCTCCTGCCGGATCAGCTTCAGCTGTTCCCGCAAATAATAATCCCGCTGGGCCCGGTCGATTTCCTGACGGGTGCCCTCGTCCAGATCCCGCTCCAGATGCTGAATGGCGATTTCATGCCGGACCAGTTTGTTTACCAGCTCAATCCGCTTCACCACCCGCAGCTCCTCCAGCACCTGCTGCTTGTGGGCCAGGTCGCTCAGCACATTCTGTGCAACGAAATCCGCCAGGTGTCCCATATCATCCGAAACGGCAGCCCGCAGAAAATGCTCAGGCAGCATAATGCCGGCGATGGAGGTATATTCTTCAAACAGCGACGCACAGTGCCGCACAAGCGCTTCCCGCCGTGTGTCCGATATTTTGCTGGGAAGCTCCTCCAGCCGTTCCAGTTCCGCGGTGAAGCAGGGCGAGCCCTCGAATATGCGAACAATCCTTGCGCGGTAGCCGCCCTCCACCATGGCCCGAATCAGGTTTCCGCCGGGCAGGCGCAGAACCTGCCGCACCGTGCAGACAGTGCCGACCATATAGAGATCCTCCGCTCCCGGCATGGCCTTCGCGGAATTTTTCTGCGTGACCACAAGCACCTCGGTACCGTCGGTAATCGCAGCGTTCAGGGCGCCTACCGCAAGCGGGCAGTCCAGTTCAAAGCTCAGTACCACATTGGGAAAGGCGGTTGCACTGCGCACAGGGAGCACCGGCAATGTCAGCGCATTTTCGTTCTCATCTTTTGTAACGACTTCTTCCATCAATGCCTCCAGGATTGACAGCAAGCGGCAGGGCTTGCGGCCCTTTGTTGAATGTCCGTGCTGCGGCCGCAGCCGGCGGAGCGCACAGCACGGCAGTTAGAAACTGAGTGCCGGCGGAGGAATCCCTCCGCCGGCATTGACCAGTCAGGATCGGATAATCTCCGGGTCGGTCCCGTTTTTTATGCAGTCCTCGGTGATGATAACCTTCCGGATCTCGGGGTCGGAGGGAACCTCATACATCACCTTGGTCATGGCTTTTTCCATCACACTGCGCAGACCGCGGGCGCCGATTTCCATCTCAATGGCCTTATCTGCAATCGCTTCCATGGCAGCTTCTTCATACACCAGCTCCACATGGTCCATCCCCATCAAAGCGGTATACTGCTTTGTCAGCGCGTTCTTCGGCTCCGTCAGGATATGGATCAAATCCTCCCTGCTCAGAGAATTCAGCGGCGTAATCACCGGAAGCCGGCCAATCAGCTCCGGAATGATTCCAAACCGCAGCAGGTCGTGCTGCTGCACATGCTGGAGAATTTCGCCGACATTGCGCTCCTTTTTCCCCTTGATTTCCGCGCCGAAGCCGATCGTCTTTTTATCCAGCCGCTGCTCGATGATTTTGTCTATTCCGTCGAAGGCGCCGCCGCAAATAAACATAATGTTGGTGGTGTCGATATGGATAAACTCCTGGTGCGGATGCTTTCTTCCGCCCTGGGGGGGGACCGCTGCCACCGTCCCCTCCAAAATCTTCAGCAGCGCCTGCTGCACGCCCTCGCCGGAGACATCCCGGGTGATCGAGGTATTCTCACTTTTGCGGCTGATCTTATCCAGCTCGTCAATGTAAATAATACCCCGCTGTGCCCGTTCGACGTCAAAGTCCGCAGCCTGAAGCAGTCGAAGCAGGATATTCTCCACGTCCTCGCCCACATAGCCGGCCTCCGTCAGCGTCGTCGCGTCGGCAATGGCAAAGGGCACATCCAGCATACGCGCCATCGTTTGCGCAAACAGCGTTTTTCCGCTGCCTGTGGGACCGATCAGCAATATGTTGCTTTTTTGAAGCTGCACATCGCTGTCTGGATCGCCGCAGAAAATTCGCTTATAATGATTATAGACGGCGACAGACAATGCTACCTTTGCCCGCTCCTGGCCCACGATATAATCATCCAGCACCCGGCGGATTTCCGCCGGCTTTGGAAGCTCGCTGGGGTCAACGCCGGAATAATCGCTGCTCCCCTCGCCGCGGCCGGAGGAATACAGGGTGTCGGGATACCCATCGTCCACCATACCCATACACAGCCGGACACAGTCGCTGCAGATATAAGCCCCGTTTCCGGCAATCATACGGTCAACCTGGGACTGCGTTTTGCCGCAGAACGAGCACCGAATTACTTTTGTCACGTCAATTCTGGCCATAGCGTTAATCTAGTCCTCATCATTTCAAATTGCATTATCCAGCCGCATACCGCCTTCAATCTTTTTTACCGTCCCCACCGGGACGGTAAAAAAGAGAAGTCGGCCCAAAGCGTCAGCGCTTAAAGATCACCTTGTCGATCAGGCCGTAGTCCTTCGCTTCCTCGGCGCTCATAAAATTATCGCGTTCCGTGTCCGCGCGGATGACCTCGATATCCTTGCCCGTATTTTCCGCCAGAATTCGGTTCAGCTTATCCTTAATCTTCAAAATCTGCTGTGCGTGAATTTCGATATCGGTGGCCTGGCCCTGAAAACCGCCAAGGGGCTGGTGGATCATAATCTCCGCGTTCGGCAGGGCAATCCGCTTTCCTTTGGCTCCGCTGCTCAGCAGAAATGCGCCCATGCTGGCGGCCATGCCGATGCATATCGTGGAAACGTCGCATTTGATATACTGCATCGTATCATAGATCGCCATACCGGCCGTCACGCTGCCGCCGGGAGAATTGATATAAAACTGAATATCCTTGTCCGGGTCCTGCGCCTCCAGAAACAGAAGCTGTGCCACCACGAGGGACGCGGTCGTATCGTTGACCTCCTCGGAGAGCATCACAATCCGGTCATTCAGCAGTCGGGAAAAAATATCATATGAGCGCTCGCCGCGGGAGGTCTGTTCCACAACATATGGTACTAACATGATTGAGGCAATTCTCCTTTTGTGAAGTGTATCCCAAATAGTCGATTGCGAAACTGCGTTTCGCAATCGAGAACTCGCGCTTATCGCCCTCGGCTACGCCTCGGTTGGTCGGCGCGAGCCTGCGCGTTAAGCAAACATGCCGGTGGCATGTTTGTAGCGAAGGGGCTCAGCTCGCCTTAGGGTGTTTTTGAGGCGGCAAAGCTGCTTCAAAAACGGATTTGATTCCCTGCGGGGTGATTTCTTTGCCTTGTCAGCGAGTTTCGCAATTTCCTAAGTGTATCCCAAAAAGCATATCCTTTGGAGAGGAAAATTATTCCTCCTCCTTTTTCCTGGTCCGTCTTCTGGCCTTCGGCTTGTCCTCAGAAGCGTCTTCGCTGTCTGGTACCGTCTCCGCAGCGGCGGCTTTCTTTGCCGCGCGCTTCGGCTTCTCCGCAGTCTCGGCAGCCTCCGGCTCCTCCGGCACAACCTCGGTTACCTCCACGTCAGCGGCGGAGACCGTCCCGGCTTCCGCGTCAGCGCTGTCCGCTTCGGTATCCTCCTTCTTGTCAGTGGCGATACCGTTATCCCGGATCAGATCGCCGGCCTTGCGCATCTTCAGGTCGGCCGCGATGACGTCTGCCGGCACGCCCTTCTTCAGGGTTTCGACATCCGTATCATAGCGCTCCGCCGAGGAGGCGTACTCCGCCTCGATCTCCTCCTCGCTGGCAGTCAGTCCCTCGACCTCCGCCACCTTCTCCAGCAGCAGCTCGGCCTGAATATCGCTCAGGGCGCTGGGACGGATAAACCTGCGATAGGACTGCTCATCCAGACCCATCATGCCGAGATACTGCTGCAGGCTCATTCCCTGGGCACGGCAGCGCCGTGCCACATCCTCCAGCATGGCATTGACGCGGCTGTTTACCATCGCGTCGGGAATATCGGCCGTCATATTGGACACCGCCTTGCGGATCAGGTCGGCGCGGAAACCGTTTTCCACGCTCTTTTCCCGCGCTTCCGCCAACTCCCTGCGGATGCTCTCCTTATACTCCTCCAGCGTGTCATATTCGGAGACATCCTTGGCAAACTCATCATCCAGCTCAGGCAGCTGTGTCTCCTGAACCTCATGCACCTTCACCTTAAACACCACATCCGCGCCGGCGAGCTCGGGCGTATAGTCCTCGGGGAAGGTAATATTCAGCTCCCGCTCCTCTCCGGCCTTGGCGCCGATGAGCTGCTCCTCAAAGCCGGGGACAAAGCTGCCGGAGCCCAGCACCAGATCATGGTTTTCTCCCTTGCCGCCCTGGAAACGCTTTCCGTCCCGGTATCCGTCAAAGTCAATCGTTACCGTGTCGCCGTCCTTCGCGCCGCGGTCAACTGTCAGAATCCGGGAATTCCGGCGCTGTACGCTCTCCAGCTCACGGCTGACCTCCTCGTCACCGATCTCCACGGGGGCTTTATATGCAGTCAGGCCCTTATATTCACCGAGAGTTACCTCGGGATAGAGCGCGATTTCATAGCTGATGGTCATGGACTTATCGTCATTCAGATGATAGTTCGTGATTGCAGGATCACCGACGGTCCGGTCGCCTGCCTCGGCGCTGCCGGCCTTGAAGGCATCCAGAGCCAGGGAATCCACCGCGTCCTCATAAAAAACGTCCGCGCCGTACATGCCCTCAATTACCATCCGCGGAGCCTTGCCCTTGCGGAAGCCGGGCACCATGATTCTGCGCTTTGCCTTCAGATATGCCTGATTGACCGCAGTCTCAAAGGCCGCGGCATCGACAGTGACCTGAAAAGACAGCTTTCCCTTTTCTCTCTCAATATTTTTCGTGTCCATGGGTGTGTTCCTCCAATTCCCTGATCAGAAGCCTGATCATGTACAATAATAAAAACAAAATAAGACAACGCATTACAGTATAGCAAACAATCATAGGAAATGCAAATATTTTCCTGCAATTTCAAAGGATTTTTTTCGGAAAAAAGTGAAGGTGGTCCGCGCTGATCAGCGAAAACTGAATTCCGCGGTAATTTCCCTCAAAGGCCATGGCCCGCCCGCCGGAATGCAGGTGGCCGTACCAGCAGCTTCTGACGCCGTAATCGCAGAGCAGGGCGATAATCTCGCTGCATTCATAATTGAGCAGCTTGGGCGGATAGTGCAGAAAAACCAGCTTCTCCCGGGCTCCCCCGGCCTTGAGGCTGGCTTCCAGCCGGAGCAGCTCCCGATTGAGTATTTTTCGGTCGTGGGCGGCGCCCCGCTCCTCCTCATAAAACCAGCCCCTGGTGCCGCAGAGGGCCAGGTCCTCATAAAAATAGCAGTTGTTGTTCAAAATCTCCAGGCTGTCGATGCCGTTCTCCGCAAAAAAGCGGTAGGC
>CAJOPB010000039.1 GCA_905236305.1 uncultured Oscillospiraceae bacterium | reverse complement strand
TGCCGGAGGACGCCCAGGCCGCCAACGACTTTGCCAATATGATCGGGCGCTTTGAGAAGCGGCTGCACGATCTGGAGCTGACCAGGGTCATCTCCCTGCAAATGGCCCCCCAGATCCGCCTGATCCAGAACAACGACTCCCTGATGGCGGAGAAGATTCAGACCAGCATCGTCAATACCATCCCCCTGTGGAAATCCCAGATGGTGCTGGCGCTGAGCATGGAGCACTCCAGGCAGGCCATGGAGGCCCAGCGGGAGGTCAGCGACGTGACCAACGAGCTGCTGCGGAAAAACGCGGACGCCCTGCACCAGGGCAGCATTGACGTGGCGAGAGAGTCCGAGCGGGGCGTGGTAGAGCTGGAGACTCTGAAATACACCAACCAGCAGTTGATCAACACTTTGGAGGAGGTCCGCCAGATCCAGGAGGACGGCAGAAACCGCCGGGCCGAGGCCGAGGTGGAGCTTGGCCGGATCGAGGGCGAGCTGAAGCAGAAGCTCCTGGAAATGCGGGGATGAGTCCCCTTCCCCGGATCGGAGGGATGAAATGAAGCAATTCTTTCAAAGGCGCATTGTGGCCATCGGGCTGACCGCTTTGGTGGTGGCAGGCTGTCTCGTCTACGGCGCCCTTACACGGCAGAGGGAGGCGGCGGCACAGTATCTCAATTACTCCTCTCTCGCGCTGGAGGAGGGCGGTGCCGTCGCCCAGAACTGGGTATTTGACCAGGCAAACGTGCTCTCCGCCCAGACCGAGGCCGCCCTGACGAGCTATAATGCGGAGTGGCGCAGCAGCTATGACAGCGTGGTGGCGGTGGTCACGGTGAACGGGACGGGCGGCCGCGACGCGGAAGACTTCGCCATCGCCTTCGGCAACAGCTGCGGCCTGGGGGACAACGATATGCTGCTGCTGATGGACGTGAAGACACCGGACGATTTCTTCGTGGTCAGCAACAGCGAGATCATCCCCGACGAAGTGGTGGAGGACACCTATTACGACCACTTTTATGACCAGTTTTCAGCGGGCAGCTACGACCGCGCGGTCACAGACTTTTTCCGGTATATGGACAACAGCTACCGGGTCTATGCCCCCTGCGGCGGCTCCGCCGCCGCGCGCGAATCGGCGGGCTCCTCCTCGATGGTGATGGGCGTTCTTTTCCTGCTGCTGATTCTGTATGCCATCTTTGCCGCCATCGACCGGGCGCGCTACCGGAGCTGGTTCCGCCGCAATCGCGGCGTCTACGGGGCGCCGGCCTTTATTCCCCTGATCTTCTGGCATACCCCCGGCGGCAGCTGGTACCGCCGGATGAACAGCAAAACAGGCACTTACCGCAGCGGACCCAACATCCACACCGGCAGCACCTATCGGAGCAGCAATCGCAGCGGCTCCTTCGGCTCCCGCGGCGGCTTCGGTGGGGGCCGCGGTGGGGGCAGCTTCGGCTCCCGGGGCGGCTTCGGCGGCAGGAGGTGAGCGTGTATGTCCGTAGCACAGGTAAAGGCATATCTGGAGCAGTTCGGCGCGGCGGACCGGGTTCTGGAATTTCCCGTGTCCAGCGCCACCGTAGAGCTGGCAGCCGCTGCCGTGGGCACGGAACCGGCCCGCATCGCAAAAACGCTGTCCTTCCTGGTGGGAGAGAACTGCGTGCTGGTGGTCGCCGCCGGCGACGCCCGGATTGACAATCGAAAATTCAAGGACTATTTTCACACCAAGGCGAAGATGCCCGCCCCCGCACAGGTGTTGGAGCGCGTGGGCCACCCCGTGGGCGGCGTCTGCCCCTTTGGAGTGGGAGAGGGCGTGCGGATTTTTCTGGACGTGTCCCTGCGGCGCTTTACAACCGTGTTTCCCGCCGCGGGCAGCGGAAACAGCGCCATTGAGCTGACGCCGGAGGAGCTGCAGCGGTTTTCCCGGGCCGAGGCCTGGGTGGACCTCTGCACGCTGCCCGCGGAGGCGCAGTGATAGCGTGTTTTTTTATAGTATCTTATCCCCACTGGGGCCGCCGCCGGCTGCGGCGGCCCCTATATAAAAGCGGCGCCCCGCGGGGATCGGCACAGTGCCGGCACGCCGCTACATCAATCTATGCGGGAGGACCCGGTTCGGTCCCACCTGAGAAAAAGGAGAAGCTTTGCCATGCTGAAAATTGCCCCATCCATCCTCTCCGCGGATTTCACCCGGCTCAGGGAGGAGATCAACGACGCGCTGGCCGGAGGTGCGGACTGGCTCCATGTGGATGTGATGGACGGATTGTTCGTGCCCAATATCACGGTGGGCATCCCGGTTGTAAAGTCCCTTCGCAAGGCGACGGACGCCTTTCTGGACGTGCATTTGATGATCGACCGGCCGGAGCGGTATGTAGCGCAGTTTTGTGACGCGGGGGCTGACCTTGTGACCTTCCATGTGGAGGCCGCCCAGCCCCAGAATCTTCTGGAGGCCATAGATATTGTAAAATCCCGGGGCAAACGGGTGGGGCTGGTGCTGAAGCCCCGGACGCCGGCGGAGGTCGTGACGCCCTATGCCCCACCGCTGGATCTGGTGCTGGTGATGACGGTAGAGCCCGGGTTCGGCGGCCAGAGCTTTATGGAGGACCAGCTCCCCAAGCTCCGGGCGCTGCGGGCGCTGCTGGACCGGGTAAATCCGGACTGTGAGCTGGAGGTGGACGGCGGCATCGACGCTGTTACCGCCCCTCTGGTGACCGCAGCCGGCGCCAACGTGCTGGTGGCCGGCTCCGCAGTGTTTAACCACGCCGACCGGGCCGCCGCCATCGCAGCCATCCGGGCCGCCTGCGGCGAGCGTGTCAGATAAGGGAGTGCGTATGCCATGGCAGCCTTGTTTCCTCCCAGCTTTGAGACGCTGATTGACCATTTCGCTTCCCTGCCCGGCATTGGACGCAAGAGTGCCCAGCGGCTGGCTTTTCACATTCTCTCTCTGCCGGAGGGGGAGGCCGCAGCCTTTGCCGACGCCATCCGGGACGCACAGCAGAAGGTCCACGCCTGCCCGGTCTGTCAGAATCTGACGGACGGAGAGCTCTGCCCCATTTGCCGCAGTCCCAACCGGGACCAGAGTCTGATCTGCGTGGTGGCCGAGCCCCGGGATGTGGCAAGTATCGAGCGCAGCCGGGAGTACCATGGGGTCTACCATGTGCTCCACGGCGTGCTGAGCCCCATGAACCATGTGGGCCCCGACGACCTGCGCATTCGGGAGCTGCTGGAGCGCGTGAGCAGCCATCCCGTGGCCGAGATCATCATGGCCACAAACCCGGACACCGAGGGCGACGCCACCGCGATTTACCTCTCCCGAATGCTGAAGCCCTTTGGCGTAAGGGTGACGCGGCTGGCCTACGGCATCCCCGTGGGCAGCAATCTGGAGTTCGCCGACGATGCCACAATGCTGCGCGCGCTGGAGGGCAGACGCGAAATGCTGTGAATTGTTACAAAAAACTATATCAATATTCTACAAAAACGGGATTGCAAAATTCCCGTTTTTGTCATATATTTATAGAATGAAGGCACGGAACGCGCGGCATTGCCGCACAGGGTCTGTGAAAAACCTTTCGTAGAAGGAGTAAAATAGACGGATGAAAAAACAGTGTATCGCTATGCTATTGGCCGGTGGTCAGGGCTCGCGGCTTTATGCGCTGACCCAGGACATGGCCAAACCCAGCATCCCCTTCGGAGGAAAGTACCGTATCATTGACTTCCCCCTTTCCAACTGCGCCAACTCCGGCATCGACACGGTTGGCGTGCTCACCCAGTATAAACCGCTGCAGCTGAACAGCTATATCGGCGGCGGCACCGCATGGGACCTGGACAGCAGCAGCGGCGGCACCTACATTCTGCCTCCCTACCAGACCGCGGGCGACAAGGGAGAGTGGTTTAAAGGGACAGCAGACGCCATCTACCAGAACATCGGCTTTGTCGATCTCTACGACCCGGACTATGTGGTGCTGCTCTCCGGTGACCATATCTATAAGATGGACTACTCTGACATGCTGGCCGTACATAAGCAGAACGACGCGGCCTGCACCATCGCAGTGCTGCAGGTGCCCATGGCCGAGGCCAGCCGTTTTGGCATTATGACCCTGGGAGAGGACGGCTCCATTGTCAAATTTACGGAAAAGCCCAAGGAGCCGGACAGTGACCTTGCCAGTATGGGCATCTATATCTTCACCTGGCAGAAGCTGCGCAGCTACCTGATTGATGACGCGGCAGATCCCAACTCCGACAATGACTTCGGAAAGAATATCATTCCCAATATGCTCAACGCCGGCGAGCGGATGTTCCCCTACCGCTTTGAGGGCTATTGGCGGGATGTCGGCACCATCAACAGCTTCTGGGATGCCAACATGGACATGCTGTCTCCCACGCTCATCAACCTCTTTGACCGCTCCTGGCCCATCCGGGCCAACAGCCCCCGGAAGATCCCCCAGTACCTTGGGCCCAAGGCGGAGGTCTCCCACAGCATCATCACCGAGGGCTGCCATGTCTGCGGCACGGTGGAAAACTCGGTCCTCAGCAGCGACGTAACCGTGGAGGAGGGCGCCACCGTGCGCTACAGCGCCATCATGCCCGGCGCAAAGATCTGCCGCGGCGCGCTGGTGGAATATGCCATCGTGGGTGAAAACACCGTGGTGGCCCCCGGCGCCAGGGTCGGTGCGCCGCCGGACGGCAGCGAGAGCTGGTCCGTTGCCACCTGCGGTCCCAACATTCGCATCCGCGAGGGCGGCGTGGTGGCTCCCGGAGCCATGATCTATAAGAGTGAGGAGGTGTCCGTATGAACAACGTACACGGTATGGTTTTTGCTTATCAGCAGTTTCCCGAGCTGGGAGAGCTGGGTACCTATCGCACCGCGGGCGCAATGCCCTTCTGCGGGCGCTATCGTCTGATCGACTTTCCCCTCAGCAGCATGATGAACGCCGGCATTTCCAATGTGGACGTCCTCATGCAGCTGGGCTACCAGTCCCTGATCGACCACATGGGCGGCGGCCGTCCCTGGAATATGGTGCGCCACTCCGGCGGACTGCACCTGATGCCCATCGGCATTGGCCGGGCCCCCTTCACCGGCACCATGGATGCCCTGGAGGCCATCCGCTATCATCTGACCAATGACATCAAAGAGGAGTATATCCTGATGACCCGGGGCGGCATCTGCGCCAACCTGGACTTCAATGCCATGGTGGAGGCCCACTTCGCCTCCGGCGCGGACGTGACCGCAGCCTGCACCCGTCAGGAGCCTCTGCGCCATGTTGCCCATAACCGCTTTGTGCTGGCGGACGACGGCGTCACTGCCAGCGAGCTGCACTGCCGTCAGGTGGATGCCAGTCACGGCGGCGTGGTTGCGCTGGCCACCTATATTCTCCGCCGGGATAAGCTGCTGGAGATGCTCGACTGGTGCGCGGAGGGCAACCGGACCCGTCTGCACCGCAACGCCCTGCTCCACTTTATGAGCGAGGGGCTGAAGGTCAACGTCTATATGCATAAGGGCTATGCCAGGTTCATCGGCAGCATTCAGGACTATTATGAGGCCAACATGGATATGCTCAACCCGGATGTCCTGGCCCAGATGTTCCCGGAGGAGCGCCCGGTGGCCACCCGCGCCCGCAGCGATGTCAGCTCCTATTACGGAGACGCCGCCAGGGTGGTGGATTCCCTGGTGGCCGACGGCTGCATCATCGAGGGTGAGCTGGAGCGCTGCATCGTGTTCCGCGGCGCCCGGATTGAGGCCGGCGCCAAGCTGAAAAACTGCATCCTGATGAACGACGCGGTCATCGGAAAGGGCGCGACGCTGACCAATGTCATTACGGACAAGTCCGTGACCATCTCCCCGGACACCAGCCTGGCCGGCGACGCGGCGCTGCCGCTGGTTGTGCCCAAGGGCCGCTGCCTGTAAGCTGAACAAGCCTGAAAAGCAGGAGCTGCTTCACGTAAGGTGAAGCAGCTCTTTTTTGCCCGGACGCCTTCCCGATATAAATATTCGCCGGAAAGCGCGGAATGGATTTGCAAACAGGGAGCCTGTGTGATATAATATTTTGATACATAGCGTGACTGGTTTTGATTTCAGCGGAAAAGGATACGGAGGGTCAGCCGAACGCAGCGCAGCAGGGAAAAGGACTCTGCGCCGCAGATGATTCCGCCGTCCGGGCCTGCCTGACCCGGGGGCGCGGCGGATACGGGAAATAAGGGATGCAGCGGTCCGGCCGCCCGGACGGAAACAAAAACGACGGCCGCACCGGTCTCCCGGATCATAAGGAGCAGTCAAAATGGATAATCTGACACCGCAGCAGTACGCCTCCCTTCCGGAGGGCGGGATTGACCTGCCCACCATGAAGTGGCTGGCCGAGCAGATGCCGGGAGGCTTCTTTATCTATCAGGAGGCAGAGCCCATGCGCCTGCTGTACGCCAACAGCGCCGTGCTGCATATCTTCGGCTGCGAAAATGAGGAGGAGTTTCAGGCTCTGACGGGGGGCACCTTTACGGGAATGGTATATCCGGAGGACCTGCCTGCGGTGATGGAGTCCATCTCCGACCAGATTACAGAGGGGGACGGCATTGCCCTGGACCATGTGGAATACCGCATCCTGCGCAGGGACAACAGTATCCGATGGGTGGACGATTATGGCCGCAAAGCCTGCTTTCCGGATGCGGGCCCGGCCTTCTATGTCTTTATCAGCGACGTAACTGAGCACAGGCTCGTTCGGGAGGAGCAGGCCCGCATGGAGCTGGCGCTGGAAAAGGAAAAGCGGGCCAACGAGGTCAAGTCGGATTTTCTCTTTCACATCTCCCACGACATCCGCACCCCCATGAATGCCATCGTGGGCTTTGCCGAGCTGGCCCGGCGGCATATCGGCGACACTGCCCAGCTCCACGAGGACCTGGACCGGGTGCATGATTCCAGCCAGCAGATGCTGGAGCTGATCGACGATCTGCTGGAGATGAGCCGGCTGGAATCCAGACGGGTCAGCCTCAGTCCGGAGAGTGCCAGCCTGCGGGAGCAGGTGGAGCGGGTGCTGCTGCTGTTCCGGTTTCAGGCGGAGGAAAAGGGAATCACGGTGCATAAGCGTCTGGAGCTGCCGCCGGAGCATGTAATGCTGGACATCAGCCGTTTTCGGCGTCTTATCGGCAATCTCATCAGCAATGCCATCAAGTTTACGCCCCCCGGGGGGATGGTCACAGTGTCCGCCCGCTGCGACCGGACCTCGGAATCCGGCTTCGGGCGCTATAGCTTTGACATCTCGGACACGGGAATCGGTATGTCGGAGGAATTTCAGGCTCGCATGTTCCAGGCCTTTGAGCGGGAACAGAGCTCCACCGTGGCCGGCGTCACCGGCACGGGGCTGGGCCTCTCCATCACCAAACGGCTGACGGACATCATGGGCGGCAGCATCTCCGTTCAGAGCGAAAAGGGCAAGGGCACCACCGTGACCGTGGAGCTGCCCCTGCAGAAGGCGGAACGCGCTGCCAATCCGGTCAATTCGCCGGCGGCGGAGATGGTGCGCGCAATGGCGGCGGAATCCCGGGAAAAGGGGATGCGGCGGGTGCTTTTGGTGGAGGACATCGAGCTCAACAGAATGCTGGCAGAGACCCTTCTGGAGGAGGCCGGCTTTTTGGTGGAGTCCGAGCCGGACGGCTGCGACGCGGTAGAGGCCATGCGCCGCAACCCGGCGGGCTATTACGACCTGATTCTCATGGACATTCAGATGCCGGTGATGAACGGATATGAGGCCACCCGGGCCATCCGGGCCCTGGACAAGCCCGACGCCGCCACCATTCCCATCATCGCCCTGAGCGCCAATGCCCGGGACGAGGACAAACGGCG
Organism: uncultured Oscillospiraceae bacterium; assembly: GCA_905236305.1. Lineage (GTDB taxonomy): Bacteria > Bacillota > Clostridia > Oscillospirales > Oscillospiraceae > RGIG7114. Next base: position 15,007 of record CAJOPB010000039.1, on the reverse strand, counting down.
AAGTCTGGAAAGCGGTATGAACTACCATATTGCCAAGCCCTTCGACGTGGTGGGGCTGATCTCCGCCGTAAACGACTATATCGCGGCCCGGGAGCTGGTCGCCGGAGAGGCGAAATAACCGCCAAGCGGACAAAAAAACATCCTCCGTCTTTAGTGCGGAGGATGTTTTTTGTCCGGGGAAGGCGCGCTCAGCTGAGCTTCACATAGTTTCTGCCGGCGCCGGAGGAGGTCTCATAGCCGGCAATCAGATTTTCAAGCCACTCGGAATAGTCTGCGCTGCGCATGGCGCTTTCGGCCAGATAAGTCTTGTAGAGGGGACCGCTGCCCACAAAGTAGACCAGGTGATAGCCCTCATAGTTGCTGCTCTGACCATAGACCACCGCGGTGTCGCCCGCCGTTCTCTCGGGCGCAAAGAGGAACTCGTCGATGCCCGTCACCATCTGCCCCCTGGCGATGTTTTCATACAGCCCGCCGGTTTCCGCAGAGGCGGTATCGTCGGTATACATCGTGGCGAGGGCGGCAAAGTTGTCCTCCGTGGGATTGGCAAGGTACTGGCCCTGAATGTCGTTGATCCGATCCAGCGCTGCGGCCTTCTCCTCCTCGGTATATTCGCCGTCGCCGTCGGTATCGGTGGTGGCCAGGATATGCCGCATGGACGTGGTGGCATAGTTGTTGTCGTCCCGGCTCAAAAACAGCACCGCATAGGAGCCGATGTCGGAGTCGATCACGGTAGAGTCGCCGCTGCTGCGTCCATCCTCCAGCAGCCAGGCGCTGTACTCGCTGTAATAGGTGCCGAGCTGGCCGCCCTGCATCGCCTGCTCGCTGGAAATGGCAGTCTCGTTATATGCGGTCACCGCAGCCTGAAACGCCGCCGCATCGCCGCTCTCGGCAATGGTCTGCGCCGCCTCGTGGGCAGCGGCCTTTTTCGCGTCGTCGTCGAGGTTCTCAAAGGCAGTGTCGCTGGTACTCACCAGATAGGAGCAGAAACGGATGATGTCCAGCTCGTCCTTGTGCTCGGCGTAATATGCGTCGGATTCTGCCCGGGTATAGGTCAGCTCCTCCGAGACCTTCTGCCCGTAGCTCTGGGCGGTCACAATGCGCCGCAGCACGCTCTCATACACCTTGGTGTTTACGCCCTTGCCGTAAATTGCGGCAAGGAACTGGTTGGTGTTGCGGGCGCCGTTGGTCACCGCAGTGGTATCCATTGCGGTCATCTGCTCCGCGATCTGGCTTTCCTCCGTCTCGCCGAGGGTAAAGCCGTTGGCAACGGCCGCGTCATAGAGGGCGGTAACCTGCTTCATATTCTCCAGCGTCAGCTCGGAAAGATAGTCCGCCCAGGTCTGGTCCTCGGAATACTGCTGCTGGGTCAGGGGCGTGCTGGTGTCAATAATATAACTGGCCATGCTGCCGTAGCTGTTATATACTGAGTTCAGCGTGTTGCGATAGAACACATCCACCTCCGCGGCGGAATAGCCGGTGTTCCCCACTCTCACCGCGGTGAGCTCCGTGTAAAACAGGTTGGAGTTGATGACAATTGCGGCGGCTACCACCAGTACGATGCAAACCACGGCAATGATGGCATTGCGCCGGAATTTCTGGGCGCTCAACGTCTCCTCACTGGCAGCGTTTCGCTTTTTGTCCGTACCCGCGCTGCGCTGCTCTACGCGGTTTCTTTTTTCTTTTGATGCACTCATGTTTGAATTCTTCCTTTGAAAAAAAATAAGCAGTACGCAGTATGATAGCATATTTTATACAGTATTTCAAGCGCTGTTCCAAAAGTATTTCTTAAAATTTTTGTCCGGCACGGAGCGGCGTGTGCGCCCGGCGTCCCCCGCGGGAAAGGGCGTGCGCGCGGCGCTTCCCCCTGCGCGGTTCGGACGCCGGGGGGGCGTCTGAACCGCTGCCGCAAAAGGGAGCGCGAAATGTTTTCTGCTTGTAATATGGTATAAAAGCCGCTATAATGTCACAATAAAACCAGATGCGGGAAAGGAACGGGACAAGGCATGATCAGAAGCATCTATACAAAGCTGGTGGCGATCATTCTGGTGCTGATCGTGTCCCTGATGGTGGTCGTGGGGGCCTTTCTGCTGGCCGGCGTGCGAAACTTTTATATCAACGAGTTTTACACCCGGATGCAGGAGGCCTTTGCAAGCGCTGACGTGGCGGCGGATCTCCGGGCCGCCGCAGACGAGGAGGGGGCTGCGGAGCTGATGGCGGAGATACTGCGGGCGAACATGGGCCGTCTGGGCATCAGCTCCGGCACGCGGAACTACTTCATTCTGGATGGAGAGACCGGCGAGTGCCTCACCGGCTCCGACCCGGAGGCGGGACAATATCTGTCCGTCACCCGCAACATCCTCTCCGCGTTGGAGGGGAGGGAGGGCTACGCCTCCAACAGCACCGATGATTATATGGACGTCGCCCTGCCTCTGCAGGGGGAGAGCGGCAGCTATATCATCTATATTATCGACAACAAGGCCACGGTGACCAGCGAGAGCAGCGAGCTGTTCCGCATCATTCTCCAGGCGATCATCGTGGGCCTGGGCATCTCCGTGCTCCTGAGCCTGCTGCTGGCGAAGACCATGGTGACACCCATCCAGAATCTGACCCGGGCAGTGGCGAAGGTTGCCACCGGAGACTTTTCCGAAACCGTGGAAAACCCCTCTCTGGACGAGATCGGCGTGCTGAGCCGCACCTTTAACGACATGGCAAAGCAGCTGGAGCGCAACATTGAGGACCTGAAAAATTCCGAACAGATGCGCCGGGAATTTGTCGCCAACGTCTCCCACGAGCTGCGCACGCCGGTCACCAGCATTCGCTCCTATGCCGAAACACTGGAGAGCTCCCAGGGCGCCATGGACCCGGAGACGGAGCAGCATTTTTTGGAGGTCATCGTCAGCGAGAGCGACCGTATGACCAAGATCGTGCAGGACCTGCTTCTGCTCAGCCGCTTTGATGCCGGCAGCATGACCTTCGATTTTGAGGAATTCTCCTTTGAAAAATCCGTGCGGGACGTTTATGAGGCCCAGCTGCTTCAGGCGCGCAACCACCACCACAATTTCGGTCTGGAATTTCGGGACGAAATGCCCATGATCCGGGGAGACAGGGCACGCATTGAACAGGTGCTGATCAACATGGTGTCCAACGCCATCAAGTATACCCACGACGGCGGCCGCATCCGCATGACGGCCGGCGTCAGCGGCGACCAGGTGTGGTGCTCCGTCCGGGATAACGGCATCGGCATTCCCAAGGGGGACGTGCAGCGGGTGTTTGAGCGGTTTTACCGGGTGGACAAGGCCCGCTCCCGGGAGTCCGGCGGAACCGGTCTCGGACTGTCCATCGCCTATGAGATCGTAGAGCGCCACGGCGGACATATCGGCATAGAGAGCCACAGCGGAAAGGGTACGCTGATCACCGTGACCTTACCCATCGGAGGGCCGGGGGATGCGTAAGGAAATGTATGGAAGCATCGCCCGCAAATGCCTGATTGCGGTGCTGCTGGTCACTGCTGCGGTGCTGCTGCTGCAGACAGACTACTTTGCCGCTTCGGGCGGACTGCCGGAGAATTCCGCAGTCTCCCCTGCCCGGGCTGCCGGCGCCGCCGCCACCGCAAGTGCGGAAGCCGCTGCCGTTCTGGTGCCCCGCGCGGTGATGGTCCGCACGCCGGAGGGCGCCGTGTCCGCCTCCGCATGGGACGGAGAGGCCACGGAGCAGGCGTTTCGCCGCTTTGCCGCGGTGATGGGGGAGGCGCTGGGCTCCGCCGGAGCGCCGGAAAAGCTGACAGAACCGGAATTTCGCGCGGGCATGGAGTCGGGCTGCTTTTTTGTGGACCTGGGGGGCGTGTTCTCTCTGGGGCTGCTGTCCGACTGGCTGGGCGCCGGCGGAGGCGGCGCGGCGGATATGGATGCGGATATGCTCTACCTCGGCTTTTCCGGGGAGGCGGTGTCTCTGTTCTTCCGTCTGGGGCGTCAGGGCTTTTACCGGTGCGCCACCGCCACGCAGGCAGAGACCCTCTCCGCCCGCATGAGCGACTTTGCGGCGGAGCGTGCCCACTTTGCCTGGGAAGACCCCCGGCTGGGCGGCGTGGACCCCTATTCCGTGATTTTGGAGCAGATGCCCGCGCTTTACAGGGTCAGCGGCGCCTCCGCCTGGGATCAGGCCGATCCGGCCCATCTGATGGAAATTCTGGGAATGAACAGCTATGTGGCCTCATCCTATTATGACGCCGACGGCACCCTGGTGCAGATGGAGGGGGGGCGGACCATGCGCCTTACACCGGAGGGAATGCTGTATTACCGCAGCAACGAGCCGTCCCCGGGGGCGGAGAAGCATGACCTCATTGCCGCGGTAAACCAGGTCTGCCGCCTGCTGCGCCAGAGCGCGGGGCTCACCGCGGGAGACGCGGAGATCATGTTCTCCGGTATGGAGCAGAGCGAGACGGCCTGCACGGTCTACTTTGACTACTGCGTCTCCGGCGTCCCCCTGCGGCCGACAGAGGGCCATGCCGCTGCCGTGACCATCAGCGACGGCGTTGTGCGCTGGGCCTCCATCTCGCTGCGCAGCTATTCACGCACGGAGGAGCCGGAGACGGTGCTGCCGATGTTCCGGGCTGCGGCCATCGCCTCGGTGCGGGGGGAGACGCCGGTGCTGGTCTATGCCGATTCCGGAGAATGGACGCGCTGTGTTTGGGTGTATGAACAATGGAGACAAAACGATTAGAACGGATCATCATAATCACGCTGGCGCTGCTGAATCTGTTTTTGCTGCTGGTGGTGCTGGCGGACCGGGCCCAGGACCGCAGCTTTCGGCAGGATACGGTGGATTCCCTGACTGCCCTGCTGGAGGAGGCGGGCGTCTCTGTGGGGCCGGAGGCTGTGCTGATCCAGGACTGCCCGGCCCAGTGTACCGTGGTGCGGGACCGGGAGCTGGAGGAACGGCGCATTCAGGGGCTTCTGGGCCGGCACAGCTCGGAGGACCTGGGGGGCAGCATCTGGTATTACGCCTCCGACACGGGCCAGCTCCGGATGCGCGGCACCGGGGAAATGGATCTGCTGCTCACCGGCGGCGGCATCCAGCGTGGCCACAGCCAGGACCGGGCTGCCAAAGGACTGCTGTCCAGGGCGGGAATTGCGCTCTACGGCCCCGTGGGCACAGAGGATGGGGAGACGCTGGAATACTGCTGCAAATGGAATGAGGTGCCGGTGTATAACGCGGTGCTGTCCTTTGACTTCTCCAACAGCCGGCTCTATATGGTTTCCGGCTCCATCGTGTTTAATCTGGAGACAGAAAATGAGCCCGGCGCCGGTATGAATTCCGTCAGCGCACTGGTGCGCTTCCTGGAGCTGGTACGGTCAGGCGCCGTGGTATGCTCCCGGATCGAGACCATCTCCGCCGGTTATGTGCAGAATGTGGCCCTTTCCGGCGAGAGCGTCCTCACACCGGTCTGGTGCATCGCCACCGACGGCGGCAGCTGCTATATCAATGCGGTCACCGGGGGCCCGGTAAGTCTCTGAACGCGCGCCCGCCGGAGACAGGATACAGGCGTGCCCGCGCAAGGCGGCGTCTGGGACGGTCTGTCAGTTCAGAGGCCGTCAGAGGCCCCTGAACTATGGCAAAGCCTGTAAAAAAACAGCAAAACAGGATTGATTTTCAGATATACGGGTGCTATTATGTAAAAAGTGTGCGGTCGGAAACGCATGTTTTTCCCCCGGACGGCATAGATTGTTTCAGAGGCTTCGGCCGGTTTTTCCCTGCGAAGCAGTGTGTCCGTCTGGCGGCGCTATTTTTGACAGAAAGCCGGTGGCTATTCATGAATGCTGTAACAATATCCGATCTCTATGACCTGAGCCACACCCTGGCCTCAGACTATCTGGCACAGTTCACCTATCCCTGGGAGGCGTTGAAGGGACTGAAGGAGTTTATCCTGTCCCTCGGCCCCGCGCTGGGAGAGGACTATGTGGAGCAGTCTCCCACGGTTTGGGTACATAAAACCGCTGTTGTCGCCCCCACGGCTTTTTTGGGCGCTCCCTGCATCATCGGACCGGAGACCGAGGTGCGCCATTGCGCCTTTATCCGCGGCAGTGCCCTCGTGGGGGCCAACTGCGTGGTGGGAAACTCGGTGGAGCTGAAAAACGTAATTCTTTTCGACAATGTGCAGACGCCGCATTATAACTATGTGGGCGACAGCATTCTGGGCTACCGCTCCCACATGGGCGCCGGCAGCATCACCAGCAATGTCAAAAGCGACAAGACCCTCGTGGTGGTCAAGACCGAGCCTCCCATCGCAACCGGGCTGAAAAAGTTTGGGGCGATGCTGGGGGACTTTGTGGAGGTGGGCTGCAACAGCGTGCTCAACCCCGGCACGGTCATCGGCAGCCACAGCAACATCTATCCTCTCAGCAGCGTGCGCGGTGTGATCCCGGCGGGCAGCATTGTCAAATCCGGCAGCTTTGCTGTGGTGGAAAAATCAGACAAGGAATAAGAGGTAAGAAGAATATGGGCAAATATTTTGGGACAGACGGCTTTCGCGGAGAGGCCAACGTCTCTCTGACCGCGGACCACGCATATCAGATCGGCCGCTTTCTGGGCTGGTACTACGGAAAGAAGCGGCGGAACGGCAGCTCGGACCGGGCGCGCATCGTCATCGGCAAGGATACCCGGCGCTCCTCCTATATGCTGGAATATTCGCTGGTGGGCGGCCTGGTGGCCTCCGGCGCAGATGCCTACCTGCTCCATGTCACCACCACTCCCTCGGTGGCATATGTGGCAAGAATGGACGAGTTTGACTGCGGCATTATGATCTCCGCCTCCCACAATCCCTACTATGACAACGGCATCAAGCTGATCAACGGCAACGGGGAAAAGATGGACGAGGAGACCATCTCCTATATTGAGGATTATCTGGACGGCAGCGTGGAGCTCTTTGGCCAGACCTGGACGGAGATTCCCTTTGCCCGACGGGAGCACATCGGCCGCACGGTGGACTATGTCTCCGGACGCAACCGCTATGTCGGCTATCTGATCTCTCTCGGCATGTACTCCTTCAAGGGGAAAAAGGTGGCGCTGGACTGCGCCAACGGCGCCTCCTGGAATGTGGCCAAGTCCGTATTTGACGCTCTGGGGGCCAGGACGCTGGTGATCAACGCCGAGCCCGACGGTCTGAACATCAACGAAAATGCCGGCTCCACCCATATCGAGGGCCTGCAGCGCTTTGTGGTGGAAAACGGCTGCGACGTGGGCTTTGCCTACGACGGAGATGCCGACCGCTGCCTTGCGGTGGATGAAAAGGGCAGCGTGGTCACCGGCGACCATATTCTCTACATCTATGCCAGGTATATGAAGGAGCGCGGCAAGCTGCTGAACAACACCGTGGTCACCACTGTCATGAGCAATTTCGGCCTCTACAAGGCCTTTGACGAGGCGGGCATCGGCTATGCCAAGACCAAGGTCGGGGATAAATACGTATATGAATACATGACCAAGAACAACTGCCGCATCGGCGGCGAACAGTCCGGCCACATCATCTTCACCAAATACGCCAGCACCGGCGACGGCATTCTGACCTCCCTGAAGCTGATGGAGGTGATCTGTGCCAAAAAGCGCAAGCTCAGCGAGCTCAGCGCGGGCCTGACCATCTACCCCCAGGTGCTGGTGAATGTCCGGGTGCGGGACAAGGCGCAGGCGCAGGCCGACGCTGCGGTGCAGGCCGCGGTGCAGCACGCTGCCGACGCGCTGGGGAATACCGGCCGCATTCTGGTGCGGGAGTCCGGCACCGAGCCGGTGATCCGGGTCATGGTGGAGGCTGAGAGCGAGGAGACCTGCCAAAAGCACGTCGATGCTGTGGTTGCGGTGATCCGCGCCCAGGGCCATGCGGTATAAGGTAACATACAATGCAGCCATGTGCCGCTGGGCGGCACATGGCTGGTTTTTTTAGGAGAAAACAATGAAATTTTATATTCTGGACTGCTTTGCCGAGGCAAAGTATCAGGGAAATCCGCTGGCGGTGCTGATACCCGACCGGCCGGTCTCCGACGGGGAAATGCTGCAAATCGCAAAGGAGATGGGATTTTCCGAGACTGCCTTTATCCTCTCCGGAAAACAGGATAACGGCGGTTACGACGTGCGGATCTTCACCCCGGATGTGGAGGTCCCCTTTGCGGGCCATCCGAGCCTGGGCACCGCCTGGATCATTCGAAACGAGCTGGAGGGCGGAAAGACAGCGCGGGTGCTGCTGAACCTCAGGGCGGGTCAGATTCCCGTCGCGGTCAGCGCGCAGGGGATGACCATGACGCAGAACCAGCCGGTGTTTGGCGCGGCGCTGCCCCGGGAAATGCTGGCCGCAATCCTCTGTCTCGAACCGGAGGACATCCGGGAGGACTATCCCGTGGAGATTGTCTCCACGGGACTGGAGGCCGTAATTGTGCCGCTGCGCTCCCGGGACGCCCTGGCCCGCTGCCGGGTGGACCACCTCCGCTTTCAGCGCATGATCGACGAGGTGCGCAAATGCAATATCCTCGCGTTTTTCGACGACGGGGGGCTCATTCGCGCCCGGCTGTTTATGGATGATCCCGGCTTTTTGGAGGACCCCGCCACCGGCAGCGCCAACGGCAATCTGGCGGGCTATTTCCTCTGCCACGACTATTTTGGCAGCAGCGAAATCGAGTATCAGGTCAGTCAGGGTGTGGAGATGGGCAGGCCCTCCACCCTGTATGTCCGCGCAGAAAAGCACGCGGAGCGCTATACCATTCAGGTCGGCGGCAGAGCGTTTGTCGTGGCGGAGGGAGAGTGGCGCTGAGTCCCGGAAAAGGGCGGGACAAAATTTTCCCCTTGACACACCTTCCTTCCGGTAATAAAATAAACAGGTATTGTTATGCCCCGGCCGCTGGGGAGAATCCGGGGATACAGCCGTTGTTATATAATTATTGTATGATATTATATTTAATACTCCGCCTCATGCGGGGATATTCAAAACAATTGAAATGACAATTATATAGTTCGGCATGGAGGACGCCGCCATGCTGCCTTGCGGAGGCAGAGCGGCATCCGGAACACCACCGCAATATTCATAAGAGAATGGAGGTGTGTTTACTTACTATGCCAAAGTTTGTATGGCTGCTGATCGGCTTTGCGCTGGGCGCTGCTCTGTTTTATTTCATCGGCCACAGCATGAAATACCGCGATTCTGAGGGGAAAATCGTCGATGCCGACGAGGAAGCAAAGCGGCGGATCAACGAGGCGATCAAGGAAGCGGAGAGCAAGAAAAAAGAAGCTCTTTTAGAGGCAAAGGAAGAAATACACAAAAACCGCACGGAATTCGAGCGGGAGGAAAAGGAGCGCCGGGCCGACCTGCAAAAGCAGGAGAACCGCCTGCGCCAAAAGGAAGAGAACCTGGACCGCAAGACAGACTCTCTTGAGAAAAAGACCGAAAACCTGAACAAAAAGCTTGCAGATGCCGATGCCCAGCGGGAGGAGATCAACCGCCTGAAAAAGGCAGAGGTGGAGATGCTGGAGAAGATCTCCGGCTACACTGTGGAGGAAGCAAAGGCCTATCTGATCGCCAACGTGGAGGACGAGGTTACCCACGAGCTGGCGCTGAAGGTCAAGGAGCTGGAGGCTCAGGCCAAGGAGGAAGCGGACCGCAACGCGCGGGAGATTGTCGCTCTGGCAATTCAGCGCTGCGCGGTGGACCACGCCAGCGAGATCACCGTCTCCGTCGTACCACTCCCCAACGACGAGATGAAGGGACGCATCATCGGGCGCGAGGGCCGCAATATTCGCAGCATCGAAACCCTGACCGGCTGCGATCTCATTATTGACGACACCCCGGAGGCCATTACCGTATCCAGCTTCGACCCCGTCCGGCGGGAGGTAGCCCGCCTTGCGCTGGAAAAGCTCATCGCCGACGGACGCATTCATCCCGCCCGGATCGAGGAGATGGTGGCCAAGGCCCAGCGGGAGGTCAATGCGGTCATCAAGCAGGAGGGCGAGCGCGCCGTGTTCGAGACCGGTGTACAGGGGCTGCATCCTGATATTGTGCGGATGCTGGGACGGATGAAATACCGTACCAGTTATGGACAAAATGTGTTGAACCATTCCATCGAGGTCAGCCATATCGCCGGGCTGATGGCCAGCGAGCTGGGCGCGGATGTAATGACAGCCAAACGGGCCGGCCTGCTGCACGACATCGGCAAGAGCATCGACCACGAGGTGGAGGGAAGCCACGTAACCATCGGCGTGGATATTGCGAAAAAATACAAGGAATCCGACGCGGTGATCCACGCCATTCAGGCCCACCACGGCGATGTGGAGCCCAGGACCATCGTCGCAGTGCTGGTGCAGACCGCGGACGCCATCAGCGCAGCCAGACCCGGCGCCCGGCGGGAGAACATTGAAAATTATGTCAAGCGGCTGGAAAAGCTGGAGGAGGTCTCCCGCTCCTTCCCCGGTATCGACAACGCCTATGCCATCCAGGCCGGCCGCGAAATCCGAATCATGGTCAAGCCCGACCAGGTCAGCGAGGATCAGATGGTGCTGCTGGCAAGGGATATTGCAAAAAAGATCGAAGCGGAGCTCACCTATCCCGGACAGATCAAGGTCCATCTGCTCAGAGAGACAAAAACTGTCGAATACGCAAAGTAAATATTGGTATCGCCCCCCGCTCCGGAGCAGGGGGGGGCGATACCGTCCAGGCAAGTATCCGCTCCCGCCTCCCGTTGGAGGGCGGGAGCGGATACTTTATGCGCAGAATCTGTGCTTGCCGATCACCACAATGGTGGGACGGGACCAGATCCACTTGCTGGTTGCGGTGGCAGGGTTGAAGTAGTAGATTGCCCCACCGGAGGGGTCCCAGCCGTTCAGAGCATCCCGGGCGGCCTGATAGCAGGAATAGGCCACGGGCTGGTTGAATTGTCCGTCACTCATGCAGGAAAAGGCGCCGGCCTGATAGATCACTCCGGACATGGTGTTGGGGAAGGAAGGGTGCTTCATGCGGTTGAGCACCACTGCCCCCACCGCCACCTGACCGGTGTAGGGCTCGCCCCGGGCCTCCGCACTGATGAGCCGCGCCAGCAGCGCCACGTCGCCGCTGTTGGCGTCAGAGGCGCTGCCGCCGGAGATCCCCAGGGCGGCGAGCGTCTGGGGGCCTGCCTTCCCGTCCACCGTCAAACCGTTTTTCTCCTGAAAGCGCCGGATGGCCGTCTCCGTCTTGCTGCCGTAGACGCCGTCCGCCTCTCCGGTGTAATAGCCCCAGCTTTTCAGCTTGTTTTGTATCTGCGTCACAACGCTGCCGCTGCTGCCCTTTTGATAGGTCACCGCCTCCACGCCGCGGGTGAGACACAGCGCCAGGGTCGCAGTGGCAAAAAAGGTGGCCAGCAGCAGATACAGCCTTCGTTTTTTACTCATAATATCAAGGGCGCTCCTTCCGCGTTTTGCTTGTTTTCCATAGCTTGCGGAGAAGCGCCCTTGATTATTCTGTTTTCAAAATGGAAAATTGTTGTGACGCTGTTTTTTCACAAGTATCAGATCACCTGCAGGCCCAGTATCCGCCGCCGCAGCATGTCAAAGGCGTGGTTGGCTGCCAGGGTACGGATGCGGGAGCGGTCGGACCGTTCCCCCAGCTCCAGGGCGCGGACAAAGGTCTCGCCCTCCGGGGTGGACAGAGACACAAACACGGTGCCCACCGGGTGCAGTCCGTCGCTCTCCGGGCCCGCCACGCCGGTGACACCCAGCCCGTAGTCCGCTCCCAGGCGCTCCCGGACATTGTCCGCAAGCTCCATTGCCACGGGGACGCTGACCGCGCTGTGCTCCGCCAAAACCGCCGGATCGACGCCCAGCAGGGCGGTTTTGGCCTCGTTGGTGTAAACCGTCACCCCACCCCGAAACACCGCGCTGGCCCCCGGCAGATCTGTAAAGCGCTTGGCAATCAGTCCCCCGGTGCAGCTCTCCGCCGCGGCAAAGCACGCCCCCCGCTCCCGCAGCAGCTCCAGCACGGTTTTTTCCAGAGAGTCGGTATCCACGCCGTAGACCACATCTCCCAGCTGAGCCCGCACCATGGCGATCACCGGGGACATGAGGGCCTCGGCCTCCGGGGCGCTCTCCGCCCGTGCGGTGACCCGCAGGCGCACCTCTCCCTCCTTGGCATAGGGGGCCAGAGTGGGATTTTGGAGGCTGTTCATCTGCTCGCGCAGCAGCGACTCGATATGGCTCTCTCCCATGCCGAAGGTCATGATGTTGTGGGACCAGATCTGCCCGCCTGAGGCCCGGCGCAGAAAGTCCATACCGCCGTGGCGCATCATGGCGTTCATCTCCTTGGGCGGCCCGGGCAGAATCATCACGGTTTTCCCGTCCTCTGTCACAAAGCCGCAGCCGGGTGCGGTGCCGCAGGTATTATAAAAGGGGGTGCAGCCCTCCGGCAGCCAGCACTGCTGCAGGTTGTTTTCGGTCATGGGCCGGCTGTGGTCCGTGCCGATGCAGAAAAAGGCCCGCAGGTCCGCCTCGGCCTGCTTGTCAAAATAGAGGGCTTTTCCAAATACATCCGCCACAATCTGCTTGGTCAGGTCGTCGCAGGTGGGGCCCAGCCCGCCGGTGGTGAGGATCAGATCCGCCCTGGCCCGGGCTGTTTCCAGCACGGCTCTGAGACGCGCCGGGTTGTCCCCCACCACGGTCTGCCAGTAGACATTGATCCCAAGCTCGCTGAGGAGGATGGAGAGATCCCGGGCGTTGGTGTTGACAATATTTCCCAGAAGCAATTCCGTACCGACGGCAATCAGCTCCGCGTTCATATTCATTCTTCCTTTCCGCTCAAAGCTTTACATAGTCCGTGCCCATCACGGCCTCCTCTACCAGCCCTTCCACGTCCAGCGGCGCCTCGGCCTCCAGGGCCTTGTCCACTGTGGGGCGCAGGGCGGGATGACGGGGCGTGAAGACCGTGCAGCAGTCCTCATAGGGCAGCGTGGAGGTGTCAAAGGTGCCGATTTTCCTGCTGAGGTTCACAATCTCCTGCTTGTCAAAGCCGATGAGAGGCCGCAGCACCGGCAGCGTGCAGACAGCCTCCGTCACTGCCATGGCGGACATGGTCTGGCTGGCCACCTGGCCCAGATTTTCCCCGGTGACCAGGGCGCTGCAGCCGTTGTCCACGGCAATACGGTCGGCAATGCGCATCATAAACCGGCGCATGAGAATGGTGAAGTATTCCTCCGGGCACTTGTCCCGGATCTCCTCCTGAATGTGGGTAAAGGGCACCACCGCAAGACGCATGGTACCGCACCAGTCGGTGAGCTGCCGGGCCAGCGAGATGACCTTTTCCTTCGCGGCCTCGCCCGTATAGGGGAAGGACCAGAAATGTACGGGGATGAGATGCACGCCCCGCTTGGCGATCATCCAGGTGGATACCGGGGAGTCGATGCCGCCGCTGAGCAGCGTCACTGCCCTGCCGTTGCAGCCCACCGGCATTCCCCCCGCGCCCCGCACCGGGTCCCCGTGAACATAGGCCGCCAGGTCCCGCACCTCCACATTGACGGTCAGCTCGGGGGCGTGGACATCCACCTTCACCTGCGGATAGGCGTCCGCAAGCGCGCCGCCCACATACTGGCTGAGCTGAATGCTGGTCATGGGAAATTGCTTGTCGCTGCGCCGGGTCTCGACCTTAAAGCTCCTTGCCCGCTCCATTGCGCCGGCAAGGTAGGCAATGGCTTTGGCGGCAATGGCCTCCGCGTTTTTCTCGCAGGCAGCGGCCCGGGTCAGAGAGATCACTCCAAAAAGGGTTTGCAGTGCGGCAAAGGCGGCATCCATATCCGCCTCGTCGTCCAGCGGCTCCACATAGACCGTGGACTGGATGGTGTAGATGTGAAATTTTCCATAGGGCTTCAGCCGTTTGGCGGCATTGGCGGCGAGCCGCTGCTCAAAATATTTTTTGTTCAGTCCTTTGAGGACGATTTCGCCCTGCTTCAATAAGATAATATCCTTCATTCCGCTGTCCTTTTCCTTCCGTGTTGCAGGCGCTGTCCGGAATGCCGGCCGCGCACCGTCAAAGCTTATTATATGTCAAATATGTTTTTCGTGCAAGAGGGGAAAGGATGCACTGTTCAGACGCCCCTACAGCAAACAAATGGCATATTCCCCCCAACTCCGGCAGGAGCGGGGGAATATGCCATCTGTATGTGTGTGTCTTACGCCCGCAGCGCAAGCTCACTTTTGAATAAATTCAAGCAGCACGCCGTTGCAGTCCCGGATGAACATGACGCTGTCCGTGCCCATATGCACCTCGTGGGCAATATCCACGCCGTTTGCAAGAAAGTCCCGCTTCAGCGCCGCCATGTCGTCCACCAAAAAGGCCACGTGCTTGGTCCCCACGGTCTGCAAATCGGAGTTGGGCATCAGCCGGTCAGCGGGGATGGGCTTGGGGACGTCATATTGGAACAGCTCGATCTCATAGTCCAGGTCTTCCCGGCGGATAAACACGATCCGTGCTCCCAGGGGTGGGGCATAGGCGTCGCTGATGGCCTTGAAACCCAGATTCTTTTCGTACCAGGCCACGGACTCCTCCATGTTGTTGACGCTGATGCCGGTGTGCAGCACCTTTCTGATGTTCTCAATCATTGCCTTGACCTCCTCAGTTCTCCCAGCAAATCAGGCCGCCGGTCATGTCGGGGTTGACCTCCGGGAACACATACTTTGCATAGGCCTCGGGGATTTCCGTATAGCTGAACTCGTGGCTGATCAGCGGGGTGATGTCCAGCTTGCCGTATTTAATCATGTTCAGGAATACCTGGATATCCTCGTCGCTGGTCCAGACGTCGGCGCTGCGGTAGGGGTGCAGGGTGGTGTTCATCACCGGGGGCCAGGCGCCCACGATTTCCAGGTCCGCCCTTTTCAGCTTGTAGGGCTTGGAGTTGACGTAGGTGCCGATCAAGCTGGCGCCCTTCTGCATGATGGGGTCGTCAATCGGCGGCATGGCCTGGCCGTGGACCTGGGAGATCATCACCAGTCTCCCCCGCTCGCCGATCAGCTC
>CAJOPB010000038.1 GCA_905236305.1 uncultured Oscillospiraceae bacterium | reverse complement strand
CTGCACGATGACGTGCTTGCCCTGCTCCATCGCCTCGTAGACCTTCCACTCCTCGCTCTTGGTCATCAGCGCGCCGGTCGGGCAGACCGCCACGCACTGGCCGCACATCAGGCAGGGGCTCTCGCTGAAGGAGATGTTGCCCGCCGGGCCCACGATGGTCTTGAAGCCCCGGTTCTCAAAGCCCAGGATGCCGTTGCCGTGGGCCCCCTGACAGCGCTGGATGCACCGTCCGCAGAGGATGCACTTGCTGGTGTCGCGGACGAGGGAGGGGCTGAGATTGTCATAGGTGGTCGGGGTTTTCTCGCCCTGGAACTTGCCCTCCCGGGCGCCGGTGAGCTTTGCCACCCGCAGCAGCTCGCAGACGCCGTTTTTGTCGCACTGCTGGCAGTTCTGGGAGTGGTTTGAAAGCAGCAGCTCCACGCTGGCGCGGCGGGCCTTCAGCGCCTTCGGGGAGGAAATCTTGACCTCCATGCCCTCGGAAACGGGGTAGACGCAGCTGGCTACCAGCCCGCGGGCCCCAGTGGCCTCCACGAGGCAGACGCGGCAGGAGCCGCGGGAGCACTCTCCGTTGCGGAAGGAGCAGAGGGTGGGGATCTCATAGCCGCAGTAGCGCGCAGCTTCGAGAATGGTCATGCCCTCCTCCACCTGATAGGGCACGCCTTCAATCTTGATATTGACAGTAGACATATTCGTTCCTCCCCTCCCTTACTCAATATGGATCGCGTCGAATTTGCAGGTGGAAATGCACATGCCGCACTTCACGCACATGCTCTGGTTGATCTCAAAGGGCGTCTTGCCGGGCAGGCCGTGGATGGCCTCCACAGGGCACTTGCGGGAGCAGAGGGAGCACATTTTGCACTTCTCCGGGTCAATGATGTACTGAATCATGTCCTTGCAGACATGGGCCGGGCACTTCTTATCAACGATATGGGCGATATACTCGTCCTTAAAATGCTTGATCGTGCTCTGGATGGGGTTGGCCGAGGTCTGGCCCAGGGCGCAGAGAGAGTTGTTGCGCACGGTCTCGCCCAGCTCCTCCAGCTCCTCAAAGTCTTTCATGGTCCCCCGTCCGCTGGTGATGCGGTTGAGAATTTCCAGCATCCGCTTGGTGCCGATGCGGCAGGGAGAGCATTTGCCGCAGCTCTCGTCGCAGATAAAGCCCATATAGAACTGGGCAACATTCACCATGCAGTTGTCCTCGTCCATGACAATGGCGCCGCCGGAGCCCATCATGCTGCCGGCCTCCACCATGTTGTCAAAGTCGATGGCCGTATCCAGAAAGTCCTTTGTCAGGCAGCCGCCGGACGGCCCGCCGGTCTGGATGGCCTTGAACTCCTTGCCGTTCTGGATGCCGCCGCCGATGTCGTAGATCAGCTCCCGCAGCGTCACGCCCATGGGGATCTCCACCAGTCCGACGTTGTTGACCTTGCCGCCGAGGCAGAACACCTTGGTGCCGCGGCTGCGCTCGGTGCCGTAGCAGGTGAAGGCGTCCAGGCCCTCCCGGAGGATGTAGGGGACGGTGGCCAGGGTCTCCACGTTGTTAACGATGGTGGGCTGGTCCCAGAGGACCTTGACCGCAGGGAAGGGCGGGCGCGGGCGCGGACGGCCCCGGCCGCCCATGATGGAGTTGAGCAGCGCGGTCTCCTCGCCGCAGACAAAGGCGCCGGCGCCGAGACGAACGTGGGCCCGGAAGGAGAAGCCGGTGCCGAGGATGTTGTCGCCCAGCAGGCCCAGCTCCTCCGCCCGCTTGATGGTGGCGTTGATATGCTCCACTGCCCTGGGGTACTCGGCCCGGATATAGAAGTAGCCCTCGCTGGCGCCGATGGCGTAGCCGGCAATGGCCATGCCCTCGATGACCGCAAGGGGGTTGTCCTCCAGAATGGAGCGGTCCATGAACGCGCCGGGGTCACCCTCGTCGCCGTTGCAGACCACGTACTTCACGTCGCTCCTGGCCGCGGCCGCGAACTGCCACTTCTTTCCGGTGGGGAAGCCGCCGCCGCCCCGGCCCCGCAGGCCGGAGTCGAGGATCATCTGGGCCACCTCCTCCGGCTTCATGCTCATGGCCTTGATAAAGCCCTGATAGCCGCCGCAGCCCAGCGCCTCCTCGATCTTATTGGGGTCGATGACGCCGCAGCCGTGGAGGGCGATGCGCTTTTGCTTGCGGTAGAAGGGGATGTCCTCCATCTTCGTGATGGTCTCGTTGGTCGCCGGGTCCACATACAGCAGCCGTTCGACAATCCTGTGCTCCTTCAGGTCCTGGAAGACAATCTCCTGAATGTCCTCCGGCTGCACCAGCCGGTAGAGCACGTTCTCAGGGAAGATGCGGACAAAGGGTCCCTGGGAACATAGGCCAAAGCAGCCCACTACGCGAATTTCAACCTCGTCACGGAGATTGTAGGTATCGAGCAGCTCCTCAAATTTTTCCTTCAGCTTCATGGTTCCCGCGGCCACACAGCCGGTGCCGCCGCAGAGCATGACATAGCGCTTGCCGGTCTTGCCGTTGAATTTGCCGTCGAGCTCCTCCGTGAAGTGGGCGATGGCCCGCTGCAGTTCTTCACAGGTTTTATACATGATCGATGTGCCCCCCTTCTCTGCGGTAGCTGGCGACGATCTGCGGCACGTCGTCCATTTTGACGCGGGCATAGACCCGTCCGTTGATGGTCACGGCAGGGGCGGCGGCGCAGGCGCCGATGCAGCGCAGCGCGTCGATGGAAAAGAGCCCGTCCTCGGTCGTCTGTCCCGGCTGGATGCCCAGGATTTCGCTGAACTGGTCGATCACCTTCTGTGCGCCCTTGACATAGCAGGCGGTGCCGAGGCAGCAGCCGATGACGTATTTGCCCTTGGGTTCCAGAGAAAACAGGGAGTAGAAGGTGACCACGCCGTAGATCTCCGCCACGGAGATACCGGTCTTTTTGGAGATGACCTCCTGCACGTCCAGGGGCACATAGCCATATTCCTTCTGCACGTCGCTGAGAATCATGATCAGCGGCGTCCTTTCCGTCGCATAGCGGTCGCAGATTTCCTCGATCCGGGCTACCGCCGCGTCGTTGAGATGGGCCATAGACAATTACCTCTCTTTCCTTTTTTATTTTCTGAGTGTGTACACGCGCGCCCCCCTCGGAGTATCGGCGAAAAGCGGATTTGACGCAGAGACCCGGATGGGTATATAATATGATATTCCGGGCCGCGGGGCGGGGCCTTTGGCCGGGCGTCTCCCGAATTCGCCTGCGCAGAGGGATGCTTCACTGTGCAATGCATATATTATTATAACAGGCTGAAAACAATTGTGCAGTATTTATTTCCGTTTTTTTACTTTTTTCTACACTTTGCCGAAAACCGGCTGCCGCTGCATGTACGAAAAAGGAGGTGCCGCGGGGAAATGGGCGAGCAAAAAAATGTCATGCGCCTGACAAAGCCCCTGAAGAAGGGCTTCTGGCGGCTGATCTTCAGCCGCTTCTTTCTGATTGTGCTGCTGACGGTGTTTCAGCTCGTGCTTATCACGGCGCTGTATCTCCGGCTGCGGGAGTATCTGACCTGGTATGCCCTGGGACAGACCGGGTTCTCCCTGCTGATGATCCTCTACCTTTTCAACAGCGACATGGATTCCTCCGCCAAGCTTACCTGGATGATGCTGATCTCGGTGTTCCCCTTTGTCGGCGCCCTCTTTCTGTTTTTCACTCTCAACAATCTTGGCCACCGCGCCCTCTGCGTCCGGGAGCGGGAGCTGCTGGCCCAGACCAAAAACCAGCTCTGCCAGGACAATGCCGCCCTGGAAGCGCTGCGGGACGACCCCCTCGGCACCGACGATCTGCAGCGATACCTCCGCCGCAGCGGCTGCTTTCCCGTCTATGACCGCACGGAGGTCACCTATTTTCCCTCCGGGGAGAGCAAGCTTGAGGCCGTGCTCAAGGCCCTGGAGCAGGCTGAGCGGTATATCTTTTTAGAGTATTTCATCATCGAGGAGGGCTATATGTGGGGCAGCATCCTGGATATTCTGGTCCGCAAGGCCAAAGCCGGGGTGGATGTTCGGGTGATGTACGACGGTATGTGCGAGGTGCAGAACCTGCCCGCAGACTATGTCCGGCGGCTGGAGCAGGTGGGCATCCAGGCCAAGACCTTTGCGCCGCTGCGGCCCTTCCTGTCCACCCACTACAACTACAGGGACCATCGCAAGATTCTGGTGATTGACGGGCAGGTGGCCTTCAACGGCGGGGTGAATCTGGCGGACGAGTATATCAACCGCGTGCACCGCTTCGGCCACTGGAAGGACAGCGCCGTGATGCTGCGGGGCAGCGCGGCCCAGAGCTTTACGCTGATGTTTTTGCAGATGTGGAACATCACCGAGCGGGAGGCGGATTTCTCCCTCTGCACCGCGCCGGAGCCCGCGCTGGAGATGCGCCGCCCTGCCCCGGGCTATGTTCTGCCCTATGCAGACTGCCCCCTGGATGAGGACAAGGTGGGGGAGACCGTATATATGGACCTGCTCTACCGCGCCACCACCTATGTCCACATCATGACCCCTTACCTGATTCTGGACGGGGAGCTGGAGGCCGCGCTGAAATTCGCCGCCCAGCGGGGCGTGGATGTAAAGCTCATTCTCCCCGGAATACCCGACAAGCCCAGCGCCTACGCCCTGGCAAAATCCCACTACCGGGTTCTGACCGGGGCGGGCGTGCAGATTTTTGAATATACCCCCGGCTTTGTCCACGCGAAGGTGCTGGTCAGCGATGGTCTCAAGGCCGTGGTGGGCACCATCAACCTGGACTACCGCAGCCTCTACCACCACTTTGAATGTGCCACCTATCTCTACCGGGTCCCGTGCATCGCCGACATCGAGGCGGACTTTCAGGCCACGCTGGCAAAGTGCCGCATGGTCACGCCGGAGACCATTCGCCATGAGAAGCTGGGCTACAAGCTCCTGGGTCCGGTGATGAAGCTGGTGGCCCCGCTGTTTTGAGAGAAAGTGTCTTCAGCCGCCGCTCCTGCACCGCCACTTTCGCGTGACAGGGTCCTGGGAGATTCGCTCCTCCTGCTCCAGCTGCCGCAGCAGGCCGACAATCCAGTACTGCTGCTGCGTTGCGGCGGACTTGGGATAATCGCCCCAGAGCAGCCCGCAGGCGCGGGAAATTTCCGTCTGGGAGATCCCCGGACCGCGGCTCTCAGCCTCCGGCCTTGTGTTCAGATAGTCCAAAACCAGCTGCCGCGCCAGCAGCCGGACCTCTCTGCCTCTTTCTGCATAATTGATGTCGTTCACGGTCCGTTCACTCCTGTCCCTTTTCTTTTCAGCCGTGCCCCGCAGAGCGCCTCTCCGAGGCACAGCTCTGCGCCTGCGGCTACAGCATACCACAGTCCTCGGGCAAAGTCACGAACAAGATGCTGCATAAATTTCGTTATTTTGCCGCTTCTGCTTGCGTTATCTCCCGACACATTGTATAATCATTCGAAATTACAGAATAGAAGGGACAGGAGGCGGTAAATATGCCGGGACCCGGCGCCGGTCACAGTCCGAGAGGATTTCTGACCGAGGAGGAAAAGCAGAATATGCCAAAGGTGGACGCCGCGCTGCTCAAGCGCATTTTGTCCTATCTGAGGCCCTATTGGCTGCAATTTCTGCTGGTTTTTCTGGTGATCCTGGTCAGCGCCGGAGTGGGGCTGCTGCCCAGCATCATCACGGGGCGCATTGTGGACGAGGCCCTGGTGGGGCGGAATATGACGCTGCTGGTAAGGCTGCTGCTGATGGCCTTTGCCGCCCTGGCGGCCTCCCAGATCATCAGCGTACTGGAGACCTATATCAACGCCTGGATCAGCCAGCGGATCATCTTTGACATGAAAAATGAGATGTACCGCCACCTGCTCCATATGCCCCACTCCTTTTTTACCACAGAAAAGCAGGGGGACATCATCACCCGCATGAATACGGACATCAGCGGCGTCAGCAGCGTGATCTCCGGCACCCTCAGCAGTATCGTGAAAAATATCTCCACCGTAGTCACCACGCTGGCGGCGCTGTTCTCCCTGAGCTGGCAGCTTGCTCTGGTGGGAATTGTCATCATTCCGCTGCTGATCCTCCCCACACGCAGTGTGGGGCGCACCCGCTGGAAGCTGCTGACCGAGAGCCAGGCCAAGAACGACGAGATGAACCAGCTGGTCAACGAGACGCTCAGCGTCAGCGGCTCCCTGCTGGTCAAGCTCTTTACCCGGGAGGAGATGGAATATCAGCGCTTTGTAGCGGTCAACGAGGAGGTCACCCGGCTCAACCTCAGGGAACAGCGCTCCGGCCGGTGGTTTCATGTGATCATGGGCATGTTCACCCAGGTGGGGCCGCTGCTGATCTACTTTGCCGGCGGCTGGCTCATCATCTCCCATACAGAGAGCACCCTGACCGTGGGCACCATTACCGCCACGGTGGCCCTGATCAACCGCCTGTACATGCCCGTGCAGTCCCTGCTGAACATTCAGGTGGATTTCACCCGGTCCCTTGCCCTGTTCACCCGGATTTTTGACTACTTCGATAAGGAAATCTCCATCTCCACCCTCAAGGTGGGGAAAAAGCCCAACATCGACCGGGGCGGCATCGTCTATCACCACGTGGCCTTCTCCTACGACCCCGACAAGCCCCTTCTCACGGACATCGACTTTTCCGTGCCCCCCGGCAGGATGTATGCCATTGTGGGTCCCTCCGGCTCCGGCAAGTCCACGGTGGTAAATCTGCTGCCCCGGCTCTATGACGTGACGAAGGGCAGCGTCACCATCGGCGGAGTGGACGTGCGCAAGATTGACCTGGATTATCTGCGGCAGTGCATCGGGGTGGTGACCCAGGACAGCTACCTTTTCAACGGCACCATCCGGGAAAATCTCCTCTACGCGCGGGAGGATGCCGGCGAGGCGGAGCTGGAACGGGCCTGCCGCATCGCCAACATCCACGAGTTTATTCGCAACCAGCCCAACGGATATGAGACCATGGTGGGCAACCGGGGGCTGAAGCTCTCCGGCGGGGAGAAGCAGCGCCTCTCCATCGCCCGGGTGATCCTCAAGGACCCGAAAATTCTGATTCTGGACGAGGCCACCAGCGCCCTGGACTCCATCTCCGAAAATGCCATTCAGGATGCGCTGGAGCAGCTGATGCAGGGACGCACCAGTATCGTGATTGCCCACCGCCTCTCCACGATTCTGAAGGCGGACCGCATTCTCGTGGTAAAGGACGGCGTGATCGCGGAGCAGGGCACCCATTCCGAGCTTCTGGCCGCCGGTGGGGTGTATCGGGAGCTGTATGAGACCCAGTTCCGAAAGGTGCTGACAGAGGACGCCGCGCCCTGACGCCAAAGCAGCTTCATGACAACGCGCGCCCCGGAGGATACAGGCGGACTGTATTCTCCGGGGCGCGCGTTTCCTGAAAGCATTTCACAGGAAAACAGGATCAGTTGAGAAAATCTCTGAGCTTTTTTGAGCGGGAGGGGTGGCGCAGCTTGCGAAGGGCCTTGGCCTCGATCTGCCGGATACGCTCACGGGTGACATTAAACTCCTTGCCCACCTCCTCCAGGGTGCGGGTACGGCCGTCCTCCAGACCAAAGCGGAGGCGAAGCACCTTTTCCTCCCGCGGCGTCAGTGTGCTCAGCACATCCATGAGCTGTTCCTTCAGCAGGGAGAAGGACGCGGCCTCGGCCGGCTCGCTGGCATCCTCGTCGGGGATGAAATCCGCCAGATGGCTGTCCTCCTCCTCGCCGATGGGGGTTTCCAGGGAGACGGGCTCCTGGGCGATTTTGAGAATATCCCGCACCTTGTCCACCGGCATGTTCATCTCCTCGGAAATCTCCTCGGCGCTGGGATCGTGACCCAGCTCCTGCAGGAGCTGACGGGAGACCCGGATGACCTTGTTGATGGTCTCCACCATGTGTACGGGAATGCGGATCGTGCGGGCCTGGTCCGCGATGGCACGGGTGATGGCCTGACGGATCCACCACGTGGCGTAGGTGGAGAATTTGTAGCCCTTGGTATAGTCAAACTTCTCCACCGCCTTGATCAGCCCCAGGTTTCCCTCCTGGATCAGGTCCAGAAACAGCATACCCCGGCCGACATACCGCTTGGCGATGGACACCACCAGGCGCAGGTTTGCCTCCGTCATTCTGCGCTTGGCCTCCTCGTTTCCGTCGGCCATGCGGCGGGCCAGGTCGATCTCCTCCTCGGGGGTCAGCAGGGCAACCTTTCCGATCTCCTTGAGGTACATGCGCACCGGATCGTCCGTGGAAAAGCTGTCCGCCATGGAGTCGGTATCCAGGATCTCCTCCTCCGTGACCTCCTTGATCTGATCCAGCTCCGGCAGCGCGTCCTCATCCAGCAGGGGGAGGAAATCCTCCTCCTCGATGACCGTGTCTATGCCGGCGGCCTCGATGGTCTCATAAAACTTGTCGGTTGCATCCGCATCCAGGTTCAGGGTCTCCAGCACCTCCAGCTCCTTGTTGGTAAGCTGGCCGGTCTTTTTGCCCTTTTCCAGCAGAGAATTCAGGACCTCCTCGGCGCTTTTGGTCTCGCCCTGCGCATTTTTCCCGTTCTCCTTATCGGCCTTTTTATTCTTCTTTTTCTGGACCGATTCCGGCGGAAGCTCGATCATTGTGAAGGGAAGAACAGTGCCCGAGCCGGTGCTCTTTTTTTTGCGCTGCTCCGTGCCCATGCCGGTCTGCTTCTCGTTTTTCTTTGTTTCAGCCATACTTATCCACCATTTCCTTCTTTATTCCCGCTCCGCCGGGTGAGTGCCGCCAGCGCCTCTGCCTCCGCGCGAGAGTGCTTTTCCTGCTGAATAATATTTATGTAATCCCGCAGCGCCCGCCGGCCGTTGGCCAATGCCTCCGGCTTTTGCAGGATTGCGGTGATATGGTCGATTTCCTCGGGGGAAAAGGTCCCGCTGAGCGCTGCGATGGACAGCGTCATGTCCCTCCGGGCGGCCTTCTCCTTCAATATTCCATAGAGCCGTCCCAGCATGGGACTGGAAAAATCCTCCGGCTCCAGCGCGACGCCCTCCAGCAGAGGCGGGTCCAGCACCATCAGCCGGATCACGCCCTCCTCGGCCAGGGCGCTTCGATAATTCTCATAGCGCAGCGACCGTTCCCGGGGCTGGGCGGACTGGCGCAGCTGCCGCGTGATGTCCCGCTCCTCCCGCTTTTGCTGATGAAAGCGGCTCCTGCTCCGGGTTCGGTTTACCTCCTCCAGAACCACGGCCTTATCCACACCTGCCCGCTCCGCCACCCGCATGGCATAGATTTCCCGCTCCACCGGACTGGACTGAACAGCGATAATTTCGGCAGCCTCCTTGAGCCAGGCCACCTTCTGTTCGTCGCTGCTGAGGTCACGCTCCCCCAGGGCGGCCCGCAGACGGTATTCCACATGGTTCTCCGAGCCCTCGATGAGGGCGCGGAAGGCCGCGGTACCCCTGGCCTGAATAAATTCGTCCGGGTCCTTGGCGCCCTGCATCTGCAGCACCCTGACCTTCAGATTCAGCTTGTCCAGAATCCCGATGGCCCGCTGGGCTGCCTTCTGTCCTGCGGTGTCGTTATCGTAGGCGATCACCACCTCGCCGGTATAGCGGGAGATCAGCCGTGCCTGCTCCGGGGTCAGGGAGGTGCCCAGAGAGGCCACGGCGCTGTCGAAGCCGGCCTGGTGCAGCGAAACTACATCTATATTGCCCTCCGTCAATAGAATATATCCGTTTTTGCTTTTTTTTGCCAGGTTTAACCCGAATAAATTCCGAGATTTGTTAAAAACAGGGGTTTCCCGGCTGTTGAGGTATTTGGGCTCGCCCTCTCCGACAATCCGGCCGGAAAAGCCGATGACGTTTCCGCGCACATCAATCACCGGGAACATCAGCCGGGAGCGGAACACATCATGGACCCCCTTGCCGCTGCTGTTGGCATTGGCCAGTCCCGCGCGCACCAGCTCGTCAGGGCGATAGCCCTTCTCCTCCATGGCCCGGGTCAGCGCGAAAAAGCTGTCCGGGGCAAAGCCCAGACCGAAGGAGCGCACCATATTTCCGGAGAGACGGCGGCGCAGCACATAGTCCCGGCCGCTCCCGCCGCCGGGGCCCGTCAGCGTGGCGTAGAAAAAACGCGCCGCCTCCCGGTTCAGGTCCAGAAGCCGGTCCCGCTGCCGCCGCTGGCCGGGATCGCCTTCCTCCGGCAGCGCCATCCCTGCCCGTCTGGCCAGAAATGCCACCGCATCGGGAAAGGGAAGGTTTTCGATCTCCATGATGAAGCTGATTACGCTGCCGCCCTTGCCGCAGCCGAAGCAGTGATAGATCTGCTTGTCCGGCAGCACGGAGAAGGACGGCGTCTTTTCGCTGTGAAAGGGGCAAAGGCCAAAGAGATTTGCCCCGCTGCGCTTGGTCAGACGCACATATCCGCTCACCACATCCACAATGTCGTTGCGGTCCGCGAGCTCCTGCAAAAAGCTCTCAGAAAATTCCAAGGCGTTTCACCTCTGATTCAGGCCAAACCGGCACAGGAACGCATTTGTCACCCGTTGAAAGGCATTACTTCACCGGCCAGGCGGCGGGAATATAGATGTCGCTGTAGACGTTCAGCGCATAGGTATCTGTCATGCCGGCCACATAGTCGCAGACTGCCCGCTCCAGGCCGTCTGCGTTGGCGAGACGGCGGAACTCTCCGGGCAGCTTGTCCGGCGTATGCACATAATATGAAAAAATACCGCGCAGCACGCCCAGCACCTTGCTCTCCTCCCCCTTGGCGGTGGGATTGCGGTAGACTGCGTCGAACATAAAATTGTGAAACAGGTCGAAGACCGATTCCATCTCCTCTGACATGCGGATGGGACCGCCGGCGCTGTTGGCAATCAGGTCGGTAATCATGGCATTGATCCGCTGGCTGCCGTTTTTACCGCAGCGCTCCCGGATGGGTGCGGGCACATCCTCCGGATGCAGAATACCGGCGCGCAGTGCGTCGTCCAGGTCGTGGTTCAGGTAGGCAATCCGGTCGGAAAAGCGCACCACCGTGGCCTCCCGCGTGTCCTCCGGGGCGCCGTAGGTGTGGTTCAAAATACCCATGCGGGTCTCATAGCAGAGATTCAGGCCGCTGCCGCCCTTTTCCAGCCGGTCCACCACCCGCAGGCTCTGCTCATAGTGGTGGAAGCCGCCGGGCATGATTTCCCGCAGCGCCCGCTCCCCCGCGTGGCCGAAGGGGGTGTGGCCCAGGTCATGGCCCAGCCCGATGGCCTCGGTCAGGTCCTCGTTGAGCCGCAGGGCCCGGGCCGCGGTGCGCGCAAGGCGGGTGACCTCCAGCGTGTGGGTCAGCCGGGTGCGGTAGTGGTCTCCCTCCGGCCGCAGAAACACCTGGGTCTTGTGCTTGAGGCGCCGAAAGGCCTTGCAATGGGTGATGCGGTCCACATCCCGCTGAAAGCAGGTTCGGATGGGGTCCTGTGCCTCCGGCCTGGCTCTGCCCCGGGAATCCCTTGCCAACACGCCGCTGGGACCGATCAGGTATGTTTCCAATTGTTCCCGTTGTTCTCGCAGACTGGACATGACGGCTCCTTCCCGCGGACGGGTCTGCACCGGAGGTCTGCTCGGGCAGCGCAGGGCCTGCCGCTGGGGCTTGCAATCTATCGTAAACGACAAAAATAATATTTGTCGCTTACGATTGTTGTCATGTCATTAATATACGCCGCAAATTTCAAAAATCCTTTTTCTTTTTTCTTTCTTTTTCAAATTTCATCGGCTGCCGGAGCGCTTTCCGAACGGCGCGGACAGAAGTCCGGAGCAGCTTTTCAGCGGATTTTCACGCCGCGAAAGCAGGTGCCGGCGATCTCGGCCGACACTGTGCCGGCGCTGAGCTCTGTCAGCGCCCGGTGAAGCGCCGCCGCCCGGTCCTCCCGCACAAGGGCTGTGATCAGAATATCCGCGCCGAAGTCGGCGTCCTCGACCACGGCCTCATATTCCTCCAGCAGCCGGCGGATTCGCTCATAGATGCTGTAGCCGGTGGGGATCAGCACACTCTGCCAACGGGCCATCTGCCGCACGCCGGCGGCGTCCAGCGCCAGCTTTGCGGCGGCGGAATAGGCGCGGACCAGTCCGCCCGCGCCCAGCAGCACGCCGCCGAAATAGCGGGTCACCACGCAGCAGAGATCCGTCAGCCCGCCGCTCTGAAACACATTGAGCATGGGCTGGCCGGCAGTGCCCTGGGGCTCGCCGTCGTCGCTGTAGCGCTGCTGGGAGACGCCCTCCCGGAGCAGATAGCACCAGCAGTTGTGCCGGGCGTCATAGTGCTTTTTCCTCGTCTCCTCAATTCTGGCCCTGGCCTCCTCCTCGCTTTCCACGGGCCAGACCCGGCCGATGAAGCGGGAGCGCTTTTCCGTCAGCTCCGCCTCCCCGAAGGTGTCGGGGGTCAGATAACAGCTCATGGCGCGCCCTCCGCATAGGGCGCCAGCCGGGCCCAGAGCTCCGGCCCTACCACGGCCTCCGCCCGGGTGCCGTCCTCGGTATATTCCAGAGACAGCACCGCGGCCTCGTCATGCAGCAGCTGCACCAGGCCGCCCCGGTCAAAGGGAATGCGGAATACCGCCCGGCGCTTGCCCCGGTCCAGCAGATTGGAGAGCCGCTGAAGCAGCTCCTCCGTCCCCTCTCCCGTCCGCGCGGAGATGCATACCGCGTCCCTTTCCCGGGGCAGCAGCCCGGTGCAGGCGTCGCATTTGTTATAAACCCGCAGGCAGGGGGTCCTCTCAGCGCCCAGCTGAACAATGAGCGCATCCACAATCCTTGCCTGGTTTTCCCATTCCGGGCTGCTCAGGTCAATGACATGCAGCAGCACGTCAGCATACTTCAGCTCCTCCAGCGTGGCCTTGAAGGCCTCCACCAGATGGGTGGGCAGCTTGCGGATAAAGCCCACGGTGTCGCTCAGCAGCACCTCCTGCACCTCGTCCACCATCAGACGGCGGGTGGTGGTGTCCAGCGTGTCAAAAAGCCGGTCATTGGCGGGAATGTCACTGCCGGTGAGGCGGTTGAGCAGGGTGCTTTTGCCGGCGTTGGTATAGCCCACCAGGGCCACCACGGGCATCTCGTTCTTTTCCCGGCGGCGGCGCTGGGTGGCCCGGTTTTTGCGCACCTCCGCCAGCTCCGCCTCCAGCTTCTGGATCTTTTTGCGAATGTGGCGGCGGTCGCTCTCCAGCTGGGTCTCGCCGGGGCCTCTGGTGCCGATGGCGCCCTCCTGCCGCTCCAGATGGGTCCACATTCCGGCCAACCGGGGCAGCAGATATTGATACTGGGCCAGCTCCACCTGCAGCTGGCCCTCCCGGGTCCTGGCCCGCTGGGCGAAAATGTCCAGGATCAGCCCGGAGCGGTCCATGACCTTCACACCCAGGTCCTCTCCCAGCACCCGCATCTGGCTGGGGGAGAGCTCGTTGTCAAACACGGCCAGGGCGCATTCGTTCTGCTCCAGCAGCTCCTTCAGCTCCTGCTCCTTTCCCTCGCCGATAAAGCTGCGGGGGTCGGGGGTGGGGCGGTTTTGCATCAGCATGGCAACAGGCTCGCCGCCGGCAGTCTCCACCAGCGCCCACAGCTCCTCCATGCTCACGGGTGTGGAGCTCTCCCCGGCGGCAAAGCCCGGCGAGGCCAGACCGCAGAGAATGGCGCGCTCCTTTTTCTGATTGTCAACGGTTGTCAATTGTCTTTTCTCCTTATCCTGCGAAATAGCGGCAGAAGCGATTGCAGCAGCAGCTCTCGCATTTCGGCTTCCGCGCCTCGCAGACTGCTCTGCCGTGAAGGACCAGCCGGTGGCAGAAATCCGAGGATTTCTCCGCCGGCAGGAGGGCGCGAAGCTCCCTCTCTATTTTCTCCGGTTCCTTCAGATTATCCACCAGTCCCATGCGATTGCTCAGGCGGATACAGTGGGTGTCCACCACTACGCTGCCGGGCAGGTGATAGATGTCCCCCAGCAGCAGGTTTGCGGTCTTGCGCCCCACGCCGGGGAGACGCAGCAGGTCCTCCATGCGGTCCGGCACGCTTCCGCCATAGTCGGACAGGAGCATCCTGCAGGCCAGCACGATGTCCCGGGCCTTGGCCCGGTAAAAGCCGCAGGAATGTATATACGGCTCTACCTCCTCCGGCGCGGCTTCGGCGAAGGCCTCCAGCGTCGGGAAACGGGCAAACAGCGCCGGAGTCACCAGATTGACCCGGGCGTCTGTACACTGGGCGCTGAGGCGCACGGAGATCATCAGCTCATAATCCTTTTCATATTGCAGCGCGCACAGCGCCTGGGGGTATTCCGCCTCCAGGGCGGAGAGAATGCCGGCAACCTGTTCGCTCGTTCTCATGGTACGATCTCTCTTTCTCTGTAAAAGCAGACTGTAGACAAAGCCTCGCGGCGCAGAGCCGGCAGAGCCCTCTGGACTTTGCCGGCAATTTGCTTAAAGCTCCTTTGCCTTTTTCAGCACGCAGTGAAAGGCTCCGCCGTTGATGCGGACCAGTCCGTAACCGGGGGACCAGGGGTCGCCGATGCTGCCGGGGTTCATCAGCGTCACACCCTGGCGCTTTTCAATGCGGGGGACGTGGGTATGCCCGTAGAGCCCCAGCGCGGCGCCGGAACAGCACACACTGTTGAGAAAGCCGTCCATATCCAGCTTGACGCCGTGGCGGTGGCCGTGGGCCGCAAAAATACGCACGCCCTCCAGCGTAAACAGCGCGCTGTCCTCACAGTCCTCCGCACTCCAGTCACAGTTGCCCCGCAGAATGATCACGGGAATTGCGGGGAAGGCCCGCTCCAGCGCCTTCGCGTCCCGCACCCCATCCCCCAGAAAGAGGATATGGTCCGGCCGGCAGGCCTCCGCGGCCCGGAGCATCCGCTCAGGGCGGCCGTGGGAATCCGAAAAAACTGCAAGCAGCATAAAACTGTCAACCTTTCCTGGATAGATGAATATATTGTAGCAAAAGGGGGATTTGGCATGGATATAGAGGAACTGGAGCGCAGGCTCCGCAGCAGCAGTCAGATCCGGGCCGCGGCGGATTCCGCGGAGGCAAGGGGCCTGCTGCAGAGCATGGACACTGCCGGCATTGAGCAGGCGGCGAAGCGCGGGGACACCGCGGCACTGCGCCAGTATCTGACGCAGGTGCTGACAACGCCCGAGGGCCGGGCCTTTGCAGAGCGGATTCGAAAAGCGGTCGACGGCAATGGATGAGTTCGGCGATGTGCTCAACCGTGTTCTCTCCGACCCGGCGGAGATGGCAAAGCTGCAGGGGATCGCCGCCTCGCTCTTTGGCGAGGGCGGAAACGCGCCTCCGACGGCGCCGGACAGCGGAGAAGCGCCGGCCCTGACGGAGCGCCTGAAGGGGCTGCTCGGGGGCATGGGCGGCAGCGCCGGGGGAGACAGGGACAAGGCCGCGCTGTGCCGGGCGCTGTCCCCCTGGCTGCGGGAGGACCGGCGGATCAGGCTGCAAAAGGCCCTGCGCCTTGCCCAGGCCGCCCACACGGCAAAGCTGATGCTGGGACAGTTGGGAGGTGAGGGCGGTGGCCTATAACCGCTATCGGGGAAACAGCGGAAGGGTGGAGCGGGTAGAGGAGCGCATGGCGGCGTCTCCCCCTGAGCGCGCGCAGGATGAGACAGAGGCCCTTCCACCGCCTCCGCCGCCACAGCCTCCGCCTCCGCCTCCGCCGCCTCCGCCGGAAACAGAGCCGGCGGCAGCCGAGCCGATTTGGGGGGAGCTGAGCCGTCTTCTGGACCGGCTTTCCCTCGGGCGCTGGGAGACCGAGGACCTTTTGCTGGCGCTGATACTCTATCTGCTCTATCGGGAGAGCGGGGACAAGGACTTTTTGATTATGCTCGGCGGGCTGCTCCTGATGTGAGCGCCCGCCGCACGTTATCCCGTTCCGGGTATTTTAAAATCCTCCGGGTCCGGGGCCGTCAGATCGGGCGGCGAGGAGTGCATGGCGTACACCAGCACATCGCCGTCAAAGGTCTCCGTTCCCATCAGGAGCCCGGTGGCGTCGGAAATATAGCAGAGATTTTCATATCCCAGCAGGCCGCCGGTATAGCGGACAAAGATACAGTTTTCCCCCTGATAGGGGATAAAGCCCGCCTCAAGGATGTTGTCAGAGTCCAGGCTGAGCACATCCTCATAGGTCAAAAGCATCTGGTAGGCGTCGGTGTCGCCCTCCCGGGCGGAGCCGTGCCAGGCGCTCCGGGGATCGTCGTACCAGATCCAGGCCTCTCCGTCCCGGAGCAGAACCTGCTTCTGCCCCGCGGGCTCCCGGATGCTCAGACGGGTGCTGCCGTCCCACACCCGGACATCAATTTCCGTGACGGCACTGCCGCCGTTCCAAAAGCTCTGAACGGTCAGTGTGCGGGAATAGCGCTCCGCTCTCCGCAGGGTGCCGATCACGGTTTTTACCGTCTCGGGGGTGACGTCGATGATGGTGTCCACGGCGGTCTCCTCCCGGGCGGGAACGGGGGAGCGGACCGGTGCAGCGGAGAGCACCACGGGCGGCGTATCCGGCGTGCGCCCCGGCGCCAGCGTCCACGCCAGCGCCCCCAGCGCTGCCAGCGCCAGAACGATCAATACATAAAAAAACGCGCCGCGCTTCACGCCTGTCTCACCACCTTTGTCCGGTCATGCGCCCCGGGCGGCATTGCTTATAATGGATAGAAATGGAATATGGAATAATGAAATTATAGTCACGACATTTATGTCGTTGACTATATTTAAAACTCCTCGGGGGGCTGGCTGCGAAGGCCAAAGCCCCAGAGAATGGCGTCCGCAATGCGGCGGCAGGCATGTCCGTCGCCATAGGGGTTGGCGGCATGGGCCATGGCGGCATACTTGTCCGCGTCGTCCAGAAGCTCTGCTGCCATACGCAGGATTTGGGCCTTCTCCGTACCGGCCAGCGCTACGGTTCCGGCCTCCACGGCCTCCGGACGTTCCGTCTCCCGGCGCAGGACAAGCACCGGCTTGCCCAGGGCGGGAGCCTCCTCCTGCAGCCCTCCGGAATCCGTCATCACCAGATAGCTGCGGGCCATCAGCCGGTGCATATCCCCGGCGTCCAGGGGCGCGGTCAGCAGCACGTTGGGGATTGACGCGAGGTGACGGCGCGCCGCGGCCTGCACCGTGGGGCTGAGGTGTACGGGATAGATGACCAGCGCGTCGGGATAGCTCCGGGCCAGCTCGGCCACGGCGGAGAAGATATTCTCCATGGGCTGGCCGTAATTTTCCCGCCGGTGGCAGGTCATGGCAATCACCCGCCGGCCGAAAAAATCCACGCTGTTGAGCGTATCGCAGGCAAAGGGACGGCTGCCGTCGCCCACGGTGTAGCGCATGGCGTCAATCACCGTGTTGCCGGTGACAAAAATTTTGCCCTCCACGGCCTCCCGCAGCAGATTTTCGCGGTTGCGTCTGGTGGGAGCAAAGTGATATTCCGCCAGACGGCCCACCAGACAGCGGTTCATCTCCTCGGGGTAGGGGGACCAGCGGTCCCAGGTGCGCAGCCCGGCCTCCACATGGCCTACGGGAATTTTGGCATAAAAGGCTGCCAGGGCGCCGGCAAAGGTGGTGGTGGTGTCGCCATGGACCAGCACCAGGTCCGGCCGGACCTGCTCCAGGGTCTCCCCCAGCTTTTCCAGCACCCGGCGGGTGACGGAGGAGGGGGTCTGGCCTGCCTCCATGAGGTCCAGGTCATAGTCCGGGCGCAGGCCGAAGGTGTCCATCACGCTGTCCAGCATCTCCCGGTGCTGTCCGGTCAGGCATACCAGGCTTTCCAGCTCCGGGCGGGAGGCGAGCTCCAGGGCCAGGGGGCACATTTTGATGGCCTCCGGCCGGGTGCCGAACACGGACATG
This sequence comes from uncultured Oscillospiraceae bacterium, assembly GCA_905236305.1. GTDB lineage: Bacteria > Bacillota > Clostridia > Oscillospirales > Oscillospiraceae > RGIG7114. Next base: position 2,967 of record CAJOPB010000038.1, on the reverse strand, counting down.
ACGCGCAGCTTTTTCATTCTGAATCCGCTCCCTTCTCGTCCGCCCCGGCGTCCTCCGCCTCGCTCTCGTCGGGCGCGATGGTGGAGTCGTGGGCGGGATGCTCTATGGTGTGGTAGGTGAAAACGCCCACCGCCGCCGCAAAGACCACATCCAGAATCAGCAGCAGCATGCGCAGCTTTCCCGTGGTGCAGATTACCACCGCGGTCAGCCCCATCATGGCGCTGAGGGAATAGAGCACGGCGACGGCCTGCTTTTGACTCAGGCCGTGGTCGATGAGCCGGTGGTGCAGGTGCCCCCGGTCGGGGGTCATGGGGTTCTGGCCCCGCAGCAGGCGGCGGATGATGGCGAACAGTGTGTCGAACAACGGCAGCGCCAGGGCCAGAATCGGCACGATAAAGGTGATGATGGCGTAAAACTTGAACAGTCCCAGAATGCTGACCGTGGCCAGGACGTAGCCCAGCAGCAGCGCGCCCGTGTCTCCCATGAAGATTTTCGCGGGGTTGAGGTTATAGGGGATAAAGCCCAGGCAGCCTCCCGCCAGGGCCGCCAGGATCAGAGCGACATTGGGCTCCGCCACCATCAGCGCCACCACCAGCATGGTCACGGAGCTGATGGCGCTGACGCCGCAGGCAAGTCCGTCCAGCCCGTCAATCAGATTTACAGCGTTGGTGATGCCCACAATCCAGAGAATGGAGACCGGAATGCTGAGATAACCCACAAACAGCGTCTCCTCCGAGGAAAAGACGTTGGGGTTCATCAGCACATGAATCACCACGCCGTGATAAACCGCTACCGCCGCGGCCAGCACCTGCAGGGCGAACTTGAGGTAGTAGCGCATATTGATGATGTCGTCCACCACACCGGTTGCCACAATGATGACCGAACCGATGAGGATGCCCTGCACCGGGCGGGAGACGTCTATAAACAGCAGCACGCTGATTAAAAAGCCCAGGAAGATCGCCATTCCGCCCATACGGGGGGTGGGATGGGTGTGGATGTGCCGCTTGTGGTCGGGAATATCCATGGCCCCCACCCGCTGGGCGAAGGTCTTTACAATGGGCGTTGTGCCGAAGGCGACAGCGGCGGCCACCGCCACTGCCAGCAACACCCGCAGCCAGAGCTGCATTTCCGGAAACAACATAGACGCGAATGCTCCTATTATTTCTTTCTTTCGGGCGTCGTTTTCAACGCTCGATAAAGCCTACTTTTTTATAGACCTTTCGCAGGGTCCTCCGGGCGAGCTGCTCCGCCCGCTCCGCGCCGCTGCGGTAGATCCCCTCAAGGTAGGTCCTGTCCTTCATCAGCCGCGAGGCCTCAGCCCGGATGGGCTCGGTCAGGGCGATGACCGCGTCCGCCACAGCGGGCTTGAACACACCGTAGCCCTGGCCGGCAAACTCTGCCTCCGCCGCCTCCACCGTCCTGCCCGAGGCGGCGCAGTAGATGGTCAGAAGGTTGCTGACGCCGGGCTTGCCCGCAGGATCAAAGCGGACGGAGGTCTCGCTGTCCGTCACGGCCCGCTTAAACTTGCGGCGGATGTCCTCCGGGGAGTCCATCAAAAAGACGCAGCCCTCGGGGTCGGACTTGCTCATCTTGTTCTCCGGATTGCCCAGGGACATGATGCGGGCGCCCATCCTGGGGATAAACGGCTCCGGCAGGGTAAACACATCGCCGTAAATGCCGTTGAAGCGGCCGGCTATGTCCCTGCACAGCTCCACGTGCTGCTTCTGGTCCGCTCCAACCGGCACGGCATCGGCCTGGTACAGCAGAATGTCCGCCGCCATCAGCACCGGATAGGTAAAGAGCCCCGCGGTGATGTTGTCGGCGTGCTGCTGGCTTTTCTGCTTGAACTGGGTCATGCGGCTGAGCTCGCCGAACTGGGTATAGCACCCCAGCACCCAGGCCAGCTCCGCGTGCTGGGGCACGTGGCTCTGGATGAAAAGGATGCTTTTCTCCGGGTCCAGGCCGCAGGCAATATACTGGGCCAGCTGCGCCATGGCCCGGCGCCGCAGCTCGGCAGGGTTCTGGCGCACGGTGATGGCGTGCATATCCACGATGCAATAAACGCAGTCATATTCCTCCTGCATATTCACCCAGCTTTTCAGCGCTCCCATATAGGAGCCCAGCGTCAGTTCTCCGGAGGGCTGGATGCCGCTGAAGATTCTTTTTTTACGTTCGCTGCTTTCCATATAATGCGTTTTCCTTCTTTTCCATTTTTGATTCCCGCCGCACCGTCCGGGACTGCCCGCGCGGAGAGACAGGGGAGGGTGGTGACATAATAATCTAAATTGACAGTATAACACAAGCCGTGCCGTTTGACAAACAGGAATTCGGAAAAACCTTGATTTTTCCCCTGAAAACACGGAATATCGTGGTTTCGCACAAAAAAGGATTGACAATCCGGCCCTTTGTGCTAAAATACTCAGTTGAATTCCCCTGCAGGAAGGGGAGAAAACCAAACCACGAGAGCCGGCGATGACGAAACAGAGCCCGGTTATTTGCGCGCCATACCAGAGAGGGGACGGCTGGTGAAAGTCCCCCGGCGGCAATGCTGCGGCGGCCCTTTCCGAGCTGCGGGCACGAGGAGTGCCCCGTCCGATCCGCGTTACGGGATCAAATGAGGCCGCCCCCGGCTGCGCCGCGCGCGAAGAACGGGAGAGGCGAACCAGGGTGGTACCGCGAAGCCGTTCCGCTTCGCCCCTGCAGGAGGCAGGGGCGGAGCGCTTTTGCTTTTTCGTTTCCTCCGCGGGCTTTGACGGAGAGACTGCCCGCGCCGCCCTCGCCCGCGAGAACACGGCTGCCCCGGCATTCCCTTCCCGCCGCCCGTCCGGCGGAGTAACTGACAGGTAATTGCGAAACTCTCTGACAAGCCAAAGAAATCACCCCGAAGGGAATCAAATCCGTTTTTGAGGCAGCTTTGCCGCCTCAAAAACACCCTAAGGCGAGCTGAGCCCCTTCGCTACAAACATG
>CAJOPB010000037.1 GCA_905236305.1 uncultured Oscillospiraceae bacterium | reverse complement strand
TTGTGTATTGCAAGGTTGAGCAACGAAGGATGGCGGAATAATCCGCCGGAAAGACGTGCGCGAAGAGATATTAAACAGGCTCTTAGAGGGAAACATCCCAAAAAGCAAATTGAAGCTGCTGGAAGCCTGGCTTGAGATTCATCGAGAGGATCTGGAAGCCAACTGGAAATTGCTTTCCGCCGGCGAGCAATTTTTCCGTATTGAACCTCTGCGTTAAGGAGTTTTTATGCTGCAGCCAAAACTATTGAAAGTAGAACCTGCCGGTCATCTGAAACTGTTGCTTTCCTATGAAAACGGGGAAGTAAAGCTTTTTGACGCCGCTCCCTATGCCAACGGTCCCTGGTATGGTGAACTGCAAAATCCTTCCTATTTCAATACTGTGCATCTTTTGAGCGGTGGAATCGGTATTGAGTGGCCAAATGGTCAGGATATTGCTCCCCATGAACTGTATGAGTTGGGGATAACCGTATCAGAAAAAAGAGAGGAAAGCTGCATGCAGCCACAGATCATTTGATAACGAAAAAAGTGCTGTCTGGGTGAAAGCTCAAACAGCACCATTTTTTCGCTTTGTATCAGGGCATGGCAACGGAGGAACGGGTTTTGTCCGCGGAGGCGGAGGAACAGGAATATGGAAACGGCGCTGCAGGGAAGATCATCCGGGCAGCGCCGCTATTTTATCTCTCCCTGACAACCGTAAGCAAGCGCTTGACAGGTTCATGAAAGCCTGCTACAGTTATGATCGAAAGAATTTTTATGGCAGCGGTAAGCGCTGCGGGCAAGGAATATTAAGCCTATTGAAAACCGGGAGCTGAAACAGAATGTCCATCGAAAAAAAGAGAAAAGTATTGCTCATTGTCTCCTGCGTGTTTTATCTGACACTGATATCCCTGTGCGTCGGGCTCACCCTTGCGCGGGGCATCGACGATTTACCGCCCGTTTATATCATCAACATCAGCCTGGATCTGTTCGGGCTGGTGATGGGGCTGGTGCTGTTTGCCAGTCTGGTGATTGACGTACAGAAAACGGGAGCCAATCAGAAATATTATCTCTTTTTGCTGACCACGATCTGCGTTGGCCTGTTCAGCGACGCCGGGGCATGGCTTTTGGACGGGGTAAAGCCTCTGCGCTTCCTGTGCGTTGTGGATAACTATCTCTACTATGTCTGCAACCCCGCAGCCTCCTTTTTCTTCTGGATCTACGTCTCGTCCCTGGTGAAGAAAAGCAGCAAATGGTATAAATATTTAAATCGCCTGATGTATGCGGGCGTGGTTTGCTCCCTGCTTCTGATTGTGTCCAATCTGTTTACGCAATTCTACTTCACCGTGGACGCCGGGGCGGTTTACCACAGGAACGCAGGTTATCCCGTAAGCATGGCCTATGCTTTGATTGCGCTGTTCTCTACGATTGCGCTGATTGTGCGGGAGCGGAAGCAGCTGGAGACCTATCAAATCGTAATCCTGCTGCTGTATCTGGTGTCCCCCCTGGGGGCGATTATACTGGCCCTTTTAATATACGGTCTTTCTCTGAGCTATGCGCTGCTGATGCTGTCGCTGCTGCTGATGTACTGCGTTCTGAATGTAGCGCAGGGGAGAGAAAAGGCACTGGCGGACCGGGACCTTGCGCTGGCGTCGAACATACAGGAAAACGTCCTGCCCCGCGTCTTTCCCTATCTGCCGGAGAGAAAGGAATTTGATCTCTATGCCTCCATGACGCCCGCCAAGGAGGTGGGAGGAGACTTTTACGACTTCTTTATGATTGACGAAAACCGGCTGGCGCTTGTTATCGCGGACGTCTCCGGAAAAGGCATTCCTGCCGCTCTGTTTATGATGGTGGCGCGCACCCTGATTAAAAACCTGACGCTCACCGGTCTGTACAGCAAGCCGGGCGATATTCTGGCCGCGGTAAACGAGAGGCTGTGCGAGGGCAATGAGATGGAGCTGTTTGTGACAGCCTGGCTGGGGATTCTGGACCTGAACACCGGCAGCCTTGCCTATGCCAACGCCGGGCACGAGTATCCGGCAATCTGTAAGGCAAACTGCCGCTTTGAGATTTTGAAGGAACGGCACTCGCCTCCGCTGGCCGCCATGGAGGGCATCCGCTTTCGGGGCGGAGCGCTGGCCATGGAACCGGGAGATACAATCTATGTTTACACCGACGGCGTTACGGAGGCGACCAACGCCGCCTCCGAGCTGTTTGATCTGGACCGGATGCTGGATGCCCTGAATCAAAAACCGGAGGCCTCCGTGGAACAGCTGGATACCACGGTACGGGAAAAGATCGCAGCGTTTGTCGGTGACGCACCGCAATTTGACGACATCACCATGCTCTGCCTGCGCTATAACGGCAATGCGTAAATACCGGCAGCCCCATCGCCTTATCCTTATGTGAATGCCCCCGGGGCAGCCTCTCTCCGATTGCAGTTCATTGGACAATGTCATTCAGTTAAGGAAACGCTGAACAAATCCCCGCGCACGTTGATTTATTCAGCGTTTCCTTAAGGCTGCCTATCCCCGGCGTCGTTCCGAACCCTTTGCGCACGCCGGTGCGGAATCCGCGTCCCCTGCTTCGGTGCCCTCCGTGCCTTCGCCGGCTTTTGCCGCTTTTATCCTGTTTTCCTCAAGGATTGCTTCTAAGGAAGTGCGTTTTGCCTTTTCTGTGTCCGGCTCAAGAGCTGCTTTTTTGGAAGCCTCATCGAATTCAGACAGCCTGGCCTCTCTGTCCCTGAGTCCCTCAATGCCCGGCTCCATACCCTCGGGCAGCCTGGCGGCCGCTTCTTTTATCGCAGCTGCTTTTACAGGCTCCAAAAAAATCACCTCTTTTCAAGCATCGACAGAATTTCTGCCACACTCTTTTCATCCGGAATCACCTCCGTCAATACATCCGCATATACGGCCTTCTCATCCTCGCAGACAATCAGGTTTACATTTTTCCGGATTGCCATGGACCGGGCCTGCTCCCGATACCTCAGGATGCTTGCCTTGAGAACAGAGAAGTCCTGTATCAGCATCGTATGGCCTGTTGCTTGATCGACTCCATTCGCTCGACGATACTGTCTTTTACCAGGCCGTAGTATTTTTGCTGGGAAAAGGAGTGTCTGGCTCTGTGGGGACAGATGGATTCCATCAGCAGGGCCCTCGCCCTTTCCTATATGAACGGACTGATCGACCGTCAGGAGAAGGAACGAGAATAGTCCCTGCCCGTAAACCGCAGCTTCTTTTTGAAAAAGAGAAAAATAATGCTTTACTTTAATTTGCTAATGTGCTAGTATTGAAAAGCGCCTGCTTGGGCGCAGAGCCCGGACCTGCCTTTGGGCGCCGCGTTCCGGGGAAACAAATAATGGAGGACAAAAAACAAGATGAAAAAGTACGTAAGCTTTCTCCTGGTGCTGGCAGTGATGCTGTCTCTGGCCGCCTGCGGCGGCAGCACCGGCACGTCCAGTGCCAGCGGAAGCAACCTGACCCCCGCGCCGGCTGCCGCCCTGCCCGCCAGCAACACCGTCCCCGTGGAGAGCAAGCCCGCCGAGACCAATGAGAGTGCCGAGCCCGCAGATGCCGACAGCGATCTGGCCTATGTTCGGAGCAACGGCTCCATGATTATCGGCTACACCGTCTATGAACCCATGAACTATACCGACAAGGACGGCAACTTCACCGGCTTTGACACCGAGCTGGCCCAGATCGTCTGCGAAAAGCTGGGTGTAACCCCGGAATTTGTCGTCATCAACTGGGACACCAAGGAGGTGGCTCTGGAGGCGAAGGACATCGACTGCATCTGGAACGGCCTCACCCTCACCCCTGCCCGCGAGGCCAACATGGCCTGCACCGTCCCCTATGTGAAAAACGCCCAGGTCGTGGTGGTGAAGGAGGACTTTGCCTATACCGACACCTCCTCTCTCATCGGCGCCACCGTCTGCGCGGAGATCGGCTCCGCCGGCGAGGAGCAGATCATCGGCAACTATGACGACCCCGAGGACCCCATTGATCCCGATCCCAACCTGGCCCAGGCCGAGTATGTGGGCAAGAGCGTTCAGACCGATTGCCTGATGGAGGTCAAGGCCGGCACTGCCGACGCCGCCGTGCTGGATATGACCCTGGCCAACTCCATGACCGGCGAGGGCACCAACTATTCCGACCTGAAGATTGTGGACTATCTGGCGCAGGAGGAATACGGTGTTGCCTTCCGTCAGGGCAGCGACATCCGCGACGCGGTCAACGAGATCTTTGCCGCGATGGTGGCCGACGGTTCCCTGGAGACTCTGGCTGCCAGGTACGGGCTTGAGCTGGCTGACTGAGCAAAATCCCAAATCCGCTTCGCCTTCCTGGACAGGGGCACCGCCCCTGTCCAGTTTTGGCTATAGAGAAAATATAGAGGTATGCTTATGGCTGCGATCCTTTCCAGGCTCTCTGTCGCCTTTCTGACGAATAACGTGCGGCTGTTTGCCCTGACGCTGATCTTTTCCCTTCCGCTGGGCCTGCTGCTCTCCTTCGGCTCCATGAGCCGCTTCAAGCCCCTGGCCTGGCTGGTGAAAACCGTGGTCTGGGTCATCCGCGGCACCCCGCTGATGCTGCAGATCCTGATTATCTATTTCGGCCCCGGACTGATGCACATGGCCTTTGGCTGGCCCCGGGGCAGCGGGGGACGGGTGGTGGCTGCCACCGTGGCCTTCGCCATCAACTACGCCTGCTATTTCTCCGAGATCTATCGCGGCGGCATTCAGGGGGTCCCCAGGGGACAGCAGGAGGCCGGCCAGGTGCTGGGCATGACCCGGAGTCAGATCTTCTTTCGGGTCACGCTGCTGCAGATGGTCAAGCGCATCGTCCCCCCCATGTCCAACGAGATCATCACCCTGGTAAAGGACACTGCTCTGGCGAACTACATCTCCGTCATGGAGATCATCATGACCGCAAAGGAATACACCTCCGCGGGCCTGATCTGGCCGCTGTTTTTCACCGGCATCTACTTTCTGCTCTTTGTGGGCATCCTGACGCTGCTGTTCGGCTGGGTCGAGCGGAAGCTGGATTATTTCCGATAAGGAGGCGGACACGCTATGCCGATTCTGGAAGCAACACATCTGGAAAAGCACTTCGGCGCCACCAGGGTGCTCAATGACATCAGCCTCTCTCTGGAGCAGGGCCAGGCCCTGAGCATCATCGGCTCCAGCGGCAGCGGCAAGACCACCCTCCTGCGCTGCCTGAACTTCTTAGAGCGCCCCGACGGGGGCACCATTGCCGTCAAGGGTGAGATCATCTTCGACGCCGCCGACCCCTCTACCCAGCTGGAACGGGACATCCGCAAAAAGCGGCTGCATTTCGGCATGGTTTTTCAGAGCTTCAACCTCTTTCCCCAGTACACCGCCCTGGAGAATGTGACCCTGGCCGGAAAGCTGCTGGCAAAGGAGCAGCCGGATTTTTCCCAGAAAAAACGGGAGATCTATGCCCGGATTGAGGAATCGGGCCGGGAGCTGCTGGCCCGCATGGGTCTGGCCGACCGGGCAGGGCACTACCCCCACCAGCTCTCCGGCGGACAGCAGCAGCGGGTGGCCATCGCCCGGGCGCTGGCCCTGCGGCCGGATATTCTCTGCTTTGACGAGCCCACCAGCGCCCTGGACCCGGAGCTCACCGGTGAGGTGCTGAAGGTGATCCGGGCGCTGGCGGAGGAGCGCACCACCATGATTATTGTCACCCACGAGATGGGCTTTGCCCGGGACGTGTCCGACCAGCTGATCTTCATGGACGGCGGCGTCATTGTGGAGCAGGGGGACCCGCACCAGGTCATCGAAAATCCGCAGCACGAGCGGACAAAGCAGTTTTTGAGGAATTATCAGCAATGACCGTGCGTTTATATGAGCTCGACGCCTATCTCCGGTGCTTTGACGCGCGCGTGCTGCGCTGTGAACGCTGCCGGCAGGGCTGGGAGGTGGTGCTGGACCGCACGGCCTTTTATCCCGAGGGAGGCGGCCAGCCCGGGGATACCGGGTTGCTGGGGGACACACGGGTGCTGGACACCCATATCCGGGACGGCGAGGTGATCCACCTCTGCGCCGCCCCGCTGGCCGCGGGCGCCCGGACGGAGGGGCGCATCGACTGGGAGCGCCGCTTTGACCTGATGTGCCAGCACTCCGGCGAGCACATCGTCAGCGGACTCATCTGCGCCCGCTTCGGCTGTGACAACGTGGGCTTTCACCTGGGCAGCGAGGAGGTGGTCATCGACTTCAACCGTCCCGTCACGCCCGCTGCGCTGGCGGAGGTGGAGCTGGCGGCCAACCGCTGCATCTGGGAAAACCGCCCCTTCCTCATATCCCACCCCGACCCCGAGGCCCTGGCTGCGCTGGACTATCGGAGCAAGAAGGAGCTGCACGGGGACGTGCGGATTGTGGAGTGTCCCGGCGCAGACCGCTGCGCCTGCTGCGGCACCCACGTCCGCTCCGCCGGAGAGCTGGGACTCATCAAGCTCACCTCCGTCCGGCCGCTGCGGGACGGGTCGCGGATCACGCTGCTGGCCGGACGCAGAGCCTATGACTATGTCTGCATGATGACAGAACAGAACCACCGCGTATCCGTGCTGACCAGCGCCAGGCCGGAGGAGACCTCCGCCGCGGTGGAACGGGTGCAGGGGGAGCTGGCGGCCGCGCGCTACCGCTGTGTGGGGCTGGAAAACCGTCTCTTTGCCCAAACCGCCGCCGCGGCCGCCGGGAAGGGAGATCAGCTGCTGTTTGCACAGGATCTGACGCCGGATGCCCTCCGCCGCCTCTGCGAGGCCGTCGCCGGCCGGTGCGGCGGGCTGTGCGCCGTATTCTGCGGCAGCGACAGCGACGGCTATCAATACGCGCTGGGCCGTCCCGGCGCCGACCTGCGCCCCCTTCTGCGGGAGCTCAACACAGCCCTCCGGGGCCGCGGCGGCGGAAGGCATCCCGATCTGGCCCAGGGCTCTGTCCGGGCCAGCCGGGAGGAGATCCTGGCGTTTTTTCCGGAAATCCCGGCTGATACCGCCGCGCCTGCGGTGCTATAACGCGATAAGAACCTGTTATACTGATCCCAATTAAAAAGCCTGAAAAGCTTTTTATAGTGCGAAGCGCGTTTGGGATTGTATGAGACGGGTTTTCCTGATTAAGGAATTGAATCAGGAAATAGTATTACATATCTCCCGGGGAAAACCGGTGCATTCTGCCGGTATTCCCCGGGATTTTTTGCTTTTCCGGCCAAAATATGCCGAATTCATACGGGAAGTTACGATAAATTACAAAATGTAATACTTTCCGGCCGGCGGGAACAGCCCGGGATTTTTTTGCCGCGTCAAGATGGGGTTTTCCACAAAATCCCGGGAGAAGCTTTTCCGAAAATGTCTCTTGACATAAAGAAACCCCCGGAGAAAACGGGAGGGAAGCCCCGCGTTTCCTCCCCCCTGAGGGGCATGGTTTCCAGCAAGTTATCAACATTTTCCACCGAGTTTTCCACCGCGGCGATTTCTTCGCCCGCGCCTTGACTTCCCCCCGCTTTCAGAATATAATCCATATGAGTAATACTATTCTCCCATAAAAAGTAGAAACTTTTTATGGGAGAGGCGCCGCGCTTGACGCGTCGCCCATTTGCGCCAAAAGGCGCAAATGCCGTTTCATACAATCTTCAACGCGCCTGACGCCGCTATAAAAAGCAGATTTCTGCTTTTTATTGAAGATTAGTATAAATTCATTGAAATCCGCCCGGAGACGGGGAGAAAAGAGGCGCTCCGAGATGCAATTTCTGATCATTTCGGGCATGTCCGGCGCGGGGAAGACCCGGGCCGCGGATGTGCTGGAGGACATGGACTATTACTGCGTGGACAACATGCCCGCCGCGCTTTTGCCGAAGCTGGCGGAGTTTTGCCTGGGCATGGGCGGGCGCTATGAGAAGGTGGCGCTGGTCACAGACATCCGGGACACCGGTGGGGACGCCGCCATCATGGAGGCCCTGCAGGCGCTGCACGCCCTGGGCTGCGACTACCGTATCCTGTTTATGGAGGCCTCGGTGCCCGTGCTGATCCGCCGGTATAAGGAGACCCGCCGTCCCCATCCGCTGCAGGCGGAGGCCGGCAGCATCGAGGGCGCGGTGGAGCTGGAGGCGCAGCGGCTTTCCCGGCTGCGGGAGCAGGCGGACTTTATCGTCGATACCAGCAAGCTGACCCTGGGTCAGATGCAGCGCCGCATTCACGAGCTGCTGCTGGGGAACGAGATCGACCGGACGCTGCAGGTCAATCTCATGTCCTTCGGCTTCAAATACGGCATTCCTGCCGAGGCGGACATGGTGCTGGACGTGCGCTTTTTGCCAAATCCCTTTTACGTGGCGGAGCTGCGGGGGCTCACCGGCCTGGACGCCCCTGTGCGGGACTATATTTTTTCCCACGAGGTCGCCGTGGAATTTCTGGACCGGATGGAGGAGCTGCTGGCTTTTTTGCTGCCCCAGTATGTGGAGGAGGGCAAGCACATCTTCACCGTGGCCGTGGGCTGTACGGGCGGCCGCCACCGCAGCGTCGCCCTGGCCAGTGCCCTGGCGGGCTGTGTCAACGGACTGGGCCACTGGGCCACGCTGATCAACCGGGATATTGCAAAATAATACTATTTTTCCATAAAACACTCTGTTTTATGGAAAAGGTATCACGCCAAGGCGTGTTGCGCGGCGTTTCTGGTGAAAGAAATTAAGTATCAATCTGTGCCGGAAGGGGAGCCTTTCGCACAACGGGAGGGGAGCGTCTTGTCTTTTTCGGCCAGGGCAAAGGCTGAGCTGTGCCGCACGCCGCTGAACCGGGACTGCTGCGCGGCGGCGGAGGCCTATGGCGTGCTGCTGTATGCCAACAGCTTTACCGCCCGGGAGATCCGGATCATCACCGCCTCCCCGGAGCTTGCGAGACGGCTGCCGCGGCTGTTTCAAAGAGCCTTCGGCTTCGGCTTTGACCAGGTCACCCAGGCCGCCCCGGGCGCCAAAACCAGCCTGGTCCTCACAGAGGCGGCAGGGATTCGCGCGGTGTTCTCCCGCTTCGGCTATGATCCGGTGGAGGTGGTGGCCCACCACATCAACCTCAGCGTGCTGGAGGACGAGTGCTGCCGTGCGGCCTTTCTCCGGGGCGCTTTTCTGGCCGGCGGCAGCGTGACAGACCCGGAAAAGCGCTGCCATCTGGAGCTGGTCACCGACCACCGGAGCGTCTGCGGCGAGACCGTGGCACTGCTGCTGGAAATGGGCCTGCCGGAGCCGCGGAGCACCCAGCGGGCAGGTCACTATGTGATCTATTTCAAGCGCAGCGAGGCGATTGAGGATTTTTTCACCGCCATCGGCGCCCCCGGAGCCGCCATGGGTATGATGAGCGCCAAGATTGAGAAGGAGATGCGCAACAGCGTCAACCGCCGCGTCAACTGCGACAGCGCCAACGCGGACAAGATCGTCTCCGCCGCCCAGGCGCAGCTGGAGCGGATTCGGGAGCTGGACCGGACCGTCGGACTGGAAAACCTGCCGCCCGACCTGCGGGAGACGGCCCTGCTGCGCATTGCCAACCCGGAGGCCAGCCTCAGCGACCTTGCGCTTTTGAGCGATCCTCCCGTGAGCAAAAGCGGCGCCAGCCACCGGATGCGCCGGCTTCTGAAATACACCGCGGCGGAGCGCGGATAATTTCCGAATGAAAAGGGGGTTGTTTCCTTGGCTTTTGTGCATCTGCATGTACACAGCGAATACAGCCTGCTGGACGGCGCGTGCCGGGTGGATGCCCTGCCCGCCCGGGCCAGGGAGCTGGGGCAGACAGCCCTGGCAATCACAGACCACGGCGTCATGTATGGAGCCGTGGCCTTTTATAAAGCCTGCCGGGCGGCGGGAGTGCAGCCCATCATCGGCTGCGAGGTCTATGTCGCCCCCCGGCGGCGCACCGACAAGGAGTTCGGTCTGGACAACAACTACTCCCATCTGATCCTGCTGTGCAAAAACGAGACGGGCTACCGCAACCTCTGCTATCTGGTCAGCATGGGCTTTACCGAGGGCTTTTATACCAAGCCGCGGATCGACTGGGCGCTGCTCCACGACCACGCCGAGGGGCTGGTCTGTCTCTCCGGCTGCCTGGCCGGGTATATCTCCCAGTGCATCGTCAGCGGGGACTATGACGGCGCCCGGAGCAAGGCGCTGGAGCTGCGGGAGCTTTTTGGCGAGGACTTTTATCTGGAGCTGCAGGACCACGGCCTTCGGGAGGAAAAGCGGGCCATGAACGGCCTGCTGCGCCTGCATGAGGAGACGGGCATTCCCGTGGTGCTGACCAATGACGCCCATTACCTCAAAAAGGAGGATGCCCCCAATCAGGACGTGCTGCTGTGCATCCAGACCGGCAAGACCGTGGACGATCCCGACCGGATGCGCTTTGAGGGGCAGGAGTTTTACCTCAAGAGCGAGGCGGAGATGGCGGCCCTTTTGCCGTCGATGCCGGAGGCGGTGGAAAACACCCTCCGGGTGGCGGAGAAGTGCCGCTTCGACTTTGAATTCGGCCACTATCATCTGCCGGAATTCAAGCTCCCCCCCGGGGAGACCGACAGCTTTGCCTATCTCCGCCGGCTCTGCGGCCAGGGGTTTGAAAAGCGCTATCCCAACCGCCCCGAGGTCCGCTCCCAGCTGGACTACGAGCTGGACATGATCCGGCGCATGGGCTTTGTGGACTATTTTCTGATCGTCTCCGACTTTGTGGGCTTTGCCCGGCGCAGCGGCATTCCCGTGGGCCCCGGCCGGGGCAGCGCGGCGGGCAGCGTGGTCAGCTACTGTCTGGAAATCACCGACGTGGACCCCATCAAATATTCCCTGTATTTCGAGCGCTTTCTCAATCCCGAGCGGGTGACCATGCCGGACATCGACATGGACTTCTGCATCCGCCGCCGGGGGGAGGTCATCGACTATGTGGCCAGAAAATACGGCGCCGACCACGTGGCCCAGATCGTCACCTTCGGCACCATGGCTGCCCGGAACGCCATCCGGGACGTGGGAAGGGTCCTGGGGGTCGGCTACGCGGAGACGGACCAGTGCGCCAAGGGGGTTCCCCTTGCCCTCCACATCACGCTGGACGAGGCTCTGGCCCTGTCAAAGCCCCTGAAGGAGATGTATGACACCGCTCCGGAGATCCGCCGGGTGATCGACACGGCCCGGGCGCTGGAGGGGATGCCCCGACACGCCTCCACCCACGCCGCCGGGGTGGTCATCACCCGGCGTCCGGTCTATGAATATGTCCCGCTGGCGAAGAACGACGAGAGCGTGGTCACCCAGTACCAGATGACCACCCTGGAGGAGCTCGGCCTGCTGAAAATGGACTTTCTGGGCCTGCGGAACCTGACCGTGCTGAATGATGCGGTGCTTCTTGTGCGGCGGCGGGAGCCGGATTTTGCCATCGAGAAGGCGCCGGAGGACGACCAGAGGGTCTTTGCCATGCTCACCGCGGGAAAGACCAGCGGCGTGTTCCAGCTGGAGAGCAGCGGCATGACCGGCGTCTGCGTGGGCCTGAAGCCCAGGAGCATCGAGGACATCACCGCCCTCATCGCCCTCTACCGTCCCGGACCCATGGACTCCATCCCCCGCTTTCTGGAGTGGTCCAACCACCCCGAGCGGATTTCGTACAAGCACCCGCTGTTAGAGCCCATCCTCTCGGTCACCTACGGCTGCATTGTCTATCAGGAGCAGGTCATCGAGATCTTCCGCCGTCTCGCCGGCTTCTCCCTGGGCCAGGCGGATATGATCCGCCGGGCCATGAGCAAAAAAAAGGAGAAGGAGATTCTGCGGGAGCGGCAGACCTTTATCCACGGGGACCCGGAGCGGAGCATCCCCGGCGCGGTGGCCAACGGCGTGGAGGAGTCGGTGGCCGGCAGCATCTATGACGAGATTGTGGACTTTGCCAACTATGCCTTCAACAAGGCCCACGCGGTCTCCTATGCCATAGTGGCCTACCGCACGGCCTATATGAAATACCACTACCCCCGGGAGTATATGGCCGCCCTGATCACCAGCGTCCTCAACGACACTGCCAAGGTGGCGGAGTATATCGCCGAATGCAGGGACATGGGCATCCGCCTGCTGCCGCCGGACATCAACGAGTCCGACGCGGACTTCACCGTCACCGGCGGCGATCTGCGCTTTGGCATGGCCGCAGTGAAGAACGTGGGCCGGGGCTTTGTCACCGCGCTGGTGGCGGAGCGGGAGCGAAACGGAAAATTCACCGCCCTGGATGAATTCTGCCGCCGGCTCTACGGGCAGGATCTGAACCGCCGGGCCATTGAGAGCCTGATCCGGGCCGGCGCCTTCGACTCCCTGGGCTGCAAGCGCAGGGCCCTGCTGCAGGTGCTGGACAGTGTGCTGGAGGGCGTCAACAGCGCCGGGCGCAAAAATGTCATAGGCCAGATGGACCTCTTTGGCCTGGGGGAGGAGACGGGGGACGAGCCCCGCTCCGCCCTGAAAATGCCGGAGGTGGAGGAGTTTTCCCGGGCGGAGCGGATGAGCATGGAGCGGGAGATGACCGGGCTCTATCTCAGCGGCCACCCCATGGACGACTACCGGGACAAGGCGCGTCAGGTGGGCGCGGTGCCCCTCGGCAGCATCCTCAGCGATTTTTCCCGGATGGAGGGCCCGGAGAAATACGCCGACGGCCAGCGCGTGACCGTGGCCGGCATTGTGTCCAGCCACAAGAGCCGCACCACAAAAAACCACTCCCTGATGGCCTATGTCACGCTGGAGGACGACAGCGGCTTTCTGGAGCTGATCGTTTTTCAGCGGGCGCTGGACCAGGGCGGGGCCTATCTGAAGGACAACGCCGCCATTCTGGTCCAGGGCCGCATCTCCCTCCGGGAGGAGAAGGAGCCCCAGATCATGGTGGACAGCATCCGCCCCCTCAGCGATCTCGCCCCCCTCTCCGGCACTCCCGCAGCCCGGGAACGGGAGCTGTGGCTGAAGCTGAACAGCAGCGACGCAAAATCGCTGCGCAAAATCGACCTGCTGCGGGAGATGTTCATCGGCAGAGACACCATGGTCCAGTATTTCGCCGACAAGCACCAGAAGCGCACCGCCACCTGCCTCATACACGACGCCCTGGTGCAGGAGCTGCGGGAGCTGCTGGGGGAGCAGAACGTGGTGGTAAAATAGTCCGGAGAGCCGCGAATTCTCCCCGACGCACCGGCGACGGGGCGCCCGGGGGAAATTCGCGGCTGTCTGTCCGCACTTAAAAAGGGGACTGCCCGAGGCAGCCCCCTTTTCATACTGGTCTTCCATAAAACGCTGCGAAGCGTTTTATAGCGCCAAGGCGCGTCGAAGACTGCAATGGAAAATCGTATCGTCATATCAGAAGGATTATACGATAAAGCCCCCGTCGGCGCAGAGCACCTGGCCTGTGAGAAAGCCCGCCTGCTCCCCTGCCAAAAAGCACACCGCCGCGGCCACGTCCTCCGGCGTGCCCAGACGGCCGAGGGGCGTGGCCTCCGCCAGAGAAGCCAGCGTCTCCTGCCCCAGCACCTGCACCATGTCGGTGTTGATGACCCCGGGCGCCACACAGTTGACCCGGATGCCCGTCGGGGCCAGCTCCAGCGCCAGAGAGCGGGTCAGGCCGATCAGGGCGGCCTTGGTGGCGGAATAGACTGCCTCGCAGCTGGCCCCCCGCAGGCCCCACATGGAGGACACGGTGACGATGCTGCCGGCGTGGGCGTGGAGCATGTCCGGCAGGGCGGCCTGAATCACATGATAGGCCCCCTTGACGTTGACCGCGAAATACCGGTCCCATTCCGCCTCCCGCACGTCCTGAAACTGCAGCTGCCCCGCGATGCCGGCATTGCTGACCACCAGGCTGATGGGACCGAAGCGCCTCCGCACCGCATCGGCCATGGCCTCCACCGCGGCCCGGTCCGCCACATCCGCCTGCCAGCACATCACCCGGCCTCCCTCCGCCGTCAGACGCGCCGCCAGCTCCTCCGCCTTCTCCCGCTGCCGCAGATAGTTGATGCAGACCCTCGCCCCACCTTGGGCAAGAGCGGCGGCCACCGCCCGTCCGATCCCCCGGGAGGCCCCGGTCACAATCGCTGTCTGCTCCATGCCTTCGCCTCATTTCTTGTGATTTTGCACCTATTTTATCATAACTTTCCGGGAAAGAAAACAACTATGCATAAAGATTTTTCCATCAATTGAAAATGCCGCACGCAAATGTTATACTGTGAATGATACTATAGTTATTCAAAAACTGCCGCTGAGCCTGCAGTTTTCTGCCCGGGTGTAAATTTCTGCCCGCGAGTATATTTTCTCATCACAGGAGCTTCCCCCACATGAAAACAAGCTTTGTCCGCCAGGTGGTATTTCCCATCCTCGCCGCGCTGATCTGGGGCACCGCCTTTGTGGCCCAGAGCGTCTGCGCCGACCGGATGCCCCCCTTCGCCTTTAACGCGCTGCGCTCCTTTATCGCCCTGGTATTTCTGTTCCCCCTGTCCCGGCTTCTGGACGCCGTGTCGGTGCGGCGCGGCGAGACGCCGCCCAAAACAGACCGGCGGAGCTGGCTCATCGGCGGAATTTGCTGCGGACTGATCCTGGCCACCGCAGCCAATCTGCAGCAGGCCGGCATTGCGGACACCTCCGCGGGCAAGGCAGGGTTTATCACCGCCTTCTATGTGGTGCTGGTACCCGTGTTCGGGATTTTTCTGCACCGGCACACCAGCCCCCAGATCTGGGTCAGTGTGCTGCTCGCCGTGGTGGGGCTGTGGCTGCTGTGCATCCGGGCCGGCGAGGGCTTTTCCCTGCTTCCGGCGGACATCTTTTTGATCCTCTGCGCCATATCCTATGCAGTGCAGATCTACTGCATCGACCACTTCGTCCAAAAGGTGGACGGGGTGAAGCTGGCCTGCGGCCAGTTTTTGTGGACCGGCATCTTTTCCGCGATTCTGAGTCTGATTTTTGAGGACGCCTCCTGGTGGCCCAACCTGGCCGCGTGCCTGCTGCCGGTGCTGTATGTGGGCATCTTTTCCAGCGGCATCGCCTACACCCTGCAGATTCTGGCCCAGAAGGGCTCCAACCCCACGGTGGTCACGCTGCTGTTCTCTCTGGAGAGCGTGTTTTCCGTGCTGGCCGGCGCCGTGCTTCTGGGGGACCGTCTGACAGGGCGGGAGTATCTGGGCTGCGTGCTGATGCTGATTGCGGTGGTCCTGGCCCAGGTCCCTTTGACAGGGCGGCAGGCCCGGACCCGGTGAAAGTGTTATCCTATTGCGCGAGCAATAAATATATGGATCTACGCGGCGGCCAGCCGCGGGAGAAGGAGAACAAAGACACATGAAAAACACCGAGAAGACCATGGACAAGATCGTCGCTCTGTGCAAAAACCGCGGCTTTATCTTCGCGGGCAGCGAGATCTACGGCGGACTGGCAAACACCTGGGATTACGGCCCCCTGGGTGTGGAGCTGAAGAACAACGTCAAAAAGGCCTGGTGGAAAAAGTTTGTCCAGGAGAACCCCTACAACGTGGGTCTGGACGCCGCCATCCTCATGAACCCCCAGACCTGGGTCGCCTCCGGCCACGTGGGCGGCTTTTCCGATCCGCTGATGGACTGCAAGGAGTGCAAGGAGCGCTTTCGTGCCGACAAGGTCATCGAGGACTGGTGCAAGGAGAACGACTTTGCGCTGGGCCACAGCGTGGACGCCATGAGCCAGAGCGATATGAAGACCTTTGTGGAGGAGCACAATATCGCCTGCCCGAGCTGCGGCAAGCACAACTGGACCGATATCCGCCAGTTCAACCTGATGTTCAAAACGTTCCAGGGCGTCACCGAGGACGCGAAGAACACCGTGTATCTCCGCCCGGAGACCGCCCAGGGCATTTTTGTCAACTTCAACAACATCCAGCGCACCACCCGGAAGA
>CAJOPB010000036.1 GCA_905236305.1 uncultured Oscillospiraceae bacterium | reverse complement strand
ATGATGTTCACCAGCTACGCCCCCGGCCCCGGCTTCTCCATCTTCCGCACCTGGCCGGAGTTCCCGGACAGCCCCGCCCGCAAGGCCGCGGCGGAAATGGCGGAGGAGTTCCAGAAGGAATACGGCGGGCCGCTGCTGACCCCCAGCGAGATTTTTGAGGCCACGGCGGACTACAACATCTCCACGCTGACGCGGCAGTTCCAGCCCGGCGGCGACAGCTTCGGCGACCGCTTCTTCTTCGCCGGGGCGCAGATCGCCCCCCGCGCGGGTGACGGAAGCTGGAAGGCGCCGGACAACGGAAAGCCCCTGCTCTACACCTCCCTCGGCTCCCTGTTCAATAACTGGCCGGAGTTCTATAAGATGCTGTTCCCGGTGGTCAAAGACCTCGACATCAACGTGCTGTGCTCCCTGGGAAAGGCCATCAAGCCGGAGGACCTGGGCGAGATTCCCGCCAACGTCACCACCATGGCCTTCACGCCCCAGCTGGAGGTGCTGGAGCACACGGATTACTTCCTGACCCACGCCGGCGTCGGCAGCGTCATGGAGGCGCTTTACAACGGCGTACCCATGATGTGCATTCCCCAGATGGACGAGCAGATTTTTACCGCCCACCGCATGGAGGAGCTCGGCATCACCTCCGCCGTGCTGCTCAAGGAGCAGGTCACGGAGGAGAGTCTGCGCAAAGCTCTGACGGAGCTGATCGAGAATCCGAAGTACCAAGACAACGCCCGGGCCATTATGCGGGATATGCGTGCCAACGGCGGCTGCGAAAAAGCGGCCCAGGCGGTCATCGACTATGTAAACAAGCTGAGCTGAGGGAGAAAACAATATGACAATTCTTGTGACCGGCGGCGCCGGCTATATCGGCAGCCACACCTGCATTGAACTTGTGGAGGCGGGCTATGACATCGTAGTGGCGGATAATTTTGTCAACTCCTGCATGGAGGCGGTGCATCGGACACGGAAGCTCTGCGGCGTGGACTTCCCCTTTGAGCAGATCGACCTGACGGATTACGAAGCCACGGACCGCCTCTTTGACAAATACAAGATCGACGCCGTGATCCACTTCGCGGGCCTCAAGGCCGTGGGGGAGAGCGTCAAGATCCCGGTGACCTATTACCGCAACAATCTCGACAGTGCCCTGAGCGTACTGGAGGCAATGAAGAAGCACGAGGTGAAAAGCTTTATTTTCTCCTCCTCCGCCACGGTCTACGGCCCGGAGGCCCCGGTGCCCTATAACGAGGCGACGCCCGTGTCCCGCTCCACCGCCAGCCCCTACGGCAACACAAAGCTGATGATCGAGTACATCCTCAAGGATACGGTCAAGGCCATCCCCGGCTTCAACGCGGTGCTTTTGCGCTACTTCAACCCCGTCGGCGCCCATGCCAGCGGCGAGATCGGGGAGAACCCCACCGGCATCCCAAACAACCTGATGCCCTATGTGGCCCAGGTGGCCGTGGGCAAGCTGGACATGATCCACATCTTCGGCAACGACTACGATACGCCGGACGGCACCTGCCAGCGGGACTACATCCATGTGGTCGATCTGGCGAAGGGCCATGTGGCGG
Organism: uncultured Oscillospiraceae bacterium; assembly: GCA_905236305.1. Lineage (GTDB taxonomy): Bacteria > Bacillota > Clostridia > Oscillospirales > Oscillospiraceae > RGIG7114. The sequence continues at coordinate 754 of CAJOPB010000036.1, read as the reverse complement.
CGCTGAAAAAGGTCAAGGAGAACTGCGGACTGTTCGTCTGCAACCTGGGCACCGGAAAAGGCACCAGCGTGCTGGAGATGGTAAAGGCATTCTCACGCAGCTGCGGCAAGGAGCTGCCCTACGAGTTCGCGCCGCGCCGGGAGGGGGACCTCCCCGCTTTCTGGGCTGACCCGGCCTTTGCAAAGGAACAGTTGGGCTGGGTGGCGGAAAAGGGCATCCAGGAGATGTGCGATGACGTGTGGCGTTGGCAGAGCAAGAACCCTGACGGCTTTCCGCAGGACTGAGGGGCGCAAAGCATGAAGATTCTGTTTGCCACCAGCGAATGCGCCCCCTTTTCAAAATCAGGCGGCCTGGCGGACGTGGCCTTTTCCCTCCCCCCCGCGCTGAAGGCGGCGGGGGACGAGATCGCGGTCATCACGCCCATGTATGAGTGCGTAAAGAAACGGTTCGGAGCACAGCTTACGAAGGAACTGGAGACATACGTCCGTCTGGGCTGGCGGGATTACTACTGCGGCCTCTGGCGCGGAGAGAACCACGGCGTCACCGTGTATTTCGTGGACAACGAGGAGTTTTTCCTGCGGGAGAAGCTCTACGGCTACGGGGATGACGGAAAACGTTTCGCCTGGTTCTGCCGCGCGGTGATCGCGCTGCTGGATCAGCTGGACTTTTTCCCGGGGATCCTGCACTGCAACGACTGGGAGACCGCCCTGGCGGTGATCTACCTGAAAAACGACCAGGTGACGCGGCCGGAGCT
>CAJOPB010000035.1 GCA_905236305.1 uncultured Oscillospiraceae bacterium | reverse complement strand
CGGTGACCTGGGTGATCTGGCGCATTTCAGCCGTGGCCTTTGACCGGGGCTTCTATGTGCCCTGGTACAGCGTCGCCATCGCCGTTGCCAGCGTGTTCGCGGTGGTGTTCGCCACCATGCTCTATGCCTCCGGCAAGCTGAAAAAGGATAATCCCATTGACGCACTGAAAAATGAAAATCTGTGAGTCTTTTTAATTTTTCGCTGCACTTGACTTGACAATCCGACAATCCATTTTCTGTACAGTTCAGACGCCCCCGGCGTCTGAACTGTAGTACTATAGTTGCCATGTCATTTTATCACCGCTCTGCGGCGGAAAATGACGGCTGAAATGAAATGATAGTCACGACATTTATGTTGTTGGCTATCATTTCTTCTCCGGAGCTTTGCTCTTGTGTATTTTCAGATCTTCGTATATAATATTTTACATATTGTATAGACGCGTATGGCGGATAGAGATGCAGGGAAGTAAAGGAAACATCATATAGGTAAAATATTGTCCCGCAGATTGAAAGCCCGCGACGGGCAGAAGCCTGATGAAGCGTAAAAAGTATCGGCGGGATTGCCGGATATAAAGGGAAGCTGGAGGTATGATGATGGATGCAATGGATTTGATTCGCGGCAGGCACAGCGTCAGGCAGTATTTGGACAAGCCCATTCCGGAAGCGCTTCAAAGCCAGCTGAACGCGTACGCGGAGGAACTGAACCGGGAAAGCGGACTGCATATACAGATCCTGTATGACGAGCCTGACTGCTTCAATTCCCGTATGGCGCATTATGGCAGGTTCGAGAACGCGGCAAACTACATCGCTATGGTAGGGAGGAAGACCCCGTCTCTGGAGGAACGCTGTGGGTTTTACGGTGAGAAGCTGGTTCTGAAGGCGCAGGAGCTGGGCTTGAATACCTGTTGGGTTGCGCTGACCCACGGAAAGAGCAAGGCGATTGTCGGTCCCGGAGAAAAGGAGGTCATCATCATTTCTCTCGGATACGGCAAGACCCAGGGCGTGGCTCACAAGGGGAAAGCTGCTGCTGATGTCAGCAATTTCTCCTCAGACAGTCCGGACTGGTTCAAACAGGGGATCGAAGCCGCGCTGCTGGCGCCGACGGCGATCAACCAGCAAAAGTTTCGCTTCGAGCGGGAGGGAAACCGCGTGACGGCAAAGGCCGGTGTGCTCGGAACGAATTTGAAGGTCGATCTCGGCATCGTCAAATGCCACTTCGAAATCGGAGCGGGAAAAGAGAACTTTGATTGGGCATAGGGAGAACGCAGGATGAAACAGGATCTCATACGTTTTGATATGAAGCGTCCCCCGGTGCGTACCCGGTGGTTTCTGCGGCCGCTCACATGGCTGCTCAGCGCTCCCGAGGTTGCGGCACATCAGGCGCAGATCAAAAAGATCAACGCGGAGGGACTTCGGCCTCCTTATGTGCTGCTGTGCAACCACAATGCCTTTCTGGATTTTAAAGTAGCCACCATTGCCACCTTTCCGCACCGCGCCAATTATGTGGTGGCGATCGACGGATTTATCGGGCGGGAGGAACTGCTGCGGCAGGTGGGCTGCATCTGCAAGCGAAAATTTACCACAGATACGATGCTGGTCCGGCACCTGCGGAAGGTAATACAAAACGGCGACATCGCCATGATCTATCCCGAGGCGCGCTACTCGCTCTGCGGCACGACGGCGGTGCTCCCCGACTCTCTGGGAAAGCTTTGCAAGCTGCTCAAAGCCCCGGTTGTCACGCTGATCTGCCATGGCCACCATGTGAACTCCCCCTTCTGGAATCTCCATTCCCGGGGCGTGCATCCCACTGAGGCAGAGCTTACTCAGATTTTCACGGCGGAGGAGCTGGAGCGGGCGACAGCCGGCGAGGTAAATGCGAGGATTCTGGAGCTGTTCCGGTATGACGACTTCGCCTGGCAGAAGCAGCGTGGCATACGGACACCTTACAAAAAGCGGGCGGAGGGCTTACATAAAGTGCTCTATCAATGTCCCCGCTGCGGGACGGAATTTCGCATGGATTCGGCAGGAACGGAGCTCTTTTGCCGGAACTGCGGCAAGCGCTGGCACATGACAGAGTACGGCGAATTGACAGCGCTTGACGGCGAAACAGAATTCTCTCATATACCGGACTGGTATGAGTGGGAGCGGTCCCGGGTTCGGGCGGAGGTGGAGGCCGGGACCTATTCCAGCGGAGAACTGCGCGTACATGTGGATTCCTTGCCCAATGCCAGGCGTTTTTTTCGTCTGGGCGAAGGAACCATGCTCCACGACATGAACGGCTTTACCGTGCGCGGGGTGGATACGGACGGAGACCCCTTTGAAATGATCAAGACCGTTCCGAGTCTCTATTCCTGCCATATTGAGTATGAGTATCTGGGCAAATACGGCGATTGCGTGGATTTGAATACGCTGGATGACACATGGTATATCTACCCGCACGGCGGAGACTTTTCCGTGACCAAGATGGCGCTGGCCACGGAAGAATTGTATTTTGCGCACCGGCGTGCTCACGGCAGACCGTGCCTGCCGGGGCTGGTCTGATAAGACGCGGTTCCCGCATAATGGGGCTAAAGTGTTTCACCGGGCTGCCGTTATACTCTCTGACAGGAAATACTTCCGCAGGAGAAGCTTGCTGTTGACGCAGATGTATTTTTTGAGATAATCATGCTGTAATCGGGAGGTGTGCATATGAATATGTCTTTTTATCTGGAGCATCTGGCCGGTTCGGTTTTGCTGCTGTTTCCGCTTGCGTTGCTGCTGTTCTTTCCTTACGGAAAAGAACACCGGCGTGTCCGCCCTCTTGCCCGGTATCTCCTGCTCGCCGGGCTGGTTGCTGCCTCTGTGGTTTCTCCCTTTTTTACAGCGGCGCGGGATTTCGAGCTCTTTCTGAGCTTGGCAATGCTCGCACTTATCGCTGCGTTCTATATTCTGATCCGGGACAGCTTTACGAGAAAAAGCGTGACGCTGTTTGTCTCGGTATTCTGCCTGAAGGCCCAGACTGTTCTGGCACTCAGCTATCAGGCTGTGCGTGAGCTTGCCTCCGGAGCCGAGCCGAAATATGGGCTGATAGCTGATGGAGACACCGTCCTCATGCTGCTTTTGGCTGCCGCGGTGCTGGTCCCGCTGGTCGCTTTTTTCGAGCGGCGAATTTTGACGCCATATCTGCGAGCGGTATCGCGCCGCATCATGTGGCTGGAAATCCTGCTTCTGGCGATTGTCGATTTTACTTTCTTGCTGTTGGCATTCTTTTTTGTCGGCATGTTCATCGGAATCATCGCGGAGACGAAAACCATACCGGCCTGGTGCGTTGTCCCTGGGCTGTTCTTATTTTTCTTCGCGCTTTACGCAATGTATTTTGTGACCTTTCGGACAACGCTCCTGCGGGCTTTTGAGGTGGAGAACCGTCTGCAGACCGAGCTTCTCCGGGAGAACTCCGAGAGCCTTCAGCGCGATATGAAACACTACCGCGAGATAAATCACGATCTGCGCCAGCTCCTGCGGCAGCTCGACGCGGTGAGCGGGCGCAGCGGTTTTCGCGAGCTGGAGCCGTATATTAACAGGATCGTCAATCTGACGGAACACATGGATACCGTTTTCTGTGAAAACAAATGCCTGAACGCACTGTTCCAATACTATGCCGGCCATGCCAATGAAAGAAATGTTGCGATAAATATTTCCGCGATTTGCGGAGATGTTCCTGTGGAGGATACCGACCTGACGCTTTTGACAGCAAACGCCCTGGAAAATGCGATTAACGGCGCAGCGGAATATCGAAGTCAAACAGGGGAGGAGCCGGAGATTCACGCGATAGTGGGCATTATCAAGCACAGACTGTTGTTTCAGATCACAAACAGCTGTGCCGGGGTGAAGTACAGTCCGGACGTGACAGAGGGGGCGAAGCACACCCTTTTGCCTGCGTGCGCTTTTCTCAGCACGCATGAGAGCGGCGGGTATGGATTGACGCGGATTGAAATGATTGCGGAAAAATATCAGGGTACCGCGCGGTTTCAATTTGATGCGATGAAGTCCTTGTGGACAACCAGAATTGCCATACCGCTCCGAAAATAACGCTCTTATCCGGAGCGGGAGCCGGAACAGAAAGAAGGAACATCATGAGAATCGGAATATGCGACGATAATCCGCAGGATTGCCTTGCGTTGAAGAACATCCTGTCGGAGCTTCGGCCGCAGGACGAGGTGGATTGGTATACGGAGAGCTCCGCACTGCTGAACGCGATTCGGGAGGGAAAGCAATTTTTTTGTCTGTTTCTTGACATCCTGATGCCGGGTGTCAATGGCATAGAGCTGATTCCGCAGATTGAGGATGCGCTGGGCGGTCACCCTGTCTACTTTGTTTTTGTTACCTCCAGCAGGGACTACGCTGTGGAGGCGTTTGCATTCCGTGCAGTTCATTATCTCATAAAGCCGGTGTCGCGTGACGGCGTTGTAGAGGCCTTGCGGCGGCTTCCGATCCAACCGGATCGAAGGCCCGGAATTACTGTCAGGACCGGCAGCGCAAGCCGATTCCTCTTTCTCGATGAGATAGCTGTCTGTGAGAGCAGCGACCATGCGATTCGGATCAGGCTCAATTCCGGAGAATGCATTTTTGCCGGACGGATGACAATGGACAGTCTGTGGCAGCAGCTTGGAGACGATTTTGTAAGACTCTCCCGCGGACTGGTTGTAAATATGAATTATATTGAAACGATGGATGCAAAATCCTGCCTGCTGCGGGATGGGCGGAAAATTCTTCTCAGCCGGGGAAATCTGAGGCAGATCCGTGATGCCTATGATAATTATTCCTTTTCGCGGCTGATTGCACGGGGGCGGGATTAAGAGGCTGCATGCACTGTCCCGCACCGTCTTGGCAGCTCTTTTCCCGCCGGAGTAGATTGTTTTCCTTTATATTTGTGACAGAGTGCGTATTTTTCGACGCATTCTGTCACTTTTTGTTGTTTTCTCGTCAAAAAGGTACCGTTCACGGCAAAATCAATACCATTCGCGGCAAAATAATTGACATTGGTGCTGATCTTTGCAATAATATGCAATACCATGAAGGAACCGCCAAAGGAATATTCTTCATTCGGGGATCAATAGCTTTGCGTGAGGGTCAGGAGCCTATGGAACAATATGAGGGCATTTATAAAGAATACTACGGAAGGATCCTGTCTTACCTTCGCAGCAAGGTGCCGCATCCGCAGGACGCCGAGGATCTTTGCTCCTCCGTGTTTGAAAAGGTGCTGAAAAATCTGGACACTTATGACGCTGCCAAGGCATCCCTCGCCACATGGATTTACCGAATTGCGCGAAATACCGTCACGGACTACTACCGCCTCCGGAGCCCGGCGGAAGAACTGGACGAGTCACTGCAGAGCGGGGAGGGCGCAGATGATGCGCTGCTGCGGCGTGAAACGCTCTCCGCTCTTGCCGAGGCGCTTCGCTGTCTGCGGCAGCAGGAACGCGATATCATCATTCTGCACTACTACACCGGCCTTTCATTGAAAGAGATTTCGGAGCGTATGGCAATTCCCTACCGGACGGTCAAGCTCCGCAAACAGACGGCCCTGGAGCAGCTGCGGCATCGGATGCGGGATGCTCTGTAACGGCGAATACTGCCGTTGTCCTGTGCTGCGAAAAAAATTTGCCCCTTTCCGGTATTCCTTCGTATACATCAGCAGAAGGGCAAATTGTGCAGCGAGATACTCTGTTTATGTCCGTGCGGCAGGCGCCAAAAGCGTGAAAGCGGGATAAACACGACAGATTTCATCGGAGGCGGAGTATGGAAAAGCAACTGCAGGTGCTTTTTGAATTCCAGCGGTTTATGCGGGAGAATTCGCTGTCGGAGGTCATCCGCGAGACTGAGGCACGGTATGGCCCGGCTGGCCCCATCCCCCTCTCTGACGACTGGCTGGAGGGTGTCGCGGCCGCAGGGGAACCGATAAACAATTCCAGGGCACAGCCCGAGGGATCATTTCCCAACGACAAGCGGAAAAACAGGAAAAATCCGGTTTGAGCCGATCCGGCTACGGTGTTCGGACGACATGCCGGTAGATGTATAAAAATACAAGGAGGAATCATCAAATGAACGAAAATCGGACAGAAATGCTCTCTGACGATGCGCTGGAGACCGTTACGGGCGGCAGCACAACGCTCCCGGAACTCGAAGTGAGGCGCAGGGAGATTCTCATTGTGTCGAGTCAGAAAACAGAAGACGCATACTTGGAGAGAGAACCCCAGAGCTCCAGTTCGCTCTCCCCGAGACTCACTCGGTTTTGAGAAAGCGCAGAATATGTAAGGATATGGAAGAAACGACTTTCCTCTGCAGTGAAGCAAAGCGTGTCTATTCCCGCGTCGGTCTCGGTCTGGCCGTGATGTTCCTCGTGGAGATTGTTCTGTCGATTGGATTGGGAATGATCTTTGACTTGGATCAGGTGAAGGGACCGAGCATCCGGTGGGCATTATTCGGTCAGATTATTCCCGTCTATGGTTCCATAGTGGCAGGCTATCTTGTGTTCCGCCGGCTGCCTTCCGAACCTCCGGAGCCTCACGCGCTGCAACCGGGACAATTTCTGCGTCTCCCGCCGATTACTTCTTTTATGCAATATGCTGCCAGCGGCATAGGAAACCTGCTTCTGCTGCTGGCGGGACTGCTGCTCAAGAGCTTACTCGGAGCCGCGCCGGAGGAGCCGGAGAACCCGGTTGTCTCAATGATGCAGTCTATTCCGCCAGTGATTGACTTTCTGCTTATGGTAGTTGTCGGTCCGATTGCAGAGGAGCTCTTTTGCCGCAAGGCGATCATAGACCGGACGCGGATTTACGGCGAACGGCTGTCAGTGATCAGTACTGCGGTGATCTTTGGCATTTTTCACCATTCCGTCACACAGTTCCTGTATACCGTGTCGCTTGGACTGATTTTCGCTTACGTATACATCCGTACGGGAAAGCTGCGGTATCCGATTGCACTGCATATCTACAATAATCTCCTGGGCTTTTTGGCCGGAAAGCTTGTTCTGTCGGAAGGTATTCTGGATGCTTTCGGTGAAACAGGCAAGCTTTTTGGCGGAAGGCATACCCTGGTGACAGGATTTTTCCTGTTGTTGGCTGCATTGTTTATCGCGGGATTGATTTTCTTTGTTCGCAGTATCAAAAACGTGCATTTTGAGCCGGCAGAGCGAGAACTGCCAAAAAAATATCGTTTTCGCTGCGCATGGTGCAGTGCCGCTATGCTCGCTTATGTCTTGCTGGGACTGTTTCTCACTTTTACCGGATGAAGGGTCACCTTTGCGGACAGCCTGACGGACGCGCCGCTTTGACGTATCCGGGATACGTCTGGGATGTTGAAGTGGCGTAAAAAAGCACGTTTTGTGTGAAGCGGCCGGCGCATTTTCTCCTGAAAGCAAGACTTATGCGAATTAAATTACCCAATACTGAAAAACAGCAAAGCCGACCTGAACCGGTTCGGCTTTGCCATTTTCATTTTGTCAGGAAAACGATCGCAATCTTTCTATTGACACAGCAAGATTATTATGATAATCTTGCCTAAAGATTATTTTAATAATCTATTAGAAAGATAGGAGGCTTATCATGAACACAGAAGCAGCGAAGATTGCCGATTCGGAGCTGGAAGTGATGCGGCTGCTTTGGGCGCAGGACGAACCAGCAGCTTTAGGCGAGCTGATACAGGTGCTCGGGGAAAAGAGGGGGTGGAAGGAGCCCACGACAAAAACCGTTGTGCGGAACCTCCGTCTCAAGGGCAGCATTGAGCTCGTAAGCCGGGGACGATACCGGGCGAAAATTTCTGAAGCGGAGTATCAGGAGTGGTCAACACATCACTTTATCGGGAAAATTTTTGAGGGAAGTGCGAGAAAACTGGTTGCTGCACTCCTGTCTGACGGCCAATTGACCGAGAAGGACATTTCTGAGCTCTGCGAAGCGCTGAACGGAGGACCACGCCGTGAATAGTATTCTGAAAACAGTTTTACTCATGTCTTTCAGCGGCTCGGTTCTGGCAATTCTTCTTTTCCTGCTGAGGGCGTTGGCGGGAACACGCGCTTCCAAGACCTTCTGGTATTACATCTGGCTTCCGGTGCTGCTGCGAATGGTCTTGCCCTTTGGCATTGCCATTTCACTTGCATACAAGACGCCTGCGCCGCCGGATTTTGCCGCTGCGCCCGTGGAGCGTGTCGGCCGCGTAACTGAAATCCCGATTCCAGACGGCGCAGTTCCAATTTTGCCTGGTGAAACCCGCGGCGGGATTACCGTAACCGTTCCTCAACGTCCGATCCGGGCAGCATCAGATGAGAGGCCTTTGGAGAACAATATAGCGCCGGAAAATACCGAGTCAACAGAAGACAGGCCCCTTCACTTGACTTCTTTCCTCATGGAGAACGTCGTTTATCTTTGGCTCACCGGCGCGGTTTGCAGCCTGGCGTGGTATCTATTGTCATACGCGGTCTTTTCCCGCAAGCTGTCCCGTTCTTTCGACCGTCCTTCACCTGAGGATGCGGAGGTTTTTCAGACCCTGCGGCGTGCCGGGAATGTTCGGCTCGCCGCCAGCATCCAGACCAATACGCCGCTCCATTTGGGTTTGATTTGCCCTGTGATTGTTCTTCCGCGGGGGGATTATGTGAATCGGGGCATGGAAAAGGAATTGAGAGATGTATTGAACCATGAGTTGACACATTGGCGCCGACATGACGTGCTTTATAAATGGCTCGCGGTCCTTGTCCAAAGCATTCACTGGTTCAATCCCATCGTCTACCTCATGCGGAGGGATATTGACAGATATTGTGAACTCAGCTGCGACGAGGCAGTAGTGCGTGATATGCCGGAACAGGATCGGCTGCACTACGGCAATACGCTGCTCATGATGGCAGCGGAACGCGCAATACCGGGGCACGTCACAGCGACAACCCTGAGTGAGGGGAAAAAGCAAATGAGGGAACGCATTATCAGCATACGCGATTATAAACGATGCTCTGCTTTCGGCGCTGCCGGTATGCTGTTAGTTGCGCTGCTGCTGACCGCTTGCGCCGCTGCCATTCCGGAGGTCGGCGGCATCAATCTGGAAAACGAGGACGTTGCGGGAAATGAATTCCTGTCAGCGCAGCCGAACGAGGCTCTGCCCGTCGTACCAGTGCAGAATGAATCTTCTGACCGCGCTGCCGCTCCATCAATGTCTTCCGGCACCCGTTACGGCAATACCAGCGGAAACCTCAGCAACGACGGTTACGCCGCCAAAGGGAGTGAAAAAGCTCTCCCCCGGTCACGTACCCCTATTGCTTTTGAAACAGCACCGTTTACACCCAAACTATCACTGCAACAGCAAAGCCGGCCTCCATCGGTCCGGCTTTGCTGTTGTTTGCCGCAGAATCAAACGCGGGAGGCGCCTGTGCAGCAGCTATAGATCAGTTAGTGTTCACGGGGGTAGGAAAACCGACGCAAAGAAGGCTTCGCCAGAATTCCGCGCCGCAGCGCGGAACAAATTTCAATCCATTTTTTCCGGAAATCGCATTTTCGGAAAAATACTTCTCGCGGAGTGCGCGTGCGAGCGTCCCCCGCAAGCGAGTGCGCAAACGGAGTGCAGCCTATCAGTTCAGACGCCCCCGGCGTCTGAACTGTAACATAGATCAGACTCAGAAATTTGCGGACTTGATGTTGACCGGCATCTGTGCTATCATATAGAAGGACTTTCAGGAATCCCGGGGTGAATTGCGTCAAAACCTCCATGTGCCACGGATGCTGCGCTGTTTATGAAGGCTTTTTGTGTACATGGATTTTTGCGTGAATTCTCTCCTGCTGTCACCAGCGGCGGGAGTCGGTGCAGGGACTTTTCCCAGCGCAGACGGAGCTTTTGCGGGATAACGGGGGCAGAGGTGTGAAGATGCGAAATAAAATAATTGTTGCCGCTGTGTGTGTTTTGCTTGTACTTCTCCTGCTCCCCGGCGCTGCGGCAGCAGAGGATAAGCCGATCTTTATTTCCGTAAACGATGAGCTGCTGACTTATGATCTTGTGAATAGCGTGATCAGCTCTGACGGGGTATACTATGTTCCCTGTACCGTATTTTCCAACTATGGACTGGGGATTTCCTACTCCTTTTTTACCAGCGCTTCGACGGCATATCTTTACTCCGGGGACAAACAGCTTTTTTTCGATTTGAACAGCGGTGACACCTTTGACGGCGATGACAATCACTACTCGGTCTCCGCCATATGGCACAACGGGATGGTGCTTGTTCCGCTGAATCTGATGCAGTATTTCTTTGGGGGCTTTCAATATTCCGTTTCGACCAACGAATACGGCAGCATCCTCCGAATCTCAACCGATACAGCTATCCTCTCTGACGTCGAGCTTCTGCGGGCAGCCAAGAATACCATGCGCTCCTACTATCTTGCCTCTCTGCTGCCCCAAACCAGTGTTCCCGGCCCCATTACGCCCAGCCCGACGCCGATCGAAAGCACCACGCCCGTCAGCGTTCCAACGGATGCGCCCCATACTTCACCGGTGCCGACCACGACTCCGGAGCCTGAGCCGAGTCCCACTGCACCCGCTCAGGAGCAGGGCAGGGATGAACAGACGGGACCGGTGCATGCGGGAGAACGCTTTTGTCTGGGGTTGGTGGGCTTGCCTGCGGACCGGGTGCTCAGCGTGTTGAATCAAACCGGGATTAAAACATGTTTTTTCCTTACGGGGGAGGAGATTCGCCAGAACCCGGACATGGTACGGCGCATTGGGGGAGAGGGGCACGGAATCGGAATATTCTGTGCCGGCTCCGATATACGCGGGGACTGGGAGACAGGAGCGGAGCTCTTGTTTGAAGCTGCCAGAGTACGCACGCTTCTGGTGGCGGCTCCGGCCTCCCTTGCAGAGGAATGCCGGACAATCGCAGAAGCAGAGGGATTGGTCTATTGCGGCAGTACACTGGATATGGCGGAGCCGGAAACAGCCGCCTTGCTGCAAAGTCCCGCTGCGATGGTTGAGCGTGCCAACGGACGGACACTTTTGGCGGAGTGCACCGGGGACCGGATGCAAAACGTGATTTCGCTGCTGCGCTATCTTTTTACGCAGCAGTATCATGTAACCGGTCCGCGGGAGACGGACCCAAAGCTATCATAACAGCTGGGGGGAGCAACGCTCCGGCCAAACCGCTTGTTCTTTGTCTAAGCGGAAAAAAATAATTTGTGATAAATGGTTGAACAGGGAGGATGCTGCGATTATGAAATCTGCCGAAGGCAAACATTTTATTTATGAAAAAGCCCAGCTCATTGAAGTGATCTGTCAACTGCGCTTTCCGACCATTCTTTCCATCGACACCAGGGAGCCGGCGGACTTTCAGGATACGGTACGTGTGAACTTCCCCCGCTATGTCTGCCAAACGGAAAAGCTGCCGGCACAGGGCGGCGCAGAACCTCAGAGTGTGCGCAACCATAATTTTATCTCTGAGGACGGAGCCAGCAAGCTCAGCATGACGAAAAACTTTATCGCCCTGTCTACCATGCGTTATAGCAGTTGGGAGGACTTTGCCCATGCGCTGGATGAGCCGCTTGGTCAGTTTATTCGCATCTACCGCCCCGCATATTTTGAGCGGGTGGGCCTGCGATATATCAACGGCTTTTCCCGCAAGAGTCTGGAACTTGAAAACTGCAGATGGAACGACCTGTTTCAGCCGCAATATCTCAGTATCCTCGACGATGACAGCATTGATGAGAAAAATGTGAGCAAGTGCTCGGTTGACCTGGAGATGAAGCTGGACTCCAGAGCCACGGCAAAGATTCATGCCGGTCCCGGATTGGTCAAGCGCAGCGTTCGCACTCCCAACGGCGTGCAGACCATCCAGGAACAGGAGAGCCGCTTTATCCTGGACCAGGACATCTATATGGCAGGCAAGGTGAGTCTGGGGGAGGTCACCGATGCCCTTGCCCAGCTCCACGGGCACGCGGACCGCATTTTTTCAGACGCCATCACGGATGTGCTGCACGAGGCCATGGAGGCAGTGGAGCTGTAAGGAAGCGCTGATTCATCGAATTTCGGCGCTTGCCGGTTCTTTTTCGCCGGAGCTTCGTTGCGAAATCTTGCCGGACGGAAAAGCAAATGTGTCCGGCATGCGGCCCCTTCAATGAGACGTGTGGAATTCAGAAAGGATTCCTGCGTTTTCGTGCCTCGACAGGCAAATAATCCGCTTGACAATCCGCACACGCCGAGACATGAAACAGGCTCTTACACAGCCGGACAGAGAAAGTGAGAAAGGCGGAAAAGCTATGAGCAAAATTCTGACCATCGGCGTGGCAGGCGGTACCGGAAGCGGTAAAACAACCCTGACCCGGAGTATCTCCGCGGCGTTTCCGGAGGCGGTTTCCGTTATCCACCATGACAGCTACTACAAGGCCCATGACGATATGCCCTATTCCGAGCGCTGTAAGCTGAACTATGACCACCCGGACGCTTTTGACACCGAGCTTTTGTTGGAACACCTTCGCCAACTCAAGGAAGGCAGGGCGGTTGCAGTCCCGGTGTATGATTATGCGGTTCACAACCGTTCTGCGGAGACCGTGACCGTACTGCCGGCGCGGGTGATCGTGGTGGAGGGGATTCTGATTTTTTGGGAAAAGGCTCTGTGCGACCAGCTGGACATCAAAATCTATGTGGACACGGATGCGGATGTGCGCATACTGCGCCGTCTGGTACGGGATGTCAAGGAACGGGGGCGCAGTCTGGACAGTGTGGTCGGTCAATACCTGACTACGGTGAAGCCCATGCATGAGGAATTTGTGGAACCCTCGAAGCGCCGCGCGGATATCATTATTCCGGAGGGTGGTCAGAATACTGTGGCGCTGGAAATGGTCATGGAGCGCATACGCGGTTACATCGGGAGGTAAACAAAAAGTTGGCCAAGCTATATTTCAAGTACGGTGCCATGGGCTCCAGCAAGTCTGCCCAGGTGTTGATTACAAAATTTAACTATGAGGAACGGGGAATGCGTGTCTGGCTGCTAAAGCCCTCCGCCGACGACCGGGATGGCCGGAACATGGTAAAGAGCCGCATTGGCCTGAGCTGTCAGGCAAAGGTTGTTTCACCGGAGGAGAATATCGCGGAAAGCTTTCGCACGGCGGGCTGTGTTGACGTGATTTTGGTGGACGAGTCGCAATTTCTTTCGCCGGAGCAGGTGGATCAGCTCCGGTGGCTGGTGGATATGGAGGATATTCCCGTTTTGTGTTTTGGACTGCGGACGGATTTTCTGACCCACTTTTTCCCGGGATCGCAGCGTTTGATGGAGCTGGCGGACTCCATTTCTGAGGTGAAGACCGTTTGCACCTGCGGCAGCAAGGCCACGGTGAATGCTCGGATCGACAAGGACGGACGAATCGTTACCACCGGCGCCCAGGTTATGCTCGGGGGCAACGACAGCTATACCGCCATGTGCCATCGCTGCTGGAAAAGGAAGGTGGCGGAGCAGGAATGGCAGGAATTCATCGCACTGTGAAAGCCGTGAGCATGGCGCCGGCGCCCTATGTGGCAGTGGTGGGCGCGGTCAATGTAGACATCTGGGGACGCGCGCAGGCGGCGCTTCGTCCAAAGGATTCAAATCCGGGGGAGATCCATATTGCCCTGGGCGGAGTAGGACGAAATATTGCCCACAACCTCCGCCTCCTTGGGACGGAGGTGCAGTTTCTCACGGTGTTCGGCGGAGACGTTTGGGCCGGGAAGATCGAGGAGAGCTGCCGTTCTCTGGGAATCGGTCTGGAACGTGCCCTGCGTATTCCAAACGGACGCAGCTCCACCTACCTGTATATCACAGGGCCGGAAGGGGAGCTGGAGCTGGCAGTCTGCGATGCGGACATTGCGCACTGCATTACGCCTGCGGTGCTCAGAGAGAACCTGGATATGCTGTGCGGTGCGGCCGCGGTGGTTTTTGACGGAAACCTGACGCAGGAGGCCATACAGGTGTTGACGGAGGAGTGCAGCGCACCCCTTTTTGCCGATCCGGTTTCGGCGGCTAAGGCGGGCAAGCTGCGTCCGTTTCTGTCCCGGATTCATACGATCAAGCCAAATGCCCTTGAGGCCGCGGTACTGACGGAGGAAAAGAACCCGTGCCGCGCCGCGGAGATGCTGCTGCAATGCGGGGTGAAGCGCTGCTTTGTCAGCGACGGTCCCCGGGGCATGTACGCCGGTGACAAGGGTGGGGTATTTCATTTGCCCTGCTGTCCTGTGGAGCGGGTATGCAATACTACCGGAAGCGGCGACGCAGTTGTCGCGGCATTGGTGCACAGCTATCTGTCCGGCCGCAGTGTTTTGGAGGGGGCGCAATTTGCGTTGGCTGCCGGCGCTCTGGCAGTGGAATGCGAGGAAACGATCAACCCTTCCCTGAGTGAGCTTGCGGTCCTGGACCGCTGCACTGCCGCGTGGCATGGGAAACGGTGGTCAAACAAATATATGACAGGAGAATGACGGAAATGAATCAATATTTGGATATAGCTCCGCTTGTCCGGAGTGCTTTGGCGGAGGGAAGACCCGTTGTGGCGCTGGAGAGCACGATAATATCTCACGGAATGCCTTATCCCCAGAATGTTGAAACGGCGCTGCACGTAGAGCAGATTATCCGGGAAAACGGTGCTGTTCCCGCCACCTGCGCCATGCTTGCCGGAAGACTGAAGGCGGGACTGCTGCCGGAACAAATTGAACACCTTGGAAAGCAGGGTGCCGCAGTACCCAAGGCAAGCCGCCGTGATCTGCCCGTGCTGGCTGCCCTGGGCTCGGACGGGGCTACTACTGTCACTACCACCATGATGATTGCAGCTATGGCGGGAATTCGTGTGTTTGCCACCGGCGGCATCGGTGGGGTACACCGGGGCGCAGAGACCAGCATGGACATCTCCGCAGACCTGGAGGAACTGGCCCGTACCCCGGTAATGGTGGTCTGCGCCGGGGCAAAATCCATTCTGGATCTGGGACTGACACTGGAATACCTGGAGACAAAGGGTGTTCCGGTAATCGGCTATGGCACAGATGAGCTTCCAGCATTTTACACCCGACACAGCGGTTTTCGGGTGGACTATCGACTGGACACGCCGGAGCAGCTGGCTGCTGTCTATCAGGCCCAGCGGGCTATGGGTTATACTGGCGGGATGCTGGTGACCAATCCCATTCCCGAGGAATACAGTATGGACAAAGCCGTGATTGATGCCGCTATCGAAAAGGCACTGGCAGACGCTGCAGCTGAAGGCATTCACGGAAAGGAGACAACTCCGTTCCTGCTGGCCAGAATCAAGGACCTTACCGAGGGCAGCAGTCTGTTCAGCAATATACGGCTGGTCTATAACAACGCGGCTCTGGCTGCAAAAACCGCGGCGGCCCTCTGCCGGTACGCGTGAATGCGCTTGCGAATAGGAGCACATCCTTCCTGTCCGTTTTTTCAGGGCTTGTGCAATAATACCTATTGATTTTCACCGGAGACAAATGGTATAATATTATGGTTCTGTATAACAGAGCCGGACAAATGAAAACTCAATGAAAAAACAGGAGGAAAGAAAAATGAAAAAGCTCTTAGCACTGGCGCTGGCGCTGGTCATGATGCTGGGTCTGGCCGCCTGCGGCGGTTCCGGAAACGCCAACAGCAATGCCAACGCTGCCGCCCCCGCGGCGGATGCCGGCAGCAGCAGTGCCGCCGCACCCGCACCCGCAAACAATACTGCCCCTGCTGCCCCTGCAGACAATGACGCCTCTGCGGACAATTCCGAAAGCGCTGCGCCTGCGGATGTCGGCGCTGCTGCCTCGTATGATCCGGACTCCATTAACGACACCATGACATCTGACGATGGCAAGTATGAGATTGCCTTCGTTACGGATGTAGGCCAGCTCAAGGATAAATCCTTCAACCAGAGCACCTACGACGGTGTTAAGACCTATGCTTACATCAACGGCAAGAGCTATAAGTATTATCAGCCCGCCAACGGCGATCAGGCGACGGACGATGACCGTTACGACGCCATGAAGGCTGCCTGCGACGGCGGCGCCAAGGTGGTAGTCTGCGCCGGCTTTATGCAGGGCGGTGCCCTGGAGCGGGCGGCCCAGGATTATCCCGATGTTGACTTTGTGTTTATCGACGGTTGGTCCATGGGCCTTGACAACGTGGCTGGTATTGCCTTTAAGGAGCAGGAGTGCGGCTACTTCGCCGGATATGCCATCGTGAAGGAAGGCTTTGAGAAGCTGGGCTTCATGGGTGGAGGCGGCGGAACCAATCCGGCCTGCTGCCGCTACGGCTGGGGCTATGTACAGGGCGCCAATGCTGCCGCAGCTGAGATGGGAAAGACCGTTGACATCAACTTCAGCTGGCAGTATGGTGCATCCTTCAGCGCAAGTGCCGAGCTGCAGAGCATGGCCGCAGGCTGGTATAACAATGGGACAGAAGTCATTTTTGCCTGCGGAGGCAGTATGTTCCAGTCTATTGCCGCCGCCGCATCTGCCAATGACGGCCTTGTTATCGGCGTTGATGTGGACCAGTCCTATGAATCTGACACCGTTATCACCTCCGCGCTCAAGGGCGTTGATGCTGCGGCCATGTGGGCAATTGCCAAGAGCTATGATGGCAGCTTCAACGAGATCAGCGGTAATAGCTCTGCCTCCCTTGGTGCCTCTGACGGTGCCACCGGTCTGCCTGTGGCTACCTGGTGCATGGATAATTATACCGTGGCAGAGTATGAGCAGCTGCTTGCCTCTGTGGTATCCGGCAGCCTGAGTATCGACGACAGCGTTCTGGAGAACGATGCTGTTGCCAGTCAGAACCTGACCAATGTTAATATTAACTACGTCTAATTCCTTTGCGAAAAGCTTTTGCGGGGCCTCCATTTTGGAGGCCCCGTTTTTCAGCAGGTATGCAGCCCGTTATTCCGGAAGCTTATACGTCAGGCGTGTCAGATTCTCGACTGCAAAGCTTCCTCATACTGTTTTTCCATAAAAAGCAGAAACATTTATGCCAGATGCGCCGCTTGTCGCGTCGCGCATCTGCGCCATCAGGCACAAATGCCGTCCCATAGAATCTTCAACGCGTCTGGCGGCGCTGTAATACTATTTTCAATATGAACAGAATCCCCCTGTGGGGGCGGGATTTCAGAACAAAGACAGCTGGCTGTTTTCCTCCGGGAACTCCCGCAGATAGGCAAAGCATTCCTCCGGGTCATGCAGAATGCCATGTTCCTCGCAGAGCTGATGAAATCTTGCCATCAGTCTGCCGCTGTTGCTGCTGATAAGCTCATACTTATTTCCGTACATATCCCGGTATTTCTCACGCAGGCCGGGGAAATGTTTGTCCAGTGCCGCGTAATAGTATTCCCGATTTCCGTCCCGCAGTGTCATGCCGATGTGAAAGCAAATGACTCCCTTTACACCCGCATCGATGCAATATGTCATCAGGGCTTCAAAATTATCCTCGGTATCGGTCAGAAAGGGCAGCAGCGGCATCATCCAGACCACGGTGGGGATGCCGCGGCTTTGAAATTCCTTCAAAACCGCATATCTGCGGCTTGTCGTGCAGACATTTGGCTCCAGAATTCTGCTCAGCATATCGTCAGCCGCTGTGAGAGACATCTGCAAAACGCTCTTGGCCTTGCGGTTGATGCTGTCAAACAGGTCAATATCGCGGAGTACGCGGTCGGATTTGGTAATAACCGTCGCTCCAAAGCCATAGCGGTCGATCAATGCAAGACTTTTCCGCGTCAGACCATATACATCCTCACAGGGCTGGTAAGGATCGCTCATGGACCCGGTACCGATCATGATTCGCTTTCTCTTTGTCCGCAGCAGCCTTTCCAGCAGCTCCGGTGCGTTGCGCTTCACTTCGATGTCTTCGAAGGGGTGGGAAAAGTGATAACAGCGGCTTCTGCTGTCACAGTAGACACAGCCATGAGTGCAGCCGCGGTAGAGATTCATGGATCCCCAGCGCGTCAATAACGATTTTGCCTCTGCCTCATGCATGATGGATATATCTCCTTTGCCATATGCGTTTATGCGGGCGCCGGCATGGTCTGGTTTTACCGGCAGGCGGCTTACTTACGTTACTTTACTTTTCCGTCTCCTGCAGAATTGCCTCCATTTCCCACTGAATCAGCTGCAGCAGGATCGGCTGGAGTCGTTTGGCTTTTTCCGTCAGAGCATATTCTACTCGCACGGGAACCTCCAAAAACTCACTCCGTTTCACGAGGCCGGCGTCCAGCAGCTCCTTGAGGGACTTCGTAAGCATGGTGTTGGAAATGCCTTGCACGCTCCGCATCAGGTCGTTAAAGCGGCTGGAACCATTTGCGGTCAGGGAGCAGAGGATGGGCATTTTCCACTTTCCGCCGATGGATTCCATCGCGTGTTGGAGGGCGCACTGTGTGGAGCAGGGGCACAAATGCTTTTCAGACATATCTCATACTTCTCCAAAAGGTAATCTTTTTCTTACTAACATAACATTTTTTAGGTAATTGACGGAACGAACTTGTGCATGTATAATTGTAACAAATCCGAATTCGATTGTAAAGGACAAAATGAGAGCAGATAAATAAATCTTACCGAAAGCCATGGGGAGCCTTGACGGCGGAACCGGCAGCGGACGAAATCATGCCCTGTGTGATTTTGACCTGATGCACCAGGCGGCAGGCAGCGCGCCGAGTATTTGTGATCGACGAGCTGGCTATCCGGACGGAGGGAAATACAGAATACATTGTGACATATCATTTGCGTATGCAGGAGGGATAAAGTATATGAAAGTGGAAGTACGCTATTTTTCCAGAGGGGGAAACACGAAAAAGCTGGCCGAGGCCATCGCGAACGCTCTTGGCGTAACAGCGAAGACAACCTCCGAGCCGTTGACGGAGGACGTGGATATTCTGTTCCTCGGCAGCGCTGTCTATGCTTACGGAGTGGATGATGAGATCAAGCGGTTTATTCAGGAAATCGACGTAAAGGTAGGAAAGGTCGTCAATTTCAGTACGGCGGCGCTGATCAAATCCACATACAAGCAGGTGGGGAAGCTGCTGGCGGAGAAAGGGATCTCCCAGGCAAAGGAGGAATTTTACTGCAAGGGCGCCTTTGGACCGATGCACAAGGGAAGACCGAACGAGACCGACTGCGAAAACGCGGCGGCGTTTGCAAAGAAGATCCTCCAATCAAAATAGCAGAAGGGGAGGAATCAACACGAACAAAGTATTGGTCGCGTATTTTCCGCCGGTGCGGTAACCCGATTAGCCGGGGATCGACGCGGTCAGATTATTTATGTTTCGGAAAACCGCCTCCGGGCCGAAGGCGCAGATCGGGAAACAGGGAGGACCCGCTATGGCAGAAAAGATCAATCTGGAAGAACATATTGCCAAGGGCGTGGAGAAGATTGTCTCCGACACCTTGAAGGCGACGCTGAAAGACCCGCGGGAGAGTGCATTCATGCTGAAATTCGCTGCCGCCAGCCGGAAGGCAACGAAAATCCGTCAGAAGCTGGCCGGGCAGGGTGAGCATATCCCGTCCTTTCTGATTGCAAGCATCACCAGCTCCTG
>CAJOPB010000034.1 GCA_905236305.1 uncultured Oscillospiraceae bacterium | reverse complement strand
TCTGATTTTTCGATTCTTGCTTGCTTATGATAATACGCTGTTTTCTTCAAAAAAGTTCTGATTTTTCGTTATGCGAAGTTTGAGATAATGACAGTTGAAAAGACCTGTGAACTATACCGGAATGCGTCTTTATTCATGAGGAGGGGGACAAAATGAATCTCTACGAAAAATACCGTGCAAAAAAACGCAGCCCCGAGGAAGCTGTTCGGGTGGTGCGAAGCGGAGACTGGGTGGATTATACCACGAATCTGGGCTTCCCTGTATTGCTGGACGCAGCCCTGGCGAAACGCCGTGATGAACTGCGGGATGTGAAAATCCGGGGAAACCTGATTTTCGGTCCGATTCAGACTGTAGAGTGTGATCCGGCCCGCGCGCATTTTATCTATAACAGCTGGCACTGCTCCGCCTATGAGCGCAAGCTGTCCGACGCGGGGCTATGCAGCTTTATTCCCATGATTTTTCGACGTGTCGTTCCCTATTACCGCGATTTTCTCACGGTCAACGTTGCCATGGTGTCAGCAGCCCCAATGGACAAGCACGGCTATTTCAACCTCTCCTGCGCAGCGGGAGTTGCCCGCGGTATACTGGACAAAGCGGACTATGTGATTTTAGAGATCAATGAGAACCTGCCGCGCATTGACGGAATCTTTGGAGAGTATATCCATATTGATGACGTAGATTGTATCGTTGAGGGGGAGCATTCTCCGCTGCCTGAGTTTCCCATTGGACCGGCCGCGCCTGAGGAGGAGGCCATCGCCCGTCTGATTCTGCCCTATATCACAGACGGATCAACGCTGCAGCTCGGTATCGGCTCCCTTCCCAATATCATCGGCGCGCTGCTTGCCGAAACAGATCTTCGGGATTTGGGGATGCACACGGAGCTTTGCAGCGACGCCTATTACCGGCTCTATGAGGCCGGAAAGCTCACAAACCACCGTAAGAGTCTGTTCCCGGACAAGGGGGTCATGGGCCTGGCCTTTGGCTCCCGCGCCCTCTACGAGTGGATTGATTGCAACCCGGGCGTAAACATCGCGCCGCTGGAATATGTCAACGCTCCGGAAACCATCGCCCAGATCGACAACATGGTCTCCATCAATTCCTGCATTGCTGTGGATCTTTACGGCCAGATCAGCTCTGAAAGTGCCGGCACCCGGCATATCAGCGGCACCGGAGGCCAGCTGGACTTTTTAACCGGCGCAGCCATGAGCCGGGGCGGCAAGGCCTTTATCTGCATGACCTCCACCTATCTGGCCGGGGACGGCAGCCGCCACTCCCGCATCCAGCCCAGATTCTGCGGGGATATTATCACCAGTCCCCGGAGTCAGGTATACTATCTTGTGACGGAATATGGGGTTGTAAACCTGACCGGACGTACCACCTGGGAACGGGCGGAAATGCTGATCGGGATTGCGCACCCGGACTTTCGGGATTCCCTGATCGCCGATGCCGAAGCCCAGGGAATTTGGCGCCGTTCCAACAGGAGGTAAGCCCGCTTATCAAGCTTTTACCGTCCAGACTCCGGGGGCGTCTGAACAGTAACGATGACTTATCCTTTCAGAAAAACGCGCTTTACAAATCTGTCCATTGCGGATATAATACAAAAAGTTATCAGTTTTTCCGGAATGTGAGAGAGTTGGGGAGGAGCGTGCTGATAATGGCACACAGTTTTTCCCAGGCGATGTATACACTGCGAAAACGCAAGGGGCTCAGCCAGCGCGCAGTCGCCGCGGACCTGCACATCAGCCAGGCACTGCTGAGCCACTACGAAAACGGTGCGCGGGAGCCGGGGCTGGATTTTGTCTGCCGGGCCTGCGCATATTACAACGTGTCCGCAGACTATTTACTGGGCCTCACCGACACCGACACGCATTGCGCGGAGCAAAAAGCGCTGGCAGAGATTTTGGCAGAGCTCGAAGAACTGTCCGCGCGGGTGAAACAAGCTTTGAAGGAGACAGAGTCATGAGCGCACAGGACCACATCCGTAATTTTTCCATCATCGCGCACATCGACCACGGTAAATCTACACTTTCTGACCGGCTGATCGAGCTGTGCCGGGCGGTGCCGGAGCGGGAGATGGAGGATCAGATTCTGGACAATATGGAGCTGGAGCGGGAAAGGGGTATCACCATCAAGGCCAGGGCCATTCGTCTGGATTATACCGCCGCCGATGGCGAAAACTATGCCCTGAACCTGATCGACACCCCGGGCCATGTGGATTTCAACTATGAGGTCAGCCGTTCTCTGGCAGCCTGCGAGGGGGCCATTTTGGTGGTGGATGCCGCCCAGGGTGTGGAGGCGCAGACATTGGCCAACACATATCTGGCTATGGATAACGATTTGGAAATCCTGCCGGTTATCAATAAAATTGATCTCCCTGCCGCCGACCCAGCCAAGGCAAAGCAGGAAATTGAGGACATTATCGGTCTCCCCTGCGACGAGGCGCCGGAGATCTCCGCCAAGCTGGGTCTGAATATCGAAGCAGTATTGGAAGATATTGTTCAGAATGTTCCCGCTCCCACCGGTGATCCGAGTGCACCGCTGAAGGCACTGATTTTTGACAGCCAGTATGATTCCTATTTGGGCGTGGTGGTCTATGTCCGTGTCATGGACGGCACATTGTCCGTGGGGCAGGAGATTCGCCTGATGGCAACGGATACTACATATAAGGTATTGGAATGCGGCTATCTGCGCCCCAAGGGGGTAGACAACACCCGCTGCCTCAGGGCAGGCGAGGTAGGCTGCTTCACCGCCTCCATCAAAAATGTCAAGGATACCCGGGTGGGCGACACCGTAACCGACGCCCTCTCTCCCGCTTCCGCTGCCTTGCCCGGTTACCGTCCCGTCCGCCCCATGGTTTACTGTGGCATTTACACCGAGGATGGCAGCCGCTTCGGCGACCTGCGGGACGCTCTTGAGAAGCTTCAGTTAAACGATGCCTCCCTGGTTTTTGAACCGGAGACCAGCGTGGCCCTTGGCTTTGGCTACCGCTGCGGCTTTCTTGGAATGCTGCATTTGGAGATCATCCAGGAGCGGCTGGAACGGGAATTCAATCTGGATCTCATCACCACCCTGCCCTCCGTCATCTACGAGATTACAAAAACAGACGGCAGCGTGGTCCGGGTGGACAATCCGCATGAATATCCCGATCCCGCAGTGATTGCCGAAGCCCAGGAGCCCTTTGTCAAGGCTTCCGTCATCTCCCCGCCGGACTACATCGGCAATATCATGCCCATCTGCCAGGACCGGCGCGGAGAATTCAAGGATATGCAGTATCTGGATAAAAATTTGGTGGAGCTGCATTACAATATGCCGCTCAACGAGATAGTCTATGATTTTTTTGACACCTTAAAAGCCAAAACGCGCGGTTATGCCTCTCTGGATTATGAGTTTTTAGAGTATCGCCCCAGTGAGCTTGTGAAGGTAGATATCCTGCTCAATGGGGAACAGGTGGACGCCCTGAGCTTTATCGTACATAAAGAAAAGGCCTATGGCCGTGCCCGGAAGATCTGTGAAAAGCTCAAGGAGAACATCCCCCGTCAGCTCTTTGAAATACCGGTCCAGGCCGCCATCGGCGGCAAGATCATTGCGCGGGAGACAGTAAAAGCGCTGCGCAAGGATGTGCTCGCCAAATGCTACGGCGGTGACATTACCCGCAAGAAAAAGCTGTTGGAAAAGCAAAAGGAAGGCAAGAAGCGGATGCGCTCCCTGGGCACTGTGCAGATGCCGACGGAAGCGTTTATGGCCGTGCTCAAAATTGACGAGGATGACTGATTTCCCTTCCCCTTCCAGGATTCTCTTTATTTGTTCATAATTTCGTGTTATGATGAAGCATCGTTTCCGGCCTGTTGGGGGCCGTCAATGAGACTGCGATTCGATAATGCCGTCATCTTTCACCCCGGTGCAGAGTGATATGGCAGTATCTGTGGTTTCGTTCCAGTTTCTGAGGATAATGAGGTAACGCCATGAGTTTTCTGGATAAAATTTTCGGCTCCTACTCTGACCGGGAGTTGAAAAAGATCAAGCCCATTGTAGATAAGATCGTCGCTATGGAGGACACGTATTCCGCACTCAGTGACGAGGAGCTGAAGGCCAAGACGCCGGAATTTAAAGCGCGGCTGGAACAGGGAGAGACCCTGGATGAGCTGTTGCCGGAGGCGTTTGCCGCTGTAAGAGAGGCCGCATGGCGGGTGCTGGGTTTAAAGCCCTTTCCCGTGCAGCTGATTGGCGGCATCGTACTGCACCAGGGCCGAATCGCCGAGATGAAAACCGGCGAAGGAAAAACCCTGGTGGCCGTTCTCCCCTGCTATCTCAACGCCCTGCAAGGCGACGGCGTCCATGTGGTCACTGTCAACGACTATCTGGCAAAGCGTGACAGCGAATGGATGGGCAAGGTACACCGGTTTATGGGCCTGACTGTGGGATTGATCGTCCACGGGCTGACAAATGACGAACGGCGTGCAGCTTACAACGCGGACATCACATACGGCACCAACAACGAGATGGGCTTTGACTATCTCCGTGACAACATGGCCATCTATAAACGGGATATGGTACAGCGGGGTCATAACTTTGCCATTGTGGATGAGGTGGACTCCATCCTCATCGACGAGGCCCGCACCCCCCTGATCATTTCCGGGCAGAGCACGGAAAGCACAGACCTCTACCGCCAGGTAGATGATTTTGTCTCCCGCCTCAAGCGGGTAGTCTATGCCTCCATTGACGAGAAAAGTGAGGAGGATGAGGACCTCGACGCCGACTATGTGGTGGACGAGAAGGCGCGCACCGCTACCCTGACTGCCCGCGGTATCGCCAGAGCAGAGGAATTTTTCCATCTGGAAAACCTCAGCGACCTGGAAAACGCCACTTTGAGCCATCACATCAACCAGTCCATCCGTGCCCACGGCATCATGAAGCGGGATATCGACTATGTGGTGAAGGAGGGCGAGGTCATCATCGTGGACGAGTTCACGGGCCGTCTGATGCTGGGCCGCCGTTACAACGAGGGCCTTCACCAAGCCATTGAGGCCAAGGAGCATGTGGACGTTGCCGGCGAAAACAAGACGCTTGCCACGATCACCTTTCAGAACTACTTCCGCATGTATGATAAGCTCTCCGGCATGACCGGTACTGCTGCCACCGAACAGGAGGAATTTGTCTCTATCTATAATCTGGACATCATTGAGGTCCCCACAAACCGTCCTCTTGCCCGCATCGACCAGCCTGACGTGGTATATAAGAATGAAAACGGCAAAAATCGGGCCATCATTCAGCAGATTGTGGACTGTCACGCCAAGGGACAGCCTGTACTGGTGGGCACAGTCAGCATTGAAAAGAGCGAGTATATCAGCAAGCTGCTGCAAAAGACCGGCATCAAGCACAATGTGCTGAATGCGAAAAACCACGAAAAGGAAGCTGAGATCGTGGCACAGGCGGGCAAATTCGGCGCCGTCACCATTGCCACCAACATGGCCGGCCGCGGCACGGACATCATGCTCGGCGGCAATGCGGAATACCTTGCGAAAAACGACCTGAAAAAAGCCGGTTATTCCGACGAGATTATTGCCGAAGCCACCGGCTTTGCCGACACAGACAACGAGGATATTCTGACTGCCCGAAGGCTTTTTTCTGAAAAGCTGGAGGCGCACAAGGCTGTCACGGCAGAAGAAGCGGAAAAGGTGCGTGCTGTAGGCGGGCTCTTTATCCTTGGCACAGAGCGTCATGAGTCGCGGCGCATTGACAACCAGCTTCGCGGCCGCGCCGGCCGCCAGGGTGATCCGGGCGAGAGCCGGTTTTTCATCTCCATGACAGATGACATCATGCGCCTGTTCGGATCAGAACGGGTTATGAATATGATGGAGTCCCTGGGGCTGGACGAGGATACCCCTCTGGACAACAAAATGCTTTCCAATGCCATTGAGCAGGCGCAGAAAACCGTGGAAAGCCGCAACTTCCAGACCCGTAAGGCCACATTGGAATATGACGACGTGATGAATGTCCAGCGCAAGCTGATCTATGAGCAGCGCTACAAGGTACTCAACGGCGAGGATGTTCAGGAGAGCGTGCGCGGTATGATCCGCGAGTTTATCACGGACAATGTAGGTACCGCCGACCCGGAGACGCCCGAGGCGCTTGAGGAGATTCTGACCCCCTTCTATCCGCTGTTTTTGCGCCGCGGTGCCATAGAATACCGTCCGGGGCTGAAATGCGCGGAAATACTGGAAAAGGCGGAGTCAGCCGCGTCCCAGATCTATCAGGCAAAGGAGACTGAGCTGGGCTTCATGCCCGACGGCACGACCCCCCTCATGCGGGAGCTGGAACGCGTTGTGCTGCTGCGGGTCGTGGACGAATACTGGATGGATCACATTGATGCCATGAGTGAGCTCCGCAAGGGTATCGGTCTGCGGGGATACGGCAACGTTAAGCCCGTTGACGCCTACAAGCAGGAGGGCTTCGAGATGTTTGAGGCCATGGTTGCCGGCATACGGCAGGAGGTCTCCCGGCGTATGTACCTGGTGCGTGTGCGGCAGAATGAGGGTGTACAGCGAAAGAGCGTGGTCAAAAACCCCGTTGCCAATGCCGGTGGTGACGATTCCGTCAAGCGCCAGCCTGTCCGCAGGGATAAAAAGCCCGGACGAAACGACCCCTGCCCCTGCGGGAAAAAACGTCCAAACGGTCTTCCCATGAAGTATAAGGACTGCTGCGGCAGAAATGCCTGAGTTCCTTTTCCTCTCCAAACCGGCAGTTGTAAGAATTCCCTGCGTTGCCGGTTCGGACTGTCCTGACTGCCGCCCTGATATGTATGCATCCCCTCCCCTGCTGACAGGGGAAGGGATGCTTTTTCATTTCATACTAATCTTCAATAAAAAGCAGAAATCTGCTTTTTATAGCGCCGCCAGGCGCGTTGAAGATTGTATGAGACGGCATTTGCG
>CAJOPB010000033.1 GCA_905236305.1 uncultured Oscillospiraceae bacterium | reverse complement strand
GCAGGCAGCAGGCGTGCGGGGGGCCAAATCGCCCCGCACGCCTGCTGCGGACAAGGTCCTGCAAAGCTCGCGTCCGCTTTGCCGCGCCGTCCGGGTCAGGAGGGCGCGTAGTGGGTCCGCAGATACTCCGCCCAGACCGGATAGGTTTCTTTTGTCAGATGAATTCCGTCCGTGGAGATCTCCCCGGGCAAAAAGCCGTCCGGTCCGGCCAGCGCGTCCACCAGATCCACAAACCAGCATTTCCGTTCTGCCGCCACCTGGCGGAGGGCGGCGTTATACGCCAGCACCCGCTCCTGGGTAAACACGGTGTCATCCCCGTCCTTTTCCGCGGTCAGGGGCGTCAGAGACATGATATAGAATTCCGCCTGAGGTTCCCGGGCCTGAATCTCATCCAGCAGCGCGCTGAAAATCTGGGCGTAATAATCCGCATCAAAGGCCAGCTCATTGATGCCCAGCAGGATATAGAGCTTGCCGTACTGCTTTTCGCACAGGGCGTCCAGCAGCGTGGCCTTTGTGCCGTCGCTGCGCGTGGCGTTGAGGGTGGTGGAGACGTTGTAAACCGCGGCGCTCTGCTCGGCAAAGAAATCCCCCCGGGTCAGCCCCCCGTACAGGGAAAGCCCCTGTACCAGCGAATTGCCGAAAAAAGCGGCGTCGGCAAAGAAGCTGTCGTCCACCCTCGGCTGCGCGGACAGGTCCGGGCCGGGAAACGCGGCGCCGGCAGGGGTGCTGTCCTGCTCCGCGGAGAGCACCCCTGCGGGGACGGCGGGATTGTATGCCGGCGGCGCGGTCGGGGCTGCGGACGCCTTCGGCGCGGGGGAGGCGGGAGCATCGGACTGCGCCGGCACGGTGACGTCGGACTGTGGCAGCGGGGCCGGACGCGGCGGCTGAGCGTCCCCGCAGGCGCTCAGCCCCAGGGCGCATAGGCTGATAATAAATACAGTGAGAAGGAGAATAAGAGCTTGAGTCTTCATGTCGATTCCTGTCAAAATCAGTCAATTGAATTCATTATATGCATCGCCGGTCCATTTCGCAAGAGGCTTTTGAAAAATCCTGCCATCCGGTGCTTGAACTTGCAGCCCGGCGTCTGAACAGCTCGGAAAAAGCTGTTGCAATTTCCATGGAAAACATTTATAATCGACTCATGATAATATTGCCGCGGATGAACGTCTGCAAAGCCTGCGGCCCGGAAGCGCCTGTGGGAAAAGGAGGATTTGCTATGAAGAAAAGAGGACCGATTGTGCTGCTGCTCCTGGCGGCGCTGCTCGCTGCGGCCCTGGGCGGCTGCGGCGCGCAAAAGACTGAGACCGTGGATTTTGCCTCTCTGGAGGATACCGCCGGCCCCGTTGTGGAGCTGGGAGACCTGCTGGATGAGGCGGTGCCCCTGTCCGGAGCGCCGACGCTGGGCACGGTGCTGACCCCCACGGCTCCCGGCGTCCAGACCAAGAAAAACAGCTCCGCAGTCATTGACTATTCCAACAGCAAGGACGGATATGTCATGGTCAAGTGGAATGAGGGCGGAGACGTGAAGCTGAAGGTGCTCATCAAGGGACCCAGCGGCACAACCTATCAGTATAATCTCCGCACGGATAAGCAATATGAGGCATTTCCGCTTTCCGACGGCAACGGCGAATACAGCGTCGGAGTGTATAAAAACACCTCCGGCACCCAGTATGCCACCATCATCACGGAGACCATCTCCGTTGCGCTGACGGATGAATTCGCGCCCTTTATCCGTCCCAATCAGTACGTAACCTATACCGCCGGCAGCGCCGCGGTGACAAAGGCGTCGGAGCTCTGCGCGGGCATCGCCGACAACCTCGGCAAGGTGGAGGCTGTGTATACCTTTGTGGTGAACAACACGGTCTATGACAAGGAAAAGGCCCAGACCGTTCAGAGCGGCTATCTGCCCAATGTGGACGAAACCCTGGCTACGGGCAAGGGGATCTGCTTTGACTATGCTGCCCTGATGGCGGCCATGCTGCGGTCCCAGGGCGTGCCTGTCAAACTGGTTGTGGGCTATACCGGCAGCGCCTACCACGCCTGGATCAGCGTCTACAGCGAGACCGACGGCTGGGTAGAGGGAAAAATCTATTTCGACGGACAGACCTGGAAGCTGATGGACCCGACCTTCGCCTCCAGCGCCAACAGCAGCGACAGCATTATGGAGTATATCGGCAACGGCGCGAATTATTCGGCAAAGTATCTCTATTGATTCGGAGGAAGGGACATTGAGCAAACAGGCGAGCGTCCCGGAGCAATATCTGCCGGAATTCTGCCGGGAGCTGCACCAGCTTTACCGGTCCGGCATCACGCCGGCGGATGGGCTGACGCTTTTGCGGGAGGATGAGACAGACCCGCAGGTGTGCGGCATTCTGGACGAACTCATCTCCCGCACCGGGGAGGGAATGAATCTGGCGGAGGCCATGGGGGAGACCGGGGCCTTTCCGGCCTATATGACGGATATGATCTCCCTGGCCGAGAGCACCGGACGGCTGGAGGACGTGCTGCTGGCCTTGCAGCTGCACTATGACAGACAGCTGCGCCTGCGCTCGGATCTGCGCAGCGCCGTGACGGTGCCCGTGGTGCTCTTGGCGGTGATGATTGCAGTGGTGATACTTCTGATCACCCAGGTGCTGCCGGTGTTCGACCGGGTGTTCTCCCAGCTGGGTGTGCGGATGGGCGGCGTAGCCGCCGGCATGATGCGGGCGGGCACGACGCTTGCCCGGGCGGGCACGGTCATTGCGGTTGTGGCAGCCGTTGCAGCCGCGGCGGTATTGATTGTGGCGCTGGTGCCGTCTCTGCGCACCCGGGCCATCGGCTGGGTGCGCAGCCGCTTTGGCGGCAGGGGCGTATTGGGGCAGATTGCCGTCTCCCGCTTTGCGTCCTCCATGGCTATGGCCTCTGCCAGCGGCATGGCCATGGACGAGTCCGTGATTCTGGCGGCCCGCCTGTGCGGCGGCGCGCGGGAGATTGATGAGAAGACGGAGAAATGCCGGAAGGCCATCGAGGAAGGCACCTCTCCCGCCGACGCGCTGGCGGAATGCGGGCTGTTTTCCGGCAGAGACTGCCGGCTGCTGACCCTGGCCGAGCGCACCGGGTCGCTTCCGGAGATTCTGGAGGACCTTGCAAAGCGGCAGGAG
>CAJOPB010000032.1 GCA_905236305.1 uncultured Oscillospiraceae bacterium | reverse complement strand
TGGTCCGAGTGGCGGGACTTGAACCCACGGCCTCTTGACCCCCAGTCAAGCACGCTACCATCTGCGCTACACCCGGAAATAATCAACTTTTTCAACGCTCACAAATTATAGCACATATTTTTTTGAAAAGCAAGTATTATTTTGAAAAAAAGTGTGTTCGCTGCTGAGGGCTGCTACAATAATTATATTTAACCTGAATAAACGGGAAAAGCGATATATACGGGCTCAAAACTGGACAAGGCAACAATCACAGATTTACTCCGGGCTTCTGTTGCTGAACAAAGCTTTTTCATGTTGAAATCCTCCGTTTTCTTGACTTGGGTCTCCGATAGAGGTATCATACAACTGATCGTACACGATCAGCCAATCCCTATTTTGGTCGTTTGGAGGAAAAATGCTTTACACAGTGAAAGAACCGCTCCGCAGCCGCATGATGTATTTGAAACATTTCTATCAGAATTCAGGGGATGAGCAAGCTTGAAGCAGGCAAACTACGATATTCTTTACATTGGTATGGCACTGGTAGATTCCATCATAAAAGGCTTTGATCCCATACCGGTATCAGCCTCCGGTTACAGAGCGGTATCCGGTTCCTTGAATGTGGGCGGAGAAGCTGTGAACGGCGCGATTGCGGCAGCAAAGCTCGGACTCTCGACCGGAATTCTCTGCGCCCTGGGACAGGACGCCGCCGGAGACATGGTCGTCAACGCTTTGGAACAAAACGGCGTGGACGTTCAGTATGTGATTCGCTCCCGGGAGCACCCGACGCCGGTCACAACGATGTTTGTCAGGGAAGACGGTACCCGCAGGTCTGTTACCAATCAGGCGCATGCGTATAATTTTCACCCGGAGCAGTATACAGATTGCTTTGCATCCGCTCAGGCAATATCCATTGGCTCGCTGTTCCGGGCGCCGTTTGATGACCCGGAGATCATTTATCGTGTAGTGACGGCGGCAAAACAGCACAGCGCCATTGTATTCGCCGATACAAAGCTGCCGAATTTCCGAAAGCTGGCTCTGGCGGATATCCGTGAAGCGCTGCCGCTCATAGACTACATTTTTCCCAATGAGGACGAGGCAGGGTATTTCTCCGGCAGAGACGACCCGGACGGCATGGCGGATGTGTTTCTTGATCTGGGTGTAAAGAACGTCATTATCAAGCTCGGAGCAAAGGGCTGTGTGCTGAAAAATGCCGGGGAGCGCATCCATCTGGACGCGCATGACATCAACGCCGTTGACGCTACCGGTGCCGGAGACAACTTTGGCGCCGGATTCGCCTCTGAACTTCTGCGTGGCGGAAACCATGCTTCTGCGCTGCGCTTTGCCAATGCCTGCGGCGCAATCTGCACGTCGGCCGTGGGAGCCTCCGACGGCCTGAAAAGCAGAGATCAGGTTCTGAAATATCTTGGGCTTTCGCGTTAAATCTGCCAGTTATTAATATAAGATCAGTTACAGCTCCAGACTGTTTGCCGCAGATTCACCGCTGTCAGCATAACCCGATGGGGGGTGTACCGTTCCCGGAACAGCCCCTTGAACCAGCCGCAGTTCAACACATGGTTTGTAATGAACGGCCCGAGCATTACCGTGTCCGCAGCCGCATGAAAGGTCTCGCCGACCGGCGAGCAGGCAATGAGGCAGGGCGGCAGCAGCGTCATGGCGGCGTCCACCATCATGCGGAGATTTTTCTTTTCCTATTCAATAGCCGAACACGGCCCTCGCCTGAGCCATGTTCTCCCGGATTCTCACGCCGAAGGGACAGCGTGTCTCGCACGCTCCGCACTCGATGCAATCTCCGCCGTGGGCTGTCAGCGCACCGTAGTGCTGGGCCACGGTTTCCGGCACCATGCCCTGGGCTTTCGTCAGGTTGAGGAACTTCGTCACGTCCGCAATGGCGATTCCCTGAGGACAGGGGGCACAGTGGCCGCAGTACATGCAGTGTCCCTCCCAGCTGATCTTCGGGAAGGAGGCGAACACGGCGGCATAGTC
Source organism: uncultured Oscillospiraceae bacterium (assembly GCA_905236305.1). Classification (GTDB taxonomy): domain Bacteria; phylum Bacillota; class Clostridia; order Oscillospirales; family Oscillospiraceae; genus RGIG7114. The sequence goes on along the minus strand of CAJOPB010000032.1, from coordinate 3,108 downwards.
CTTTTCTTCCTCAGGGGCAGTCTCATAGGCCAGGGAGCGCTTCAGGTCCTCCAGAGAGCGGGCGCCGCTCATCACTGCGGCCACGGCGGGGCGGGTCAGCGCATAGTGCAGGCACTGAACCGCCGTCATGGCCTTCCCTGCGGGAGAGTCTGCTTCGCTCAGCAGGTCGCCGCCGCCGAAGGCCTTCATCACCGTAATGCCCACACCCCGGCGCTGGCAGGTTTCGTACAGCGCCTCCCGCTGGGGGTCCAGATTAAACAGGGGCTTTTCGTAGCTCTTTTCCGCCCACAGTTCCTCCACATCTTCCGAAGCGGGCAACAGGTCATAGCAGGGGTTGACCGAGAACATCAATACCGCGATTTCTCCGGTTTTGACCGCTTCCAGCGCCACGACGGGGTTGTGGCTGGAAAGGCCGATGTGGCGGATTCTGCCTTTTGCTTTTTCCTCTATCGCATAGTCCAGGATGCCGTTTTCGACCACCTTCCGCCAGGTGTCCAGGGAATCCACATAGTGGATCATGCCGATGTCCAGGTAGTCCGTGTCCAGGTTCCGCAGCTGGATGTCAAAGGCCGCTTTCACCTGATCCAAGTTCCGCGTCGCCTCATACTGCTCCTTATGCCAGCGGGTGCAGAGGTGGGCCTGCAGGACGAATTTGTCCCGCACTGGCCCGACGGCGCGGCCCACGCGCTGCTGCATGTCCGGGTTGGGGCTGTAAAGGTCCATGCAGTTGACGCCGTTTTTCAGCGCACAATCGAACAGCTCCTTTGTAAAGGCCCAGTCCTGACCGATGAAGCCCTCGCAGCCCAGGCCGATTTCGCTGACAACAAGGTCCGTGTTTCCGATATTGCATTCTGAATTTCTCCTATTGTATCAGTCTAAGAGTCTGTTTCATATCTCAGCGTGTGCGGATTTTGCCGGTCGTTCAGCACCGGCTCCGCCCGGCCGAAACGCACCAGCTGCACCTCCGGGTATCGCCCGGTAAAGCGCGCGACGGCCGGGGCCGAAAAAAACAGAGTGCCTCTATTGTATTCTCTTTGCTGTTTTCTCTATCGGTTGTCCACACGTTCCGGCGCCATATCATGGTATCGGAGCCGGTCCCAGGCCACCTGTTCCCAGCGGGTCTCCGGTCTCCCGTAATTGCAATAGGGGTCCAGTGAGATGCCCCCTCTGGGGAGGAACCTGCCCCACACTTCGATATACTTGGGGTCCAGTATGCATATCAAATCCTTCATCACCGTATTCACCACGTCCTCGTGAAAGTCGCCGTGATTCCGATAGGAGAACAGATACAGCTTCAAAGACTTGCTCTCCACCAGCCTGGCATCCGGCACATAGGAAATGACAATATTGGCGAAATCCGGCTGCCCGGTGATCGGGCAGAGGCTCGTAAACTCGGGACAGTTGAATTTTACAAAATAATCATACTCAGGATGGCGGTTGCTGAAGGTCTCCAGCAGCGACGGGTCATACTCGGTGCGATACGTTGTCTCTCTGCTTCCCAGCTTTGTCAGATGTTCCTTTGTTCTCATATCACGCATTCTCTGCCAGACCTCTCATTCCTCGGATGAATCCGCCGCGCCAGATACATAAAGGGCGTATCCAGCAGTGCGACAACTGCCTTGAACAAATAAGTAGTAATCAGGATGCTGAAAAAAACATTTTTGGGATAGACGCCCCAAAACGCGAGGGTTGTAAAAATCACGGTATCAACGGCCTGGCTGGTGAGGGTGCTCCCGTTGTTGCGCAGCCACAGCTTTGCCGGCGTATTTCCGGTTTTGCTCCAGATGGCGTGGTAGAGAAACACGTCCAGATTCTGGCTGCATACAAACCCCACCAGGCTGGCGACCGTGATCCGCGGCACCAGTCCGAACACAACCCGCAGGCTCTCCTGAATGTAGTCGTTCTCATTGGGGGTGAAAAGCAGAATCAGCTGTGTGCCCAGCATCCACAGCACCATGATGCAAAAGCTGTAGGAAACAGCCTGCGCCGCGTCCTTTTTTCCGTATTTTTCGGATAATATGTCCGTCACGAGAAAAGTCGAGGCGTACAGCACATTGCCGGCCGTGGTTGAGAGGCCGAATATATCCACGCATTTACAGACCGCGATATTGCCCAGAAGCGTGCCGAACACCGCGAAGGCATACAGCCCGTTTTTTCCGAAAAAGGCATACAGGGCGAGGACGCCTCCCAGATAAATCAGGACGGTAAGCAGAAAGAGCAGCTCATTGGACATAGTTTTCACGCTCCATCCGCAGTTTCATATTCGATGGGGTCCGTCAGGCCGTTTTCCCGGAAGGCCCGGATACGGTCACGGCAGGTGCCGCACCTCCCGCAGGCCCTGTCGCGCCCCTCATAGCAGCTCCAGGTCAGTGCAAAGGGCACGCCGATTTCAGCTCCTGCAGCCACGACGCCGGCCTTCGGCATGTCGATGAAGGGGGCGACAACCTGCACGGCGTTTCCGCTGCCGAGATAGATGGCCTGAGAAATCGCATTATGAAAATCCCTGCTGGTATCGGGATACGCATTTCCGGCGGCGTCATCCCCGTGGGCGCCGTAATAAATGACCTCGCAGCCATAGCTGATGGCAATAGCCGCAGCGGAGGAGAGAAACAGTCCGTTGCGGAAGGGAACATAGGTGTCAACGGGCGCGCCGTTTGTTTTGGCAAGCTGCGCGGAATAATCCTCATGGGGAATGCCCCCTGCAGCGCCCTCCAGGAGGGTACAGCTGCTGTCTTTGAACAGCTCGCCCAGATCCAGGGTGCGCCGCCTGACGCCATAAAATGCCGCGACCCGCTCGGCAGCGTCCAGTTCTCTCCTGTGCTTCTGCCCGTAGAAAACCGAAAGGGCCAGCACCTCCTCCGCGCCATATTCCTTTACGGCAAGCCCGAGGCATACAGAGCTGTCGAGGCCGCCGCTGAACAATACAAGTGCTTTCATGTCATTCTCCTAAATAAAAAAAGCTTTGCAAAATGCAAAGCCGCGGACACTCGCACAAAGCGCAGGGCACAAAGCTCCGGCTCTGCGGCGAATGTAGTCCCGGTTTTGCTTTACGACAGGAAGGTACAAATGAACTGTCGGCCCGCCCTCGTCCGGCGAGCAGTGGTATCA
>CAJOPB010000031.1 GCA_905236305.1 uncultured Oscillospiraceae bacterium | reverse complement strand
GGTCGTTTCATAAACTTGCGTTTATGAAACGAGAAGGCTGCACTCCGCTCAGCGCACGCCCGGCTTGCGGGGGACGCCGGGCGCACGTTCCGGACGCTGCGCGCCTCTGCCTCCTGAAAACATGCCGCAGGCATGTTTTCTTAACAGAGTCAGTGTGAGAAGTATTTTTGCCGAAAGCGCGGTTTCCGGCAAAAATAAATTGGACTTTTTTCCGCGCTGCGGCGCGGAACTCTGCGAGGCAACGGAAGATTCTGTTTTATGAAACGCCCGTGGAACTGTGACTTCTCCTGAAAGCGTCTGCCTTCCCGGAATGGCAAAGGGGGGAGCAGCGGCATAGGATGTGGCGAGGAGATGATCGCAGCATGAATGAGGAATGGAAGCAGACGCTGCAAAGCCTGGAGCGCGTCTGGCCGCGAGTCAGCGGCGGACCACCCCCGCCACCCGGAAGGCCGCACGCTCCGCCGCCCCCACCGGGCCCTCCACCGCCGGGTCCAGGCCCGGAGATGCAGACGGCCCAGCTGCTCGCCCCGCTGATCCGCATGGAGGCGGAGGCGCTGACGCAATTTCAGGGGGCGGCGTCCGCAGCCCGGGGACGCCCGGTGCAGGCTCTGCGCAAAATGGCAGCGGAAAGCCGGGAGCTGCTGCGGCACCTGCAATCGGAATATTATCTCAATACGGGAGACACTCTGGCACTGCCCCGGGAGCGGTTTCGCTCCCGAGGGCTTCAGGAGGATCTGCGTCAGGCATGGCAGGAGGCGGGCAGAGCGGAGCGCGCCTATCGGGATACCGCGCAGCGCACCCGGGATCGAAGCCTGCGCAGGCTCTGCCTTGACGGCGCTGCCCTGAAGGAGAGGCAGCAAAACCAGCTGCGGCTGCTTTTCCGGGGCATGTTTGCCTGAGATAGCGAAAACAGCACGCAAGAATGAGATGCCGCTCCCCGGATTGTCAGTTCTGATGGCAATCCGGGGAGCGGTGTTTGTCGAAATAGTGCCGGCAGATACAAACCGGCGCGGCTTTTTCACAAGCGCGGCCGGACAAAGCGCTATACTACTGCAGCGCCCAGATCACTGCGGGCTCCAGCTCGCGGCAGAGCTTCTCCAGCTCCCGCTGGTCTGCCGCGGAAAATCTGTCTTCCGCCGGACTGTCCAGGTCCAGCACCGCGCGGAGGCTTCCGCCGGCATCGTGCAGCGGGATGACCAGCTCAGAGCGGGAGGCTGCGTCACAGGCGATGTGCCCGGGAAAGTCATGTACACGCGCTACATTCAATGTCGCATCCCGCACAAGGGCTGTGCCGCATACGCCCCGTCCGCGGAGAATATGAATGCAGGCTCTGGCTTGCCCTGAAAGGGACCCAGCACCAGATTCCCGTCCCCTGTGACCAGATAAAAACCGGCCCAATTTAGCGCCTCCATGCCCTCCATCAGGAGTGCGGAAAGGTTGCTCAGCAGCGGAACCATGTGCTTCTCCTCCGCTGCCAGCGCAGCGGCCTGACGCCGCAAAAGCACATAGTCCGGGCCGGACCGGGCAACCGGTGTCGGGGCAGATGGATTTTCCTGCATATTTAATAACCTCCAGTCTCCGCGCTCCGCCGTTTCTGTTCATGAAAAAACGGATTTTCCTCGACGCGGTCTCTCGATCGTGCTATGATAGTGCGCAGATACCCCAGTGCGGAGATAAACCGGAGTCTCTTTTCCCTCCATTGGGAGGGAGAGTGGAACGAATTCTGTTTGATTGCGCTGCCCCCCGCAGGGGAACAGCCGAACAACGAAAATGAAAGGGAGCGATGGCGTGAATATTCAAATTTTCGGAAAAAACAAGTGCTTTGATACCAAAAAAGCGGAACGCTATTTCAAAGAGCGGCGAATCAAATATCAATATGTGGATCTCTCCCGCTATGGCATGAGCCGCCGGGAGCTGGAAGGTGTGAAGAATGCGGTTGGCCTGGAGGCCATGATCGACGAGAAGGACCGCGACTATCCCCTGATCCAATATCTCGCCACACCGGAGGCCAAGCTGGACAAGCTGTTTGAGGCACCGTGGCTGATCAAGACCCCGGTGGTGCGCAACGGCAGGCAGGCCACAGTGGGCTATCAGCCGGAGGTATGGAAGGGCTGGGAATAGGAGCTTATCCGTTCAGCTTCAGATCCCCGTCCCGGACCCAGCCCAGCCGGCGTTCGGCAAGTCCCAACGCCCAGCAGAGCACCGCCGGCAGGATAAAGCAGATGAGAATCAGTCCCAGCCAGTGAAATGCGGTTGGGTTGACAGCGGCTGCTCCGTTGTCGATGGCTCTGGCCGACGGGGCGACCCAGCCGGTCCACACGCCGATGGGGCCGCAAAGCCCGCAGGTCCCCATGCCGGAATTGACCGGCGCACCGTTCATTTCCAGGTGAAACAGGCAGGTAGCAATGGGGCCGGTAATCATGCCGGTGAGCGTGGGCGCAATCCAGATGCGCGGGTTGCGGACAATGTTGCCCATCTGCAGCATACTGGTGCCGATACCCTGACTGACAAGCCCACCCCAGCGGTTCTCCCGGAAGCTCATCACCGCAAAGCCGACCATCTGGGCACAGCATCCCGCCACTGCCGCACCGCCGGCAAGGCCGGTGAGTCCCAGCACAGAGCAGATGGCCGCAGAGGAAATGGGCAGCGTGAGCGCCACGCCCACGATCATGGAAACCAGAATGCCCATAAAGAAGGGCTGCAGCTCGGTGGCCCACATGATCAGATCTCCCACCGCCCTGGCTGCCCTGCCGATGGGGGCGGCAATCAGCCATGCCAGCCCCACGCCCACCAGTACCGTCACCAGCGGCGTTACAAGAATATCTACCTTTGTCTCTCTGGAGACTGCCTTGCCGCACTCCGACGCTACAACCGCAACAACAAAGACGGCCAGCGGTCCTCCCGCACCTCCCATGGCATTGGTGGCAAACCCCACGGGAACCAGTGAAAACAATACCATATTGGGCGCCTGCAGGGCATAGCCGATGGCTACGGCCATGGCCGGTCCCACCATCGCGGAGGCCAGGCCGCCCACTGTGTAGCTCACAGCCTTTTCTCCCGATCCGACCGTGGCAACGGCGGCGGAGAGGAAGCCGATATGAAGCTGGGTGCCCAGGGTGTCCAGGATTGTGCCGATCAGAAGCGTGCAGAACAGCCCCTGGGCCATTGCGGCCAATGCCTCAATAAAATACCGTTTGGGGGAGAGAACGATGTTTTTCCTCTCCAAAAACGCCTTGAATTTGGACATAACCGCGCCTCCTTGTTTCTACACGGATATTGCTGTCTCAACAAGTGTCTTGACAGCTGACGCGGCCTATTATAACGGAATATTCGGGAATGTCAAGAATCGTTTTGTTTTTCACACATGCGTGCTCTGATACGCTTGCGGGGGATGGACAAATTGTGCGCTCGCTCCGCGATGCGTGTTTTTCACGAGGACGCGGTCGTCCCCGTGAAAACGGATTTAACGCTTTTCCTTAAGGAACGCGGGAGCTTCCAAGAGGCCAGGCGGCCAGCTCCTGCTGCCGGGTGCGCGATACGGCGACAATGGATTCCCGGGCGGCATCATAATAAAGCCCAATCGCGTCCTTTTCTCTGGTGTAGATGCTGTCCGACGATGTGGAGGGGACAAAGGGCACGGTCAGCAGCCGCGTTTCCACTCCGGAGGAGAGGTCATAGCGCTGCAGGCATTTGTCCTGATCCACATAATAGAGACTGCCGTCATGCCATACCACACCGGTGCGGGCCTCCAGATTCCCGCCGGTCAGCAGCGGCAGAGACGCCAACCTCTGGCCCGTACCGTCCAGCGCTCCGGAGAACAGCCCAAAACGATTGCCGCCCTCGTGACGAATGCTGTAATACTGCTCCCCCTGCCGGTAAACCGGGAAGAACACGCCGGAACAGGCTGTGCCCTGTTCATACTGCGTGCTGCTGCACGTCGGCAGTTCAGGAAGGGACGGACTGCCCCAGTGGTCATAGCCCAGTGTCCGGGCTGTACTGTCCGAGATCAAAAACGCCTGATAGCTTGTGTATCCCCGCAGGGCCGGCGGATCGCTCCCTCCCCGGCTTGCGTCCAGATGATACCACACGCCGTCGAGGGAGACCAGGTTCCAAAAGCGGCCTGACGCTTCGCTGAAAACCACCTTGCAGGAGATCCCGGGATCATTCAGACGGTCCGCCGCTGCCTTGAAGGCCAGGGCCATGCCCTTGCTGGTGCTGTCGCCCGCTGCAAGCGCTCCATATGCGCTGCATGCCAGGGCGCCGCTGTCTGCGGCTTTCCGGGCGGCATCGCTCCAAGGAACGGCATTACCGGCCACCAGGTAATTATAGACCGCAAGCACCCGCTCTGCAGGCGCATTCGATTCGCCCGCTGCCGCCATAGCGGCATTCAACGCGGCGTCAAACTGCGCCTGCAGCGTTTCCAGAGAGGATGCTTCCCGGGCAAAGCTGAAATATTGGGGCACAATACCGATAATCCCGCCCTGAGAATCCAATGCTCTGTAATAGCCCTCCTGCAGACAGAAGAACTCCGGATGATCATAAAAAACCCGTTCAAACACCTGCCAGAGAAGCTCCCGGTCTGCGCCTCCCGCGGCATTGGAAAGCTCAAAATCGCGCAGGTCGATGATGTCAGCGGTCATGGCCCTGCCGCTGCCGGGATAACCGATGCCGACGTGCTCCCGAATGCCCTGTGCGATACGCAGATACAATTGCCGCTCCCGCAGCGGAGCCGGGTCAAGGCTTCGGATCATGGCAGTGTTGGCCGTCTCTGCATAGTCCACGTCAAAGCCCAGAAGGGAGCCCAGATCCCGCAGCCGGAAATAGTTGTTGCCGCCGATGACATAGGCGCTGATTCCCTCCCGGATCACGCCGTCAATCCGCACCGTCTGGCTGCTGGGCATGGCCTCCGGCATTTCCTCCCCGGCCGGCGCCAGTTCCCCTCCCACGGGGACATATGCACTGCCGGTTTCGATGCGGATGGTGGAATCTGCCGGGTCCCAGTCCACGGAAAACTGAGAGCCTGTGCCGCTGAGCAGACAGGCCACGTCCCGCAATTTGAAATAGTTATAGCCTGATATTGCATATTTTCCGCATTCCACAGCCCTTCCGTCCACTGTGAGCTGCTGCATGGAGCGGACAGCCTCGTCGGCGCAGGCCGGAATGGGCAGAGCGGAGGACATCACAGAGAGGCAGAGCAGGATACAGAGCAATTTTTTCACGGCAGACGACCTCCGGAAATGCAGAATGAACGGATTTGCCTCCCTCCGGGTGAGCGAAGGCAAAAGCCATTATACTTTGATGTCCGGCCCTTTTCAAGCGCTATTCAGACTTTTTCAAGGCGTGGAGGAATATGGAACGGGGTGGGGATGCAACTTTGATTGATTTGCGGCATATAAATAAAAGGTATTATACTTTGCCGCCGGGGAACTGCAAAACGCATCGCCATGGTCCCGGGAATACCCTGTCAAATAACGGAAGCCGACCGGACGCATGGAGGATTTTCCCATCCGGCCCGCCGCGCGGGTATGCTCTGCTGCGGAAAGGCCGCGCAGTTCTCAGACATGCTGCACAATAGCGAGGCTGATAATATGGATATGGAAAAGAAAAAGAAATTGTTTCTGATCGGCGGCGTTGCGCTGGCAGTGCTGGCCGCGGTGGTCATGGTAGCCATTGTATTCGGCGGCCGGAGCGGGGAGAGCTATGATAAGCACTATGCTGCCGCGGAGAGCGCATTTCTCCGCCGGGACTACGACACTGCCCTGGATGAGCTGAGTCAGGCCATTGAGAAAAAGCCCACGGAGGAGGCATATCTCCTGATGGCAAGCATCTATGAGACCATGGGTGACGAGGATCAGGCCTCCCGCGTGCTGTACCTGGGCTATTCTCAGGTGGGCGGAGAAAAGATCGCGGCAATGCTGGAACGGCTGAAGGGCGGCACGGGCAGCGCGTCGGTGGAGGATGGCGGCGTGGTCACGGTGGCAGGGGTGAGCTTTGCGCCGGACACGATCTCGGTAGTGCTCTCCGGCAAGGGCCTGGGCAACAGTGATCTGGCTGCGCTGTGCAATCTGACCGAACTGCAAAACCTGAGTCTGGCCAACAATGCCATTACGGAGATTGCGCCCATTGCCGCACTGGAGCAGCTTGCCACGCTGCAGCTCAGTGACAACCGCATTGCAAACATCTCGGCCCTCTCCGGGCTGCGAAATCTGAAAACCCTCTATCTGGACGGGAATCCCCTTCAGGATCTGACGCCCCTTTACCAGCTCAGCGGACTGCGTACCCTGAGTATGAAGGACGTGGACATTACCGCTAAGGACCTGGAGGCGCTGAAGGCCGCGCTGCCGAACTGCAGCATCTTCTCTGACACAGAGGAGGACACGGTGAAGGAGCTCAGTCTGGGGGGAAGAACCTTCCGCTCCGATGTGGAGGAGCTGAACCTGGGCGGGCTGGGTCTGGGTGACATCAGCGCGCTGCGGGAGTGCCGCAATCTGAAAAAGCTGGATCTGCGGAACAATAATATCCGGGATATTTCTCCGCTGGTGGAGCTTATGAATCTGGAGGAGCTGTATCTCTGGAATAATCAGGTCTCGGATATCACGCCGCTGATGAGCCTTTCGCGGCTGACAAAGCTGGATGTGGAGCAAAATGAACTGCGGGATGTGACCGTGCTGGAATACCTCACAGGTCTGAAGGAGCTGTGGCTGAGCGGCAACAGCCTGCGGAGCTTTACCGTACTGGGCAGAATGCCCGGCCTCACCCGGCTGGGACTGAAGGATACGGGACTCACCGACGCACAGCTTGACAGTCTGAAAAGCTTGGGCAATCTGACAGAATTGAACATCGAGGATAACCCGGAAATCACGATGAACGGCTATAACGCGCTGGCGGAGGCGCTGCCCCGCTGCACGATCACCCATTCCGATCTGCTTTGGAGCATAACGCTGGGGGACAAAACCTTCACCTCCGATGCCACCGAAATCCACGCCGCCAACTCCGGCGTGCGCGATCTCGGGGGGCTGGAGCATTTCACAAAGCTTCGCATTCTGGAGCTGGACGACAATCATATTTCAGACCTCAGCCCTCTGTATGGCCTGAGCAAGCTGGAGAAGCTGTCTGTCCGGGGCAACGGCCTGGATGAGACGGAGGTGGAAAAGCTTCGGAAAAAGCTGCCGGATTGTGAAATCCTGACCGACGTGCCGGAGCCCGAAGCGGACCCGGAAAAAACACCGGAGCCGGACACCCGGGAGGATGAGCCGGAAGACGATCCCAATACGCCGAATCCCATGGCTGTCGGTATGGGCGCCGGAGCCGCGGTCAGTGCTGCCGGTACGGGAAGCGGCTATGCCATCCTCTGGTGCGATGAGGACGCCTCCTCCCGCAGCATCCGGGAGGGCTTTATCACCCGGGCCCGGGAATTGGGCATGAACGTGGTATATGACGAGTCCTATCCCAGGAACACGACCGATTTCAGCGCAAAGCTCAGCAGCATGGAATCCGCCGGCGCAGACGTGGTATTTGTGGCCGCCGGAGACACTACGCTGTCTCAGGTGCTGGAGCAGGCTGAAAATGCAGGATATACCCCGCAGATTATCCAGATTTATTGAAAAGGACCGGCTTGACACGGGAAACAGAAGGAACAGCTGTGAGGCGATTTTCCGGATTGGAAAATCGCCTCACAACAGTTTTATTTTACCATATTCCGACGGCAAATGCAAGGGGATTGTTTTTGGCTACTATTCCGCCTTTTATTTCTTCCGCCTTTCAGGTATAATAAAAAACAGGGAAATCCACAAACCAGCAAAGGAGTGATCCGAGCATGAAGTTTAATTTCTTTGAAAAGAAGCTGCAAATCGACCCGGAGGTCAAGGATTACGCGGAGAAAAAGATCGGAAAGCTGGACAAGTTTTTCAAGCAGGAGAGCGAAGCCACGGTTTCCTTCAGTACCGAGCGCGGCCGCTGCCGCGTGGAGGTGACCTTGAAAAACAACGGCATGTTTTACCGCGCCAGTGAGCTTACCGGCGACATGCACGCCTCCATTGATTCTGCCTGCGCCTTAATCGAACGTCAGATCCGCAAGAACAAGACCCGTCTGGAGAAAAAGCTCCGGGAGGGCGCATTTGAGCGGGAGATCAAGCCGGATTATATCCCTGCGGAGAACGAGGAACTGGGCGAGGAGGATCTCACCATTGTCCGCACCAAGCGCTTCTCTCTCAAGCCCATGACGGCTGAGGAGGCCGTATTGCAGATGAATCTGCTGGAGCACGAGTTCTTTGCTTTCCGGAACATGGAGGACAACGACAGCTTTTCCGTGGTATACAAGCGGAAGCAGGGCGGCTATGGGCTGATTTCCGCTGCGGACGTCGAGGAATAATTGTTTGTATTCCGCCGGAGCTATTTGCCATAAAAAGCGAATACCCGGAGGGGGGCCGTCTCATTCGGAGGCGGCCCCGTTGTTATTATATTGAAAATAGTATCAGACGCCCCGGCGTCTGATACAGTCTGTAGACAAAGCCTCGCAGAGCGCGCGTCCGCAGACGCGAAACGCGTCAGGACAGGTTGGGCGGCTGTGAAGTGCAATTCTACAATTTTTCCTCGACATGGACGCGGAAAGGTGTTATTCTGTGCGGCAGAACGGGTAAAGCAGGAGCGGGGCCGCCGGCTGCTGCTCCATGCCCCAGAATACGGGAGGGAACAAGCTTGAAAATTACCGTGATCGGCTGCGGCAGATGGGGGTCTCTGATCACCTGGTATCTGGACAGCCTCGGCCATGAGGTGACGCTGTATGGCAGGCCAAGCTCAGGCCGTATGCAGCGATTTTTGCGGGAACGGAAAAATGATCTGCTGACATTGCCGGACCGGATCTCTCTTTCCACGGAGATCGGCTGTGTGGACGACGCCGAGACCGTGGTGATCTCTGTCAACGCCCAGGGCTTCCGGCGGCTGATGGAGGAGCTGGCATCCCTGCATCTGAAGCGGAAAATGTTCTGCCTTTGCATGAAGGGAATTGAGATCGGCAGCGGAAAGCGTCTGAGTGAGATTGCAGAGGAATATCTGGACAGCAGCTGCCCGGTAGCAGTCTGGCTGGGGCCGGGGCATGTCCAGGAGTTTTATGCGGGTATTCCGAACTGTATGGTGATCGACAGCAGGGAGGAGGCGGTGAAGCGGAGGCTGATCGACGCTTTTTCAGGAAGCCTGATCCGCTTTTACTACGGGACAGATCTGATCGGCAGCGAGGTTGGCGCTGCGGCAAAGAATGTCATCGGCATTGCTGCGGGAATTCTGGACGGACTGAAGCTCTCTACATTAAAGGGACCGCTGATGAGCAGGGGTACCCGGGAGGTGGCCCGCCTGATCCATGCCATGGGCGGCAGCGAGCTGTCCGCCTATGGGCTGTGCCATCTGGGAGACTATGAGGCCACGGTGTTCTCCCGCTATTCCCACAACCGCTGCTTCGGGGAAAAGCTTGTGCTTGGCGAGTCCTTTTCGGAGCTGGCGGAGGGCTATTATACCGTCCAGGCAATGATGGATCTCAAAAACCGGTATCAGGTGGAGCTGCCCATTTCCGAGGCGGTATATCAGGTGCTCTACCGTCATGCAGACCCGGCACATACCATCGACGGACTGTTTGACCGCAGCCTGAAAAAGGAGTTTTGATACGATTGCATGAGGCGTGTTTTGCACCTTTTGGTGACAGTTTCCGAACGGAATCATCTGAAATCGAAAAGGGACCTTTGACAGCTCAGCAGTGCCGCCTCGGTGCTGTGGTGGGTGACCACAATCACCGCCTTGCCTGCTGTCACGCAGTTGATCGCCTCGGCCGCCCGCGCGGCATTCTCCGCGTCCAGACCGTTGAAGGGTTCATCAAACAGATAGAGCTCTCCGCGGTGCACCAGCGCCCGGGCCAGTGCCGCGCGGCGGGCCATGCCGCCGCTCAGGGCGGAGGGCAGGGCGTCTGCGGCCTCCGCAAGACCGAGCGCACGGAGCATCGGTCCCACCTGCGCCCTGTCCGCAGCAAAGAGGAGGCAGTTTTGCGCGACGGTCAGATATGGCAGCAGACGGTTTTCCTGGAACAGTACGGAAATGCGGTCCGTACCCAGGCTGACCGTGCCGGAGGACGGCTTTTCCAGCCCCATAATCAGCCGGAGCAGCGTCGTTTTGCCGCAGCCGGATTCGCCCGAGACATACGCCCGCTCCCCGTCGGCCAGGTGAAGGGACAGGCCGCGGAACACCTCCTTTGCAGCGTAGGAAAAGCATACGCGGTCAAAGTCGATCATCGTCTCTGCTCCCTCCATACCAGCTTCAGCACCACCTCAAACAGAATGCTCAGCACAACCACCATCAGCGTTACGGCAAAGACCCGTTCATAGTCGATGGAGGTTTTGGCTCCCTGCAAAAGCGCGCCGATGCTGCCCGTGGGATTGCAGATGATTTCCGCCGCAATGCCCGCCTTCCAGGCGATGCCGACGCCGGTGAGATAGCCGGAGCGCAGCGCGGGGGCCATCAGCGGGAGACGGATTTTCAGCAGAATCTGCCAGCGGCCCATTCCGAACGCCCTTGCCATCTCCGGCAAAAGCCGGTCCACCGCGGCGATGCCCGCGTCCACATGGCTCCACACGATGGGCAGTACCATCAGCGCCGAGACAAAGGAGGGCAGAATACGCGAAGGGATCCACAGCCAGGCCAGCATGATGAAGGCCGCCACCGGCACCGTGCGGATCAGCCGCAGCAGCGGTGCGGAGAGGTGCCGGAACCACGCCGACGCGGCAGAAGCCATGCCGCCGGCCGTGCCGAGAATTGCCGCGCTCAAAAAGCCGAACAGGATGTGCAGAACAGAGCTGCCGACGCTGCGCCAGAACCGGCCCTCGCCGCACAGGCGCAGGAACGTCCGCAGCGTCTCCAGCGGCAGCGGGATTTTCAGCAGCAGCGAGCGGTTTGCCAGCGTCGCAGCGGCGTGCCATACCAGAATCCAGAACAGCACCGCCGCCGCGTCCACGGCGTATCTCCGTCCTTTACGGCGCATACCAGAAGTCATCGCCGGGGATTTCGCCGCCGACGGAGCTCGGGTCGGCGTCCAGCAGCACCTGTAGATAGCCCGTCAGGCCCTCGCGCAGCGCGTCGCCCGTGATATAGCAGAGGTTGCAGTTGGGAATCGCCGCCTGGGCGACCTTCGCCGCGGCAACGATGCCATATTGCTCGCAGAGCGCCCCCGTGGCGGCGGGATCGGCATTGGCGGCATTCACCGACGCCTCGTAGTCGGTCAGAAAGTTTGCCACTGCCTCCGGGTGTTCCTCCAGAAACGCGCGGCGCACGATCATGCAGCCCATCATCAGTTCCGAATCCGGGCTGACCTTCGCCCACTCGTCGGTGAGGCTCAGCGCCAGCGCTGCGCCTTCGTATTTGCCCTTGATGGAGGTTGCCACGGGCTGGGGCGCAATAATGACAGCCTCGGGGTCGGTGGCCCACACCGCCACCAGCTCGCTGCCGTCGGCCTTGAACTCGATGCTGACGTCAGCCTCGGGGTCCAGTCCGTTTTCCCGAAGAAGGTAGTTGAGGATATACTCCGGGTTCGCACCCTGTCCCGTGGTGACAATGTGCCTGCCCTGCAGGTCCGCCATGGAGTTGATCTCCGCTCCGGTGTTGTCCAGCACATTCAGTACCCCCAGAGTGTTGACAGCCAGGATGACCACGCCGCCGTCGGTCTTATGGTACAGCGTGGAGGCCAGATTGGTGGAAACCGCAGCGATGTCCGCCTCACCATTGGAGATTTTGGAGACGATTTCAGTGGGCGCGGCTGCTGCGGTGAAGCGGTAGTTTTCCAGCGCGCTGCCCTGCTCCGCGCGGTTCCACAGATTCACCGCGCCGATACCGGTGGGGCCGGTGAGCACAAAAACATGGATGTCGGTCTTCTCCGCCGGCACTTCGGAGGCCGGCTCCTCCGGAGCCGTCTCCTGGGAAGGTGCCTCTGCGGGGGAAGGTTCCGCTGCCGGGATGGTCTCCGGGGCGGCAGACGGGACCTGTGCCGGTCCGGCGGGCGCTGCCGTACTGCCTCCCGTGCTCCCGCAGGCGGCGAGCGCAAGGAGCGCTGCAAGCACAAGGAATATGCTGATTTGCTTTTTCATGGTAGTTGTTCCTCCGATTTTTCGTTTGTATTTTGAGCAATGCCGCAGATTCTTCTCCGCGCAGGACCTCATCCCTGCACGTTGGAATAGGCAGTCTTGACGTTGACATCCGGGAGATTTCCGATCTTTCCCGCCAGCGCGGAGATCTCGTCCTGCGGTGCGTCCAGCACTACGCTGATGATACTCACATTTTTCTCCCGGTAGGGGATTCCCATGCGCCCGATGATGTATTGACTATATGTATGCAGCAGGCGGTTGAGGTTCTCAACATCGCCGTTTTTGCCCACGATCATACTCATCACCGCGACTCTTGTTTCCATTTTTATGACCTCCGTAAAATAAAAATTGCCGTGCCCCCTCAGGCGCGGCAATTTTGAAATTTATTTCGCCGCGCCTTGCCGTCAGCCGCGGGGCTTTCGGTCAGGCACCTTCTTATTGCGGATTGTATCAGATCAGGTCCGTGCCGTCAATACCGATCTGTATTCATATTTTGCAGTCGGTTGAGCAGGCTGGCCCCGCAAGGGGCCAGTCTACTCACCTTCCATTCCCCATGCGTATGCCCTCCGGCTCAATGCCCGCCCCCGTCTGCTTCGTCATCCAACGGAAGGCCCTTTTCATATTTTTCCCAATCCTTGCGGCCATACCAGCCGCTGCAATGGGCGCCGTATTCCTCATATCTGTTCAAGATCTCGCTCCAATGAACGCTTTCACCGCGATGCTTGACCGGATAAAGCCTGGTTTTGCCGGTTTCTTCATCATAATAAGCACGTGCGGGTTGCCTGAGGCGTTCCTCCATATTCACAGCCTCCGGTACCGGAAGAAGCCTGACCACACTCCTTGCTTTGTCACAGCTCTCGTCAATCATGGGCTTCGCCATAATCGGGCGGAGGATGACCAGCGTTTTGCCCCGTTTTTCCATGACTTTGTAGAGGTAACTGCAACTGCCGCACTCATCCGATGTGTGCCGGACGAAGATTTCCCCGACGTTCACATCCTGGTTGCTTTTGATGTTCATACTGACAGCCTCCTTTTGCCACACGTTTTGAAGGAAGAATACTGCTTCGTGGCAGGAGTATAACACAGCGTACCACAGAAAACGGACAAACGTCAAGACGTATTTATGACTGCTCCCTGAAAAGCCGGCGCGCTCCCCGGTTGACATCCGGTGGAGGGAATGATATATTGAATATCCTGACAACGGGTGTTTCCGAAGCGCGCAATACAGCGGCTCAGGAGCGGAAGGGATGCAGTGATAGAGATATGACAGGTGCGATTTTTGATATGGACGGGCTGCTGCTGGATACGGAGTGCATTTTTCAGCGGACCTGGCGGGAGATGGCGGCAGAGCGGGGCGTGACGCTGGACGAGAGCTTCACTGCAGCGGTGTGCGGAAACAGCCGGGAGGGAACCAAGTCTGTATTGGCCCGGTGGTTTCCGGGCACGGATACCGAGGCCTTTATGACCGAGGCAACCCGGCGGGTGTTTGAGAAGGAGGCCAGCACGATTCCGCTGAAAAAAGGAACCCTCACAATCCTGGAGGGTATGCGGGCGGAAGGCTGGCGTCTGGCCGTTGCCAGCAGCAGCGGTACGGAGATGGTATTGCGAAATCTTCGCGTTGCGGGGATAGATCACCTGTTTGATGCCATTGTCTCCGGGCCGGATGTGGTTCACGGCAAGCCCGCGCCGGATATTTTTCTCTATGCTGCCGGGCGCATCGGTGTGCCTCCGGCGGACTGTTACGTATTTGAGGACAGTCTCAACGGCATTCGGGCAGGCTATGCCTCCGGCGCCCGTGCGGTGATGATCCCGGATATGATCCCGCCCACGGAGGAGATCCGGGCGCTCTGCTTTGGCATCTGGCCGGACCTGGGCACCGCATGGACGCAGATTCTCAGGGGTCACAGCCGCGGGGTGTGACAGAGAATATGAAGCGCATATTATTGCTGCACAGCAATCAGGCGAGGGCCCCTGAGCCGGGGGACGAGCTTAACGCTGTGGAGACAGATGCATGGAGAGGACCTGTATGAAAACCAAAGCCTGGCGTCGTTTTCTCTGGGGAATGCGGGACGGCATGCCCATCTGCACCGGTTATCTGGCAGTGTCCTTCTCACTGGGCATCTTCGCTGGCAGCATCGGCATGACTGCCTTTCAGGGTTTTTTGGCCAGCCTTTTGAACAATGCCTCCGCCGGGGAATACGCCGGCTTTTCCCTCATCGCTGCGGATGCGGCCTATGTGGAGCTCGCCCTGGTGACGCTGATCGCCAATGCACGGTATCTGTTGATGAGCACTGCGCTGAGTCAGCGCTTTTCTCCGGATACGCCCTTTTTCCACCGGCTGTTGATCGGCTTTGATGTGACAGACGAGCTCTTTGGCCTTGCAATCTCCCATCCCGGATATATTGATCCGGTGTATATGTACGGCGCCTTTTCCGTTGCCCTGGCCGGGTGGTCGGTGGGAACTGCCCTGGGAATTGTTGCCGGGAATATCCTTCCGGTGCGGGTGGTCAGCGCCCTCAGCGTAGCGATTTACGGCATGTTTATCGCCATTATTATTCCTCCTGCCCGAAAGGACCGGGTGGTGGCGGCTTTGGTGGTCATCAGCTTTGCCGCCAGCTTCGCGTTTGCCGCCGTGCCGCTGTTCTCCGCCCTCAGCGAAGGGACCAGAACGCTGATCCTGACCATCGTCATCTCCGGCGGCGCTGCAATACTGTTTCCCGTGAAGGCGGAGGAGCCGGAAGCCTCCGGGAAAGGAGGCGAGCGGGATGCATCATAATGTCTATGCCTACATTTTTACGATGGCGGCGGTGAGCTATGTCATTCGCGTGCTGCCCCTGACACTGATCCGGCGAAAAATCGACAACCCCTTTCTTCGCTCCTTCCTCTATTACGTACCCTATGTCACACTGGCGGTAATGACCTTTCCTGCCATTCTGGGCAGCCTCAGCGCCCCGTTTCCGGCGCAGCTGCCGGGGTTGATCGCTCTTGTGCTGGGCATTGTGCTCGCCTGGCGCGGCGCAGGACTGTTTCCCGTGGCGATTGCCTGCTGTGTGGCGGTATTTCTGACCCAGCTGTTCATTTAGGAACTGTGCATAATTAATCTGCACAAAGCTTGCCCCCATAAATCGCACCGTGCTGCGTTGTCGTCGGCCGCCGGGCTTTGTGGATTTCAAGATTTCGCAACGCGGAGCCGGCGAATCATTTGCCGACAGCTGCCGAGGACGGATGAATCAGCGTTTCCTTAATTTTTGGATGGGAGGTATCATGCCATGAAAGTCAGCCTGAACCCTGACGGAGAGATCGTCAAAACCGTGAAGGAGGGCCTGCAGCGTACAGGCGGTTATTGTCCCTGCCGCCTGGAACGAACAGAGGACACAAAATGTATGTGCAAGGAGTTTCGGGACCAGCTCGCCGATCCGGAGTATGAGGGCTTTTGCCACTGTTATCTGTATTATAAGGAAAAATGAGGCCCCTTCGGCGCCGGCGGTATAATCTCCGGGAAAAATGCCAATCATTGCATCAGCCACATTTTTTACGATCAGAAAGGAAAGCGCTATGACTACAGAAATCACTTCCTCCAACTTCAACCAGGAGGTCGCTGCATCCAAGACACCCGTGCTGCTGGATTTTTGGGCCAGCTGGTGCGGCCCCTGCCGCATGATCTCCCCAGTAGTGGAGAGCCTGGCGGAGAAATATGACGGCAAGGTGAAATTCGGCAAGGTCAATGTGGACGAGCAGCCCGAGCTTGCCATGAAATATGGGATTCAGAGCATTCCCACTCTGATGGTATTCCGGGACGGTGCGCCGGTCAACAAATCCATTGGCGTTGTGCCCTCCGAACAGATCGAAGCCATGCTGAACTGAACAAAAAAATTCCCGGCGCTGTGACAAGCGCCGGGAATTTTTTTGCCCGATTGATACTATTCTCCCATAAAAAGTAGAAACTTTTTATGGGAGAGGCGCCGCTTGACGCGTCGCCCATTTGCGCCAAAAGACGCAAATGCCGCGTGTTATGCGGTTTTCCTGATAAAAATTTCAATCAGAAAATAGTATCAGTTCACATTTCCAAAGCTGGATTTTGCCGGGCCGGTTTGTGTCGGGTTCTTGGACCAGGAAAGCTCCTCCGGAGCGGTTGCGACCGGCTGGGACTGGGTCACGGTCTGGGTGGAACGCCGGGGCGCGCTCTGGGAGGTCTGCTGCGGAGCGGCTGCCTGGGATGCAGCCGGTTCCGTATTTTGTTCCGCATCCTGTTTTTCGGGTGCATCCGCATCCTGCTTCTCAGACGCATCTGCATCCTGCTTTTCAGATGTGTCCGCTTCCGTTTCATCCGGCGTATCCGTGTCCTCCGGCTCCGCGGTCTCGGGCACCGGTATCGGATCGCTGAGATAGCGCATCAATACATCCGCAACACCGGAACGGCTCATAGCGGCCTGCGGTGCGGAATTCTCATTCTCCCGATCCAGCAATCTGTGCTCCGGCGTCAGTGCCCAGAGCATGGCCTCCCGTGCATAAGGCGAGACACCGATGAGACTGGCTTCAGAGAGCTCGGTCTTTCTGGCCTCCGGTTCGCCGTCATAGCGCCAGAGAATGGTCACAATCTGCTCCTTGGTCAGTTCATCCAGCGGGGCGAATTGGGTGGAGCTGATGCCCTCAACAATGCCCCGCTCCACAGCCCAGGCCACCGCGGGACCGTACCAGTCATCCTTCGAGACATCCCGGAAGTCCGGCCAGCTCTCCACCGCCGGTTCTCCGTTCATACGCCACAGCACAGTGACCAGCATACCGCGGGTCATGATCGCATCCGGCTCAAAAGCGTTGTCACCCGTGCCGTTGAAAAGCTGGTGGTCGTAGACATATTTCATGGCATCAAAGCGCGGGTCCGCCGCAGACACATCCCGGAAGGGAAGTCCGGTCTGCACTGTGATGGGAATGCGCTCTGTCAGGGAGCCCACGTGCACAGTGAGCGTTCCGCTGCCGCTGGTGTTGCCGGGAGTCAGATGTCCCGTATCATCCACAGTGCCGACCGATGGATCCAGAGACCACACGAAGCAGTTGTCAGTGCTGTCCAGCACCACATGGTTGGCAATGGCCCGGGCTGTCAGGTCCACCTCCTGCCCGGGTTCCAGGGTCAGGGAGCTGATCTGCTTGCCGTACTGCTCTCCATACACCGAGAGACTCTCCGGCTCGGCTATGACACTGAGGGGAATGCTGGCGGACGCAACCCCGGAGGCGAAGACGGTGAGTACGCCGCTGCCGTTGCCCTCGGCATAATATACGCCGTCCACAACCTTTCCCAATCCGCCGGTGATTCCCCATGCAATGTCGCCGGGTACCGGAGCAGGATAGCCGTTTTCGTCCACGGCCTTGACGGTCAGCGGGATCTCGGCGCCGGGGAGGGCGTCGATGTCCAGGGGATACAGGGCCAGCCGTGCAGGTGTCCCCGTGGGCTTGGCGTCGGTTACCAGAAAGATATAGTTTACAACATTCCGGGCAGTGGACCCGGAGGGCCGGTTGATGGCGCCCAGCTCCGTCTCTCCGGGCAGCACGGCCCGCAGCTGGGTACTGGCACCGCCGTCCAGGGCACCTGCAGTTATGCAGCCCAGCTCCTGCAGGCGCTTTGCCACCGTGCCCAGACCGGCGCCGATGCTGTAACCGCTCTGGCGGCCGTCCACAGTGTAGAGCACCACGCTTCCGTCGGCGCGAATGCCCACGGCGGTACGGGGCGCTACGCCCGCGCTGGCGCCCTGCGTGTCCAGCAGCTGGCCGTTTTCAATCAACGGATAGAGAATGCACACTGCGCTCTCCACATTTTCCCAGCCGGGGGCGCAGGATACCCGGAGGGTAAGCGTGTCGCCCTCTGTCAATCCCGCCATCCAGGTCGGGGCAGCCCCCAGGGCGTCAGACTGGCTCAGCACCATCCTTCCGCTGGGAATGCGGATGGGCCCGTCGGCTTTCTCCACACGCTCCACGGTCAGGGTGACGGTGC
>CAJOPB010000030.1 GCA_905236305.1 uncultured Oscillospiraceae bacterium | reverse complement strand
TTTTCACCTGCCGGTATGCCTTGTTCAGGTTTTCCCGCCGGATGATCAGTTCCAGCAACTCGTTCGTCCATAAGTCTATGATGGCATCGTCGTCACCTGCAATCAGGCAGCTATCCGGGCTTTCACCTGTCCCTTCAGCTGCGGAGTCCGGCTGCTCTATCGGTGAAAGCAAATGCGATAAGAGATGCGCCTGGTTTCTCCCGGCGCAAGAAGCTCCTCACAGACCTTTTCGGCAAGCTCTCCTGTGAAGCCTTCATCATCGGTCCGGCCGCACCAGGGTTCCAGGCACACAAAGGGTCCGGCGGCATTGGCCCAGACAGCAAGGATTGGAAAGTCCTCACAGAAAAGCGTCACCCACGGCGTCCTGTCCGGGCGAACCAGCTGCGCCGCAGAGACCTGATGCCCTTCAAAAATCCAGGTCTCCGGCAGACTTGCTGCGTAAGGCGTCATCGAATCCTGAAGCTTCAGACCGTGCAGCGCTCCCGGCATTGCAAAGCCGGCAGGGTCGGCACTGATGTAGCGCAGCTGCTCCTGACCTGGAAATCCGAGGAAACAGTCCTCCTTCTTCACACCCTGCGGCGGCAAAAAGCCCGGATGTCCCCCGATGGCATAATACATGGTCTCCTGTCCCGCGTTGGACACCTCCCACTCGACGTGCAGCAGTCGAGGCGCATTTTCGTCAAGACGGTGACGCACCAGCAGCCGGAAATCATAAGGGTAGATGGATCTGGTCTCAGCAGTTGCACAGAGGACATGGGTCACCGAGCCAGGCAATTCCTCTGTACAGACAAAATCCAGATCACGGGCAAAGCCGTGCTGGGTCTTCATCGCATACTCTCTGCCGTTCACACGGTATTTTCCGTTTATAACCTTCCCTACGAAGGGAAAGAGAATCGGTGCGTGGCGATTCCAGATGGCAGGATCGGCACTCCAAAGGCGCTCACAGCACGTCTCCTTGTCCCAGACCCGGCTCAGCTCCGCGCCTCTGTCCGCAATTTCAATACACAGCTCCCTGTTTTCCAAAATATGCATGGTATTCTTCCTTCCTGTCTGCATTCCATTCTCTGTTCCGTGCCTGATCGTGCCTTCGATTCCGGTGTGACGGTCAGCTTGCCCACTGCCGTCCCCATATCGGCTGCATCCATGGCTCTCTGAAAAAACGCTTCCGGTCGTTTGCCTGTCCGGAAGCGTTTTTTTCAGGAAATCCGATTGTACTGTGAAAATCAGCCCCGCAGGGAGTCGATAATTGCCTTTACGTTTTCGGGCTTTGCGTTCAGAGGAACCTCGCAGCCGGAGCCCAGCATAAAGCCGCCCTTCATACCCATACGGATCAGCTTTTCGCAGTAGGCAGAGACCTCCTCCGCAGTGCCATAGGCGAGCATGGTGGCAGGCACATCGCCGCGGATGGACTGCCAGCCCTGCAAAATGCCGTATGCCTCCTCTATGTCCGTATCGCCGTCCAGTTCCAGATGGAGGCAACCCTTGGGAAGCTGGGTAAAGTATTTTACCATGGGCCCCCAATTCGCGTCCGCATGCAGCACATAGGTCAGCCCCGCGGCGTAGAAGCGCTCGATGGACTCCTTCATCACCGGCCAGACGATCTCCTCAAACATATCCGGAGAGACAAAGGTGGAGGAAGACCGCATGGCAAAGGAGCCCACGCGGGTGCCGTGGTTTGCCTTGACCTGGCCTATGGTCTGTTCATCTGCGCCGGGCTGGAAACGCTTCATAATGTCCACAATCGGCCCGGGATCGTCCATCAGGTCACAGGTGAAGTCAAACATGCTGCGGGCCATGGAAAGGGTATCAAAAATGGGCGCGGTGGCCCCGTCAAAGTCCGGCACAATTCCCTGGCTCCACAAAAAGCCCATGGTCTTTGCGGCGTTGGCGCCAAATTCACCAAAGCGGGCCCCCAACTGACCGGGATCGGTGTAAGGTGGGGTCTGCACATTCATCAGATACTCCGCGTGCCAGCGGTCCCAGCCGATCTCCAGAATTCGGTCATACTCCTCGGGGTCGTCGAAGTAGGGCTTCTCCACAAACTGATAGAGCGCATCATCCGGCAGCTCCCTGCCGGGAACACGGGCGGGCAGCCCCATGATAAAGATCGTATCGCCCGGATAGACACCCATGCTGACATCCGGCCTGCCAATCACAGCGATCGTGCGCTGGATGGATTCAATCCATTTGTCCGCGCTTGTGCAAATATCCTTCTGGCTCACTCCGCCCAGAGCGCCGTAGGTCGCCAGCATCATTGGGAAAACCGGCATCTCGTCCCGCTCTGCATAGGGCGTGAGACTCAGCATCTTCTGATAGCGTTCAATGGAGCTTCTGGCCATATTCAAACCCTCCTACATATTTGTCAAGAAGTAATCCTTGTGTTTTTTCTGCTATTCGTTATAATAAACCCAAATCAAGGGAGTTGTCATCCACATTCACAAGGAATCTTCCCGGTGAAGGATGGAGGGCCTTCCATCAAAATGTAGGAGAGAATCATGCGAATCAGTCTTTGGATATTGGCGGAGTGGTTGAAAAAATATCATCCTGTGGCGCGGATACAACAGGGGGAGCGGGTTTTGCGCAATGCAAGGCTGTTTTCGGATGAACTGCATTTTTCCCGTTCAACGGTTTACCTGGAACAGATACAGAGTGACCGCATTCTGTGCTCCAGCGGTCATGACTATCTGATCCTCCACGGGGACGACATGAATGCCGTGTTTAATGATATTCTGGATGCCTTTGAATACTATGACAGCTGGTCGGCGGACGCAAACGATCTGATTGACGCAGGCTGCACTGCTTTGGAACTGCTGAAATGCGGTGCGCGCGTGCTCCGGCGGCTGCTGATTCTGGCTGACGCCGGCTTTTATATGCAGGAAATGGTGGGCAGCGAGGTGCTCGCAGAGCGCTTTCCCGCCTCCTGGCAGGCCCTGCAAAGCCGGATGCTGCCCCACGAGGCCCTGCTGGCCATCAGCAGGCTGGGCCATATCCGCACACCGGAGAAGCCCAGTTATCTGATCCATCCCCCCGGAATACAGCCCGGCGCTGCAGTCACCAACCTCTTTGACGGACCGGTGCACAAGGGCTGGCTCATCACTGTAAACAGCAGCGGAGTCTACAGCCGGGCCGATCTGGATTTGCAGGATGCCTTTGCCGAAATGCTGACCCGCTGGCTGAACAAGAATGCGCTGCAGCAGGCACATCTGGACCGTTCCGGCATCTTTCTGGAGCTGCTGGAGCACCCGGACACCGCCGGTGCACGGACGGAGGAACGGCTGCAGCTCTTTGGCTGGTACCCTCCGGACCGCAAGCTGCTTTATGTTTTGCAGGTCATCCGTCCGGAACAGGACCCCATGCGGGCACTCCCCCGCTATCTGGAACGCGTGAATCCCTATGCTTTTCTCTTTCGTTATGACAACACTCTGGTCTGGATCGTCAACCATCAGCTCACTCCGCCGGAGCAATACCGGGAGGTGCTGACGGAGACACTGACCAGCTGCGGCTATGCGGCAGGAAAGAGCCGGGAGTTTTCGGACTTTGCTCATCTGGGTGAGGAATTCCGCCGCGCCGCCATTGCCGCACGCTTTGCCCCGAAAGCTCCCGGAAGCATTTTCAGCTTTGAAGAAGCTGCCCTTCCCTATCTTGCCGAGGTTCTGCGTACTGGCTCCAGCGTGGACCCGTGTCATCCGGCGCTGGAGCAGCTGCGGCAATATGACGCTTCCCACGGCGCCTCTCTGACAAAAACCCTGTCGGCTCTGCTGCGAAATAACTGCAGCTTTGCTGATACCTCTGCGGAGCTGTTTATTCACCGCAGCACCCTGCTCTACCGTCTCCGCCGGATTCAGGAGCTGACCGGCATCGATCTGGGGGACCCGGACCTGCGTCTTTATTTGCAGCTGTCGCTGCTGCTGCAGCCGGAGTGAAAATGCGCTTCTTGCGAAAATCGCTCCTCCGGTCCCAGTCGGGACTGTACCACCAGCAGAATACCGGATTCCACGGATATTTCCGCGGCGTCCTCCTCCCAGGCATTGCTGACGCCGATGGGAAAGCAATTGCTCAGACGCAGATGCTCTGCCCGGTATTTTGTGCCCCGTATGGTCACACCCGTACAGCAGTCTGTGAGGGAGAAGACCGACAGAGACCACCCCTCCCTTCCGGGCAGTCTCACCCTGCCGTGAGAAAAAGCCACTGCCTCGGTATCCGTACCCAGCAGCCAGGTCCGGGCTCCTCCCCTGACCAGAAACGCAGCCGTCTGAAAATTGGCCAGCGTATGATCGAGCCTGCCCCCAAGGGCGCAGGCGATCACCACCTCCCGAAATCCCTTTTCCAGGGCCTCCCGGGCAGCAAGCATCGTATCCGTATCATCCTTTTCCCGGGGATAACGCCGCACCTGCGTCTCCGTATCCGGCAGGGAAGACGAGTCAAAGTCCCCCACAATCAGATCCGGCGTCAGGCCCATGCGCTGCGCATATTGCCAGCCCCGGTCGCAGGCAATTACCCATTCGGGCCTTTTCAGCTCCGCTGGCAGCGGGCAAAATACACCGCCGGATACAATCATGCAATACTCCCTCATAAGCCACCATATCACCTTTCTCTGCCGCCGTTGGCCAGCAGGGCTTTTTTTCCTGCAGCCGCGCTTTCGACGGTATTTTCCCCCTGCGGGGGCTACAATATCCTCACGCATTGTAAACCGGAGGGACAAGCCAATGAAAGTTTATTCCGCTTACCATGAGGGGCGGCTGACCATCTATCTGCAGGGAGAGCTGGATCAGCACGAGATTCGCCGCTCCATTGCGTCCATCGAAGGACTGCTGGACGATTATCTGCCTCGGGACTGTGTGCTGGACCTGGGCGGCCTCAGCTTTATGGACAGCTCCGGGATTGCCCTGATTCTGAAGCTGCACCGCCGCATCACCGGCAGCGGCGGACGAATTTGGGTTGAGAATGCTGCGGCGCAGCCCTTGCGGGTACTGGATGCCAGCGGCATCGACCGCATCGTTAATATCAGGGTTCCGCGGGAGGTGGTATGAGTGAAAAGCGAGAATTACATAAAGCTGGAATTTCCTTCCCGCAGTGCAAATGAGGCGCTGGCGCGCTCCGCCGTAGCTGCCTTCGCCGCACAGCTGGACCCGACGCTGGACGAGCTGGGAGACATCCGCACCGCGGTCAGTGAGGCCGTAACCAATGCCATTGTCCATGCATATCCGGATACAGTGGGCACCGTATGGCTGCGGGCTCGGATTCTTGACGGCGAGTATCTGGAGCTGACCGTGCGGGACAAGGGCAGGGGCATACCGGATGTGGACCAGGCCAGGCAGCCCCTTTTCACCACAGGCGGGGATGAGCGCAGCGGCATGGGATTTACCATTATGGAGAGCTTCATGGACAAGCTCCGGGTTCGTTCCAGTCCCGGTGCAGGTACCACCGTGACCATGCTGCGCCGCATCCGACGGCGGCGTTGAGGCCGCCGGGAGTCTTCGGAGCGGCAAAGGCCATGGATACGGCAAAAATCGACACACTCTCCCTGGTGGCCCGCTCCCAGGCCGGGGACCGGGAGGCAACCGAACGGCTTGTGACGGAAAATTCCGGCCTGATCTGGTCCGTTGCCCGGCGCTTTTTTGGCCGCGGCGTGGAGCCGGACGACCTGTATCAGCTGGGATGCCTGGGTTTTTTGAAGGCAGTCAGCGGCTTTGACGATGGCTTTGGGACGCAGTTTTCCACTTATGCGGTGCCGAAAATCTCCGGAGAGATTCGCAGATTTCTGCGGGACGACGGAACCGTGAAGGTCAGCCGCAGCATCAAGGAACGCGCCATGAAGATATGGCAGGCCAGGAGGGCGCTGGAGCAGCAGCTTGGCCGGGAGCCGACCATCTCCGAGCTGGCGGAGGAGACCGGCATTTTGCCCGAAGCCATTGTGGAAGCAGAATCCGCCTCCGGTCCTGCGGAATCCCTGCAGCGGGAGAGCGGTGATGAACACTTTACGCTGGAGGCTGTGCTGGGGGACTACGGTCAGGAGGAGCGGCTGGTGGAGCGCTTTGCCCTGGACGAGGCCATAGCCCGGCTGCCGGAGCGGGAGCAGATGGTGATCTCCCTCCGCTTCTTCCACGGCATGACCCAGCAGCGCTCCGCCAGGGTACTGGGCGTGTCCCAGGTTCAGATCTCCCGCATGGAGCGCAAGGCACTGCAGCGTCTGCGGGAGGAATTGAACAGTGACGACGCCCTTCCGTAAGAGCCTGCTTCTCCGCTCTCTAACGGAGCCGGAGCCAATCGAATATTGCTTCATCTGCCATACACCGCATAAGCTCCCACTGGTGTATGGCGCTTTTGTCCCAAACCGCGACCGTGTAAAAGCCGGCGCGTTTCGCCGTCTCCAGAGCGTAGAGCGCGTCCTCATACACAGCGATATGTGCGGGCTGCGCGCCAAAGCGGGAGGCTGCCTGCAAATAGATCTCCGGCGACTCTTTCCCGGCACCCAGGTCCTCACAGGAGAGCAGAAATTCAAAACAGTCTGCAAGGCCCAATCGTTTCAAACAGTCTGAGATCAGAGTATGTCCTGTTGCAGATGCCACGCAAAGCCTGACACCGCAATGCCGAAGCCGCTCCAGATAGGCGTGAACACCGGGTTTTGCGGGGATACTGCTGCGGTAGTATTGTGACATAACAGCATTCAGCTCTGCCTCCGCCGCCTCCGCAGTGATCGGCAGAGAAAAGCGCTCCCGCAGATATACGGCCGACCGCGGCAGCGTCATCCGCGCTGTCTGGAGCACGGCGTTCTCTGCCTCGCTGCCGGAAATGCCGTGCAGGTCCAGGAAATCCAGGCCCAGCCGGTCCCAAAAGGGCATGGAATCCACCAGTGTCCCATCCAGATCAAAAATCGCAAATGGCTTATCCATGCTGTATTCCCCGATCTTCCATCATCC
Organism: uncultured Oscillospiraceae bacterium; assembly: GCA_905236305.1. GTDB lineage: Bacteria > Bacillota > Clostridia > Oscillospirales > Oscillospiraceae > RGIG7114. The sequence goes on along the minus strand of CAJOPB010000030.1, from coordinate 31,219 downwards.
CACAACCGTTTTCAGCTTTTCCCGCAGGCCGCGAGCCGCTGCCTCCGTGTCGTTGCGGGCAAACAGCGCGCTTACGACTGCCACCCCGGCGATCCCGCTGCCGGACAGCTGCTCCACATTCTCCTCACTGATGCCGCCGATGGCAACCACCGGAATCTCTACTGCGGCGCAGATGGCTTTCAGTGTTTCTTTTGTCACAGGCTTTGCATCCGGCTTGGTCCCGGTGGAAAACACCGCGCCCACACCCAGATAGTCCGCACCCGCAACCTGGGCAGCCAGGGCCTGCTCCACCGTGCGGCAGGATACACCCACCAGCTTATCCGGCCCCAGCACAGCCCTCGCCCGGGCGCAGTCCATATCGCTCTGGCCGACGTGGACCCCGTCGGCGTCTGCGGCAAGGACCAGCTCCGTCCGGTCATTGAGCACAAAGGGAACGCCATATTTCCGGCAAAGCGTTCTCACCGCGTCTGCCTCCTCCAGCAGCTCCCGGTCATCAAGAGCCTTTTCCCGAAGCTGAACCAAGCCTGCCCCACCCCGCAGTGCTCCTTCCACTGCCTGGACCAGGCTCTGCCCCCGAAGACAGCTCCGGTCCGTCACGGCGTAAAGCATTAGCTTTTCCCTGTTGAGTTTCATTCGTTTTCCTCCTTCTCGTGCTCCTCCGGCAGCAGCTCCTGGTCAGTTTAGCACGACAAGGTCCCGGGCACAAGCGTATTTTCCGGATTCGTCTCTGATTTCCTCTGTTTGCAGCTTGGTCCATTCAGTCGTCCAGCGCCTTGCGAAGCTTATTCAGCGCCTTTTTTTCTATACGGGATACATAGCTGCGGCTGATTCCATTGCGCTCCGCTACCTCCCGCTGGGTCAGCGGCGCTCTGCCGCCCAGGCCGTAACGCAGTCGGATGATTTCCGCTTCCCGGGCGTCCAGGACCGTATCGACACATTCCCGGGTCTGGCGGCAGAGCTCTGCTGTCCCCACGTCCTCCGCCATGTTGGACTCCTCTGCCAGGGTGTCGATCAGGGAAAGACTGTTTCCTTCTCCGTCGGATTCGATGGTGTCCGAAAGGCTCACGTCCCCGGCAGTTTTTTTCTGTGCGCGGAAATACATGAGGACCTCATTCTCCACACAGCGGCTGCAATATGTTGCCAGCCGCACCTTCTTATCCGGGCGATAGGTATTCACGCCCTTAATCAATCCCACCGTACCGATACTGATCAAATCCTCCTGATCATCAGACTGGGAATAGTATTTCTTAATAATGTGTGCCACCAGCCGAAGATTGTGCTCCACCAGCTTGTTTCTGGCCTCCAGATCTCCCTCGTTCACCCATGCCTCTACAGCGCGCTGCTCCTCCTCCGGCGGGAGCGGCCGTGGAAAAGAACCGCCCTGCCCCAGCCTGAGTGATAAAAACACCCCCGACAGCAGCAGCATAAACGCAGTCGAAATCATCAGATCACTCCTCCTTGTGACAAGTGAGGAACTGTCGGCAAATTACCCGGCATACGGCGCAGGATCGTCCTCGTCGGGCAAGGCGCCGGAACAAGGGGCTATCGTCCGGCGAGGTCAGGACAGACCAGATGCGCATGCGTTATTTTCCGGCAGTTCCCAGGCTTGCGCGGCGGATCTGCTGGCTCCGCCGCGCCGTATTCTCACTATATTCGCCGCGAACCGCAATCTTTCCACATGTTTTTCCCCCCGCTTCCCGGCTCGGGTATTTTTTTGCTGAATGCACGGAACACGGCAAACACGGGGGCTGCTGCTTCCTCCAAGCCCTTGAATTGCCCGCAATACTGTGCTAAAATACGGAAAATATGTATTACTTCTGGAACAGGAGAACTGCTATGGACACACGTTATGAGCCTCTGTTTACCCCTTGGAAGATCGGGAACTGTGAGATCAAAAACCGTATTGTACTGACCTCCATGGGGGGTACCAATCTTCTCGGCTGGATGGAACGCAACCATTTTGATCGGGCAGGTGCAGAGTTTATCCTGGAGGCAGCTCAAAATAACGCAGGGCTGGTCCTTCCGGGCTGTCAGCCGGTGTACAACCCCATGTTCGGACAATGGCTTCATAAGAACAAGGGAATGTACCGGGACCTGGCTCGCTGGATGCCGGAGCTCCACCGCACGGGTGCAAAGCTTTTTGTACAGCTGACAGCCGGCTTTGGCCGCAGCTTCACGGTCAGTGCCATGATGGAAAAGCTCTATAACAATCCCCTGCTGCGTTCTGCTTCCCGCTCTGTCATGGATCTGGATAAGATCACTGCCTCGGCGTCCCCTGCCCCCAACCGCTGGTCTGACAAGGTTCCAAGCCGGCAGATGACCCGGGAGGAAATCCGGGAGTTCATTGATTCCTTTGCCGAAAGTGCCCGTCTGCTGCGGGATGCGGGCGTGGACGGCGTCGAGGTTCATGCGGTCCACGAGGGCTATTTGCTGGACCAGTTTACTCTGAAATATGTCAACAAGCGCACCGATGAATACGGCGGCAGTCTGGAAAACCGCTACCGTTTCCCCTGTGAAATCGTCCGGGCAATCAAAAAAAGCTGCGGTGATGATTTCCCCGTCTCGCTGCGCTACAGTGTGGTGAGCAAGACCAAGGGCTTCCGCTCCGGTGCACTTCCGGGCGAGGAGTACACTGAGGCAGGCCGGGATATGGCGGAGTCCGAGCAGGCTGCCCGGCTGCTGCAAGACGCGGGCTATGACATGCTTAACTGCGACAACGGCACTTATGACGCCTGGTACTGGGCACATCCGCCCATCTATATGCCTGAAAACTGCAATCTGGAGGATGTGGCGCATCTCCGCCGGTTTGTGGATATTCCCGTGGTCTGCGCCGGACGGCTGGACCCGGCGGCAGCGGCAGAGGCGGTGGAGGCAGGCCACATCGACGGCGCCGGCTTTGCCCGCCCCTTCCTGGCTGACCGTGCCTGGGTCACAAAGCTTATGGAGGGCCGCAGCGAGGATATTCGTCCCTGTATTCTCTGCCATAACGGCTGCTTCAATATGTGCCACTATAAGGGCGTGCCAAACGACCAGGAGCTCAGTGATTCACTGCATCTGGCCCGCTGTGCCGTCAACGCCGAGACCATGCAGACGGACAGGCACTATATCAAGCAGACAGCAAAGCCCAAAACCGTGCACATTGTGGGAGGCGGCATCGGCGGCATGGAGGCCGCAAGAGTGCTGAAGCTGCGGGGACATGCGCCGGTGATTTATGAAAAATCAAACCATCTCGGCGGCGTGTTTGTCGCCGCCTCAGCGGAGAGCTACAAGGGCAAGCTGCGCCAGCTTTTGGCATGGTATCAGCGACAGGTGGAGCTTTTGGAAATTCCGGTTCACTATCAGGACGAGGTCAGGGAGCTGGAACGCTTTGGCGCCGATCCCGTGATTATTGCCACGGGTGCGACCCCCAGACTTTTGCGCAGTATACCGGGATATGAAAAAATGGTGGAGGCCGTGGACTTTCTCAACGGCGCTCCCTGCGGACGGCGTGTAACGGTCATCGGCGGCGGCCTCACAGGCTGTGAGATCGCCTATGAGCTGGCGCTGCAGGGCAAGGATGTCTCAATTGTGGAAATGAAGGAGGACCTGATTGCGCAAAAGGGCGTGTGCCTGGCCAACAGCTCCTATCTCCGGGAGTGGTTCGCGCTCCATGAGGTGCCGGTCTATCTCAACACCCGGCTTACTGCGGTGCAGGACAGCTCCGTCCTCTGCACCGGTCCTGATGGGGAGATCGAGATCCCTTGCGACACCGTCATCAGCTCCGCCGGCTATATTCCCACCCCCCTCGTTCAGGGCGGCAGAAACATCTTCCTGGTGGGCGACTGTGCGGGGGTAGGGAACCTGCGGAGCGTTGTCTGGGGTGCCTATGAGGCCGCAATGAAGATATAGTGAAAGGAGTTTCGCATGTATCAGACAAAAATCGCCCTCACAGACGAACAGCGGGCAATTCTGGACGGCGCGCAGGGGGAAACCATGGCAAAGGTCATGGAAACCCTGGTGCGTTACGGAGAGCTTTTCGGTGCGGAAAAGATGGTGCCCGTGACAGGTAAATACAATCATCTGGTCACCTCCTTTGGCTTGAAGGCTCTGGGTTCCGTCTACGACCTGATGGACCAGCTCATCGAGGCGGGAGCACTGTCCGGGCAGAAGTTTACCGCTGATCCGCGCCCTCTGGACAGCAATGTCCCGAGCTCCTTTCTTCAGGACCTGGTTTTCAAAAAATTCATGTACAGCAGGCAGGCAGATTATGAAAAGCAGCTGCAAAAGCTGGGTCTGCTGGATGCCAATGCCTTCACCTGCACCTGCTATCTGCCGGAGGTGGGCAATATCCCGCAAAAGGGAGAGGTGCTGTCCTGGGCCGAATCCTCGGCCGTAGTCTATGCCAACTCTGTGCTGGGAGCCCGGTGCAACCGCAACAGCGGTATCATCGACCTGATGGGCTCGGTGGCTGGATATGTACCCTGCTTCGGTCTGCTGACCGATGAGGGGCGGCGCGCCACATGGAGGGTAGAGGTCAGAACCTCGAAAAAGCCGGAGGCACAGCTTCTGGGCTCTGCCATCGGTATGAAGGTCATGGAGGATGTACCCTATATTGTAGGGCTGGATCGCTGGCTGGGCGGCAGACTGGACGAGAGCGCCAGGTCATACCTGAAGGATTTCGGCGCTGCCACTGCGTCCAACGGTGCTGTTGGGCTCTATCACGTGGAGGGTATCACGCCGGAAGCGGTGGAACAGGGTGATTCCCTGCTGGCGGAGGGCTTCAGAACCTATGTCATTGACGACGCGGAGCTGCAGCGGGTATATGACAGCTATCCCGTCATCTGGAAAAACCGGGAGGCCCAGCCCCGGCTCTGCTTTATGGGCTGTCCCCATTTCAGCCTGGACCAGCTATGTGACTGGACCGACCGGCTGGAGGCAGCACTTGTGGCCGAGGGACAGCGGCGGGTCCGGATTCCCACGGTTTTTACCGCTTCCCCCGGCGTAATTCGGGAATTTTCGGATACTGCGCGGGGCGCCAAGCTGCGCTATATGGGCGTGGTGCTGAGCTATATCTGCCCGCTGATGTATATGAACAACCCGCTCAGCACCAGGATGCCGGTCATCACCTCCAGCAATAAGCTCCGCACATACACCTCCGCCCGATACTATACGGACGAGGAAATTCTGTCTATACTGACAAAGGGAGGACTGTGAGCCATGCGTACTTTTCAGGGCAGAGTCGTGGCAGAAGGCACGGTTACCGCTCCTGCGGTGGTATCCCACAGCGGCCTGAACACCCTTGCCTCCTTCCAAAAGGCACTGCAATTTGGCGATAAAAAGGCCAGCTGCGGGGATCAGAACAACCCGGAGCTCTATGGAAAAGCCATGGCGGGCAAGGCGCTTTGTCTTCCCCGTACCATCGGCTCCACCACCGGCGGGCTGGTACTCTACTGTGCCTGCAGCATGCACCGTCAGCCTGCCTGCATGCTGTTCTCCGAGCCGATCGACTCCCTGGCTGCAGCGGGAGCCGTGCTGGCTGACGTGTGGCTGCCGGAGGTCTCAATGCCGGTGGTGGACTCTCTCGGACAGGATTTTCTGGACTATGTGCGGGACGGTATGCTCGTCACGGTCCGGGAAAGCGGCGTCATTGAAGTGGAATCATACATGGGCAGGAGGTAAAGCAGATGCCGATTCTGGGTTCTGTCGTTGTTCCGCATCCTCCGCTGATTATCCCCGCAGTGGGCAGAGGGGAGGAACAGAAAATTCAGGCCACCGTCGACGCCTATCGTGCCGCTGCCCGGCAGGTGGCGGAATGGAGGCCGGAGGTCCTGATTCTCTCATCACCCCATCTGGTGATGTACTCGGACTATTTTCACATTGCGCCGGGGGAGTTCGCCGCAGGAGACATGTCCTTTTTCCGTGCGCCGCAGGCGCAATTGCGCGTGGACTATGACCAGGAGCTGCGGCGCGCGCTCATTGAGCGGGCACAGGCTGCGTGCATCCCTGCAGGAACCCGGGGCCAGCGGGACCCGCGGCTGGATCACGGGAGCTTTATTCCGCTGTGGTTTTTGCGGGAGGCAGGAGTGGACTGCCCCGTGGTGCGCATCGGCCTGTCCGGCCTCTCGCCGCTGACCCACTACCGTCTGGGCCAGTGCGCAGCGGAGGCAGCGGAGGCGCTGGGCCGCCGTGCGGTCTTTATCGCGAGCGGCGATTTGAGCCACAAGCTGAAGGAGGACGGGCCCTATGGCTTTGTCCCCGAGGGGCCGGAATACGACCGTGCCGTAACTGCGGCCATGGCGGACGGGGATTTTCTCCGGCTGTTGTCCATGGAAAGCAGGCTCTGTGAGCGGGCTGCGGAATGCGGCCAGCGTTCCTTTCAGATCATGGCCGGAGCGCTGGACGGGCTGGCGGTTTCACCACAGCTGCTGAGCCACGAAGGGCCCTTTGGCGTAGGCTATGGAGTGGCGGTATTTTCGGTAACCGGGAAGGATGAAGGCCGCTGCTTCGGCAAACAGTACGCCGCGGCGGAGCAGGCGCGGCTTGCCCGGCAAAAAGCCGGGGAGGACGCCTATACAGCACTGGCGCGGCTCTCCCTGGAGACCTTTGTCCGGACGGGAAAGCGTCTGACCGCGATTCCCGAGGATTTGCCGGAGGAGCTGACGCAGAGCCGCGCCGGAGCCTTTGTTTCTCTGCATCAGGAGGGACAGCTCCGGGGCTGTATCGGAACCATCGGGCCCACGACTCCCAGTCTGGCGGCAGAGATCGTGCAGAATGCCGTCTCTGCCGGAGCCCACGATCCCCGGTTCCCTCCGGTCAGAGCATCGGAGCTGGATACTCTGGAATACAACGTGGATGTGCTGCGCCCGCCGGAGCGCATCGCCTCCCCCGCTGCGCTGGACGTCAGGCGCTATGGGGTGATTGTCACATGCGGACAACGGCGCGGACTGCTGCTGCCGGACCTTGATGGTGTGGACACTGTGGAGGAACAGATTGCCATTGCCCGGCAGAAGGGCGGCATCGGGGAACAGGAGAAATACACCCTGGAGCGCTTTGAGGTGGTGCGTCACAGATGAGCCAAAGCTGCGAGCTGTGCTTTCACCGCTGTGTGCTGCGGGAAGGACAGGCTGGCTTTTGCCGTGCCCGTGTCAACCGGGATGGGGCGATTGTACCGCTGAATTACGGACGGGTTACCGCGCTCGCTCTGGACCCGATTGAGAAAAAACCCCTGCGCCGCTTTTTCCCCGGCAGTAAGGTGCTTTCTGTAGGCAGCTTTGGCTGCAATCTCCGCTGCCCCTTCTGTCAGAATTCCGAAATATCCATGGCGGACGGAACGAATATGGCCGAGGATCAATTGTCCCCGGAGGCATTGGCTGAACTGGCTGAGACGCAGAAGCCCCGGGGAAACATCGGCGTGGCCTATACCTATAACGAGCCTCTGGTGGGTTATGAATACGTAATGGACACTGCCGGCGCGGTGCAGGCACGGGGCATGGTCAATGTGCTGGTAACCAACGGCAGCATCTGTGAGGAGCCCTGGAAACGGCTGCTTCCCCGGATCCACGCGGCCAATATCGACCTCAAGGGTTTTTCTGCGGACTGGTACCGCCGGCTGGGAGGCGACCTGGAGACAGTGAAGCGGGCAATCGCCCTTGCCGCGGATTCCTGTCATGTGGAGATCACAACGCTGCTGGTAACCGGTGAGAACGACAGCGAGGATGAGGTACAGGCTCTGTCGCGCTGGATTGCCTCTCTCCGGCGGGATATTCCATTGCACCTGTCCCGGTTTTTCCCCCGCTATCATCTGCGGGACCGTCCTCCTACGCCGGTGGAACGAATCTACCGGCTGGCAGCACTGGCCAGAGAAAATCTGGAGTATGTGTATACCGGGAACTGCTGAGCAGGAGCTGCGCCAATCTATAAGTAAACGAAAAAAAATTTGCCGTTTACTATAGTTTCCATGTCATGTTATCGCCGCTCTGCGGCGGAAAATGACGGCTAAAATGAAATTATAGTCACGACATTTGGGTCGTTGACTATAAAACCGTTTTCAGGCTGAAGGGAGAAAAAGAACAAAAAGTGTACCGGTGACTTATTAATTACCGGAAAAATCTGCCGATAAATGATTAAAGATCAAGGATGATCTGACAGCATAAAGACATGCAGAAAGGAAGGAGACACTATGGATCTGAATCAGATTTCTCTCGGTAATTCCGTCGCCGCGGCCGGTTATGTCGCTGCCGGTGCAATTAACACAGTAAATACCGAGGCTGCGGAGGATGCCTCTGCGGAAGAAAATGCCCAGGCAGTCTCTGCAAATCAGGAGGCGGCGGTTTATGAGGCCAGCTCCCGCCGTGGAGCCAACGCCCTGGATACCGACACCATCAAAGCCATGAAGGATGAGCTGGAGCAGCGCACGCAGAGCCTGGTACAGCAAATGCTGGGCAAGCAGCTGGACACGCTGGGCAAGGCGGACGATTCCTTCTGGCAGAAGTTCCGCAAGGGTGCGTTCGATGTAGATCCCGAAACCCAGGCACAGGCGCAGAAGGACATCGCAGAGGACGGCTACTGGGGCGTGGAGCAAACCAGCGACCGTATTGTGAAATATGCCACTGCCCTCAGCGGCGGAGATCCCGACAAGCTGGAAACTTTGATCAACGCCTTTGAAAAAGGCTACGAAGCTGCTACCAAGTCCTGGGGAGCAGAGCTGCCGGATATCTCCAAGCGGACCCGGGAGGCGGTTCTGGACAAGTTCGACAAGCTGAAACAGGAATACGCCAAAAACAGCACTTCTTCTACCGGCACCACCAAGGTTGTGGGCGGATAAGCAGACGGCCGGAGAAAACATGAGGGCGGGCAGAGGCCCGTCCCCATGTTTTTTTACCGCTACGCGGCAAAAACGGCATAAAATCGAATTGTTAACGCGGTATTCATTGAACCGAACAGGAGAACAATGCATGATACGCTATATCTCTGATATGCATTTTGACCACGACAGCATTTTGGCCTATGACAACCGTCCCTTCAATTCAGTCTCGGAGATGAATGCTGCCATGATCGCCCGCTGGAACCGCGTGGTGTCTCTCGAGGATCTGACCTGGATTCTCGGGGATTTCTGCGCCGGGGACGCTGACCGCTGGAGGGACATTCTGGGCAGTCTCAACGGCCAAAAAGCATTGATTCTGGGCAATCATGATACGCCGGAAACCGTCGAGCAGCTGCGGGGACTGTTTACGGAGGTCGCGCAATATCGGGAAATTCTGGACGGGGACCGTCATGTAGTGCTCTGCCACTATCCCATGCTCTCCTTCCACGACCAGTATTTCGGCTGGTATCACCTGTATGGCCATGTTCACGCCTCCTATGAGTGGAACATCACAGAAAACGGGAAACGGCTGATGCGAAACCTCTATGTCCGCACCGATCTCTGCCGCATGGCAAACGTGGGCGCAATGCTGCCATATATGGACTATACGCCCCGCACGCTGGAGGAGCTGCTGCCTTATCTGTAAACGCAGCGGAATATGTCCGCGGGGACCGCTTTCAGCTTCCCGAGTGGCAGGGAAACGCCTGGGCAGACATGATTGGGCGGATAGGCGTGATTTACAGATAATGGTCATCCTTTGACAGCCGCCGCACCAGACGCATTGCCGTGATAAACAGCAGCAGCACAAAGACCAGGAAAACCAGTACAAACCAGTCCCGCTCCATGGAGGCGATAAAATCATAAAAGCCATGGAGCAGCGTAGGCACGACCACTGCAGCTCTGCGCGCCCGCTTGGAGAGATGGGACTCGCCATACAGCTCCCAGCGCCGCGCGATGCCATACCACACGCCCATAAACACACCGAAGCAGGCGTGTCCCGGCACCGCTGTCACCGCGCGGGCCAAAGCGGTCTCCATGCCGTAGGCGGCAACATATCCCAAATTTTCCCAAAGTGCAAAGCCCAAAGAGACAAAAACCGCATAGACCACCCCGTCAAACTGACAGTTAAACTCCGGGGAACGCCATGTCCTCCGCTTGAGCACCAGATACTTAAACCCCTCCTCGGACAGCCCCACCACCACAAAATTCAGGAGCAGCGCATACAGCAAGCCATCTGCCGGCAGCAGCAGCTCCAGCAGATTCTCTCCTACCCATTCCGTGATGGAGGCCAGCAGGGTGGATATAATTCCCAAAAGAATCAGTGTCAGAAGCAGACCAATCGGCTCTTTTTCCAGACGGTCCGCACGATAAACGCGGACCATCAAAAACACAGCGGGAATCACAGCGGCGGCAACCAGCAGCACGGTTCCTCACTCCTCTCACAGGCGCCTCCGGGATGATCCTTCCACGGTGGGGCCTTTTTCTTCTTTACAGTATACCACACATAGCAGCTTAGTGCGCAAAAAATTGTCAAAGGCTGTTGCATTTTTCCTCTGCCAATCGTTATAGAGATGTCAGCGGAAGGGAGGGAACACGGCTTGCAGCTTTACGATACCCACTGCCGGGACCCGGAGCAGGAAAAGCAATTCTTCATGGCACTCTATCAGAGCTATAAGCGTCTGGTACTGGCAAAGGCCGTTTCCTTCACAGGAGATGCAGTTGCAGCGGAGGATGTGGCTCAGGAGACCTGGCTCCGGCTGCTCCGGCGGCTGCCAAAGCTCCACGCCATGCCAGAGGGCGCCCAGGTCAATTATATTATCTTCACCGTTCGCAGCGCTGCCTATGACTGGCACAGGAAACAGGAACGGGACAGAAAGACAGAGGCAGCCTACGACGCACGGGAGCTTACAGCAGCGGCTCCCGGCGCAGAGGAGGAGTTCCTCTCCCATCTGCCGGACTACCATCTGTCGCAAATCTGGCCCTCTCTGACAGAGGCGGAGCGACTGCTTCTCGAAGGGCGCTATCTTTACAGCATGGATGACGCGGCACTGGCCGTAGTGCTGGGCTGCAAGCGCTCCAGTGTGCGCGGACTGCTGTCCCGTGCCCGCAGGCGGGCAAAACAACTGCTTCTCGCGGAAAGGAGGAAGTCAACTTGAAGCCGGAACAGCCATGTGACGATGCCCGCGAACAGTTGGACGAGGCGGGCCTCTCGATCCTGATGGAGGAGTATCTCGGCATTGAGCAGGCAAGGCTGCGGGGCGAAGCCATGCGGCTCAACAGCGACGCGGATTTTTTCTATCCCGACACGCTGGAGGAAAAATGTCAGAAGGAATTCGACGCGCATTTCAGGCGAAAAATGCATTCCGGCGCGCGGGCAATACTGCGGCGTGCTGCAGGGCTCGCAGCCGCATTGCTCTTTGTCGCCGGGCTTTGCCGGGCCGTGCTTTTTCCCGGCGCGGAGGAGCATCCCCTGGGTGCACAAAGCGGCTTTGCCCTGCCACTGAAGCTGACGCTCGCGCTTGGAGCCGCCGCAGTCATCGGACTTGCGCTTTGGGGGCTCATCCGCGATCTTGCCGCGCGGAGAAGCAGCGGCGCACCGCGTCTTGCGGTGGACGCCGTGGTGGTGAAAAAACGCAACAATGTTTCTCCGTGCCGGTATATAGATACTCCGGCATCCCTGAGCTCCACCACGTACTATATCACGTTTCAGGTGGAGAGCGGAGACCGCTTGGAGCTGCATGTCAGCGGCGATGCCTATGGCCGCATCGAGGAAGGCGACCGTGGCAGGCTCCGGTTTCAGGGGAGGAGATTTTTGGACTTTGAAAGCGTCCGCGGATGTGATACAATGAGTTGAAAACCTTTGCCCTGCATAATGGGGCGGTTTTGCCGCGGCATAGCCGCAGTGAAAACAAATTGCATTCAGTCCGGCCGTGGACGCGAGCTTCACAATTACCTAAAGAGAGTTATAAATAAGGAGGTATCCCCATGCCCTATTTCGCAATTGGTATTGTCGCGGTCGCCGTCATTTTGCTGGTTTTGATCGGTTATGTAAAAGCTCCGCCGGACCACGCCTACATCATCTCCGGTATGAAGCGGGAGGCCCGTATTCTGATCGGACGGGCTGGTGTCAAGGTCCCCTTCTTTGAGCGGCTGGATAAGCTCTACCTGGGCCAGATGACCGTGGACATCAAGACGGAGCAGTCTGTACCCACCAATGATTTCATCAATGTCAATGTGGACGCTGTGGCAAAGGTGCGCATCTCCCCCACGCCCGAGGGCATCAAGCTGGCGGCAAAGAACTTTTTGAACAAAAAGGCGGACGCCATTACCCTGGATCTGCAGGACTCCCTCCAGGGTAATATGCGTGAGATCATCGGCACGCTGAGTCTCAAGGAGATCAACACCGACCGGGACTCCTTCTCGGATCAGGTGATGATGAAGGCCAGCAAGGACATGGATAAGCTGGGCATCGAGATTTTGTCCTGCAACATTCAGAATGTCACCGATGAAAACGGTCTGATCCGGGACCTGGGCGCGGACAACACCAGTCTCATCAAGAAAAATGCCGCCATAGCCAAGGCCCAGGCCAACCGGGATGTGGCGATTGCCCAGGCAGAGGCCGACAAGGCCGCCAACGAGGCACGGGTCCGCGCGGATACAGAGATTGCCCAGAAAAATACGGAGTTGGCTGTGCGCCAGAGCGAGCTGAAGATCACAGCCGACACCAAGCAGGCCGAGGCGGACGCGGCCTACGAGATTCAAAAGCAGGCCCAGCAAAAGAGCATTGAGACCACCACCGTCAACGCACAGATTGCCCGTGCAGAACGGGAAGCGGAGCTGAAGCGCCAGGAGGTAGAGGTAGCAAAGCAGAAGCTGGACGCCGACATCCGCGCCCAGGCGGATGCGGAGCGCTACCGCCAGGAGCAGGTGGCCCAGGCGGATCTGTTTCGCCGGCAGAAAGACGCGGAGGCCCTGCGCTATGAGCAGGAGCAGGCGGCCGAGGCTCAGAAGAAAGCCGCTGAAGCGGCAAAATATGCGCGGGAGCAGGAGGCCGCCGGTATCTCTGCCGTAGGTAAGGCCGAGGCAGAGGCCATCCGTGCCAAGGCGCTGGCAGAGGCAGAGGGTATTGACCGTAAGGCAGAGGCCATGAAAAAATACGGAGAAGCCGCCGTCATCGAAATGGTGATGCAGGCCCTTCCCGAGATCGCTAAAAATGTGGCTGAGCCTCTGAGCAAGGTGGATCACATCACCATGTACGGAGAGGGCAACAGCGCCCGGCTGCTCCAGGATATTATCAACGGTACCACACAGATAACCGAGGGCTTCACCCAGGGCATGGGTTTGGACATCCGCGCATTGCTGCTCGGCGCTCTGGGCGGAAAAGCCGCAGCCGGCAGCGCAGCTCCTGCAGTCATTCAAATTCAGAACCCCGGCACCCAGAGCGGCACAGACGAGACACAGCCGGAAGGACCGGAGGAATAAAAACAGATTTCATGCTGTTCTGCCATAAAAAGCAGAAACCTGAAAACTGCATATCCGGCATATTTTCCCGCCCCACACCTGCTTTTGCAGGCGCTGTGGGGCGGGCGTTTTCCTGTCTCCCCCGGACGATACACTGCCGTGCTCAATGCACAATGAATGTTACAATTCTGATTTCGAGGCGTCTGAACTGCAGCAGCTGCACGCCGTACACGCGCACGCCCTTTCCTGCGGGAGACACGGGAGAAAGCAAGGTTGCTTTTTCCGCTTTTCTTTGTTATACTGGGCAGCAACAACGGCAAATGAGTGGGAGAGGTTCCCTTCTCGTTTTATTTTTCTGTTCCCGCCGGGAAACAGCATCATAAGAATGTGACAGGAGCTCTTTGACATGGCCTATACACCACGGCACGCCGCGCCCGCCCGCCGGCGCGGAAGCTCCCCGCGACCATCCGTTTTTCAGACGGCAGCGCTGGTGCTGCTGACGGTGGTCCTCGTTTTTGTGGAATACAAATATGCCACAGCCGCGCCTGCGGCACCGGAGTCCCTTCCCCCCGTCATCCAGACCGCAAAGCTGCGTGTGGGGAATTCCACCGCGGAGAATATTCCTTTTTCCTCTGCCGTCAGTGAGGCGGAATCGGTTCCGGAGCCCCTTGTACCCACAGCAGCTCCCGCACCGCTTTCTGATTTTTCGCCTTACCATCTTCCGGAGACGGACCCGGCGCTGTTCGTAAAGGATCTCGCAATCGAGGTAAACGGAGAACGTCTGCCCGAGGGTGCGTCCTTCTCCCTTCCGGATCCCATTGACTTCGGTCTTGGCAGTGACTATACGGAGGTTGAGGGGGTTATCACCTTCCGGGGAAACAATTTTCGGGACGGGGGCGCCTACGGTCTGGCCGGGCTCTCAGAATATAAGTTTGGAGAATCCTGGTCCATAACCACCGGCTCCCTGAGCTATCAGAGCACAACCTGGACCGGGAGCGGCTGGGTGGGGCAGCCGTTGATCGTCCGCTGGCCCCGCGCCACCAAGGCTGTGATGAATATGTATGACTGGGCCAGGGAGGATGACAGCCTGGTGGAGGTCATCTATGCCACCATGGACGGGCACATCTACTTTCTGGACCTGGACAGCGGAAGGGCCACACGGGATAAGCTGAACCTGGGCTTCAGCTTCAAGGGCGCAGGTGCGCTGGACCCCCGGGGTTACCCCATTCTCTACCTTGGCGCCGGTTACGACAGCGTTAAGGGCCGCTCCCGTGTCTTTGTGATCAGCCTGCTGGATTATGAAATCCTCCACTCCTTTGGACCGGAGGACATTGGCGGATTCAGCCTGCGGGGCAATCTCTGCTATTTTGACGGCTCCCCTCTTGTGGACGCAGAGACCGATCAGCTGATCTATCCCGGAGAAAACGGTATCCTCTATATCTGGAAGCTCCACACCCGTTATGATGAAGCAGCCGGTACCATCTCCATGGAGCCCACCGCGGTGAAGTGGCATTACAACGGTATCAACACCACCTCCGACAAGTGGTGGATCGGAATGGAGGACAGCCCGGTGATTTGGCGCGGCCACCTGATCATCTCGGACAACGGCGGAAGACTGATGTGTATTAATCTCAACACGTTGGAGCTGGTATGGGTCCAGGACATTCTGGACGATTCCAACGGTTCTCCGGTGCTCTCGATCGAGGACGGGCACCCCTATATCTATATCAGCACCTCATTTCACTATGGCTGGCGCAGCTGGACCACTGCCCCGGTACCCATTTTCAAAATTGACGCAGAAAACGGAGCTGTCGTCTGGCGGACCGACTATACCTGCCACACCGAGTCCGGTGTTTCCGGCGGCGTTCAGTCCACTATTGCCCTGGGGAAAAACCAGCTTGAGGGCCTGATCTACGTCACTGTCGCGAAAACCGATCATCTCAACGGCGGCGTACTGGCCTGCATCAACCGCAAAAACGGCGAGGTATTATGGGAGCACAAGTCCTATTATACCTGGTCCTCCCCGGTGCTGGTCTACAACGCTGACGGCAGCGGGAATGTGCTCTATTGCAATTACAACAGCCGCATGTTCCTTCTCGATGCGCTGACCGGCGAGGTGCTGGATACCTTCAATATTCAGGGCGGTGCCGAAGCCAGTCCCGCAGTGTTTGAAAATACCGTGGTGATCGGAATAAGACAGTGTAAGATCTGGGGCGTAAAAATGAAATAAATACCACGGCAAGGGCGCCCGCTCCTCTCTGGGAGCGGGCGCCCGTTCTTTCCCTCCCCCGTCCGGGTCGGAAACAGGGAGGAAACGGAAAAGCTGCGTTTCGCACTGTGCTCTGGCTCTACTCTGCTGTCCCAGCGTCTGCGACGGTCTCCGCCGTGCCGCCGCTTCCCTCAATGGTCACGGAGCCGCTATTGGTGGGGATAATGGCGAAATAGCTGTGGCCCTCGCCCAGCTCCACCTCGCTGCCGTCAGCAAGATAGTAGTGAAACACACCCATCGGTGCCCGCTCCCATGTAAGGGGCACCCATTTGCCGCCGCAGGCAAACCACCCCTCGCCGCCGGCAGTGGTGGCCACGGCAATGCGGCCATAGTCATCAATGGTATGGATCGGAGCGTTGATAATCAGAACATTGCGGAAAAGCACGTCCTCCCCTGTATTTCCGTCCACATAGGGATATTTACCTCCATATTGCACTGCGGAATACTGACCGCTCTCCGCGTCATAGGTCAGATCCGTGGTCTTGTATCCAAAGGACACCTGAATATGTGACGCATCCTCTCCCCCCGCAGGGGTACCATCCTCGGTGAAGTGCAGCCCGCTCTTATAGTCCGGTTCCACCGTGAGGGCATAGCCTTTGTTCTCCGCAGCCTGGTAGAGTCTGTCCCCGGCGGTAAACAGCGTATGCTCCAGGGCAACGCCGTTGGAAAGGCGGGCACTGTCCCGCTCAAACACCGTAAGTCCGTATCCGCCGCCTCGGACGCCGTCGATATTGTTGAGCCCCTCGGCACTGATTCGACCATAGGCTTCCTCACTGCCGCCGGCATGGCAGAGCACGGCTCCGTAAGAGATGCCCAGATCCAGGTAGTATGGCCGGATGCTGCGAATTGCCATCAGCTTGTCGGCATTGCGAATGTCAGAGAAAACGCACATCATGCGGGTGATACCGCCTTCCACCAGCACCTCATAGACGATGTCTGCAGCGCTAACGCCGCACTGAGGCAAGGCGGCGGTATGGTTATTCACCATCAGAATGAAGGGCCGCGTGGTATAGGGTTCTTCCAGCACCGCACCGTTGAAGGGGTTGCGCAAAACCTCCGGCTCCGGTGTAGGTTCAGGGGTGGGCTCCGGCGTGGGTTCAGGCGTTGCAGCCGGTGTGGGAGAAGGCGTTTCGGTGGGAGCGGGAGTCGGCTCCGGTGTCTCCTCCGGCTCATCTCTCGTGCTGCACCCAACTACAGACAAAATCAGGAGCAGCGAAAGCAATAGGGTCAGGATACGTCTCATAAGGGTACCTCAAATTCTTTCTGCTTCAGATGGACAGGGCTTCCACTCTCGATGTTCACCGGGCAGGTGCCCCGCACAACGCGGGGGCCTCCCGCCGGAGGCGGGAGGCCCTGCACACGGTTAGATTATTGTATCCTTTTCTTTACTATTTGTCAATAATCCTCTTATCTCGCCCGGGTACGAATTTCTTCGACCAATTTCCCGCAGAAGGCTTCCAGCGGCATAGCGCCCTGATCCTCTCCCGCACGGGTGCGGACGGAGACAGTGCCGTTTTCCACATCCCTGTCGCCCACAACCAGCATATAGGGGACCTTTTCCAGGGTAGCTTCCCGAATCTTTTTCCCGATTTTTTCATTCCGGTCATCCAGCTCTGCGCGGACATTGGCCTCCTCCAGCGCAGCGCAAACTTTTTCTGCATATGCATTGGCCCGGTCAGTGACAGTGAGGACCTTGACCTGTACAGGCGCCAGCCAGGCAGGGAAGTTGCCCATGGTCTCCTCGATCAGGTAAGCCATAAAACGGTCCAGCGAGCCCAGAATCGCCCGGTGAAGCACCACAGGTGTCTTTTCCGTGCCGTCAGAGTCGATATACTTCAGGTCGAATTTCGCCGGCAGGCAGAAATCGAGCTGGCAGGTGGACAGCGTATACTCCGCACCCACAGCAGGCCGGACATTCACATCCAGCTTGGGACCATAGAAGGCAGCCTCACCGATCTCCTCCGTGAAGTCGATACCCAGCTCCACCAGCACCTCCCGCAGAGCGCTTTCCGCGTTATTCCACATCGCGTCATCGTCGTGATACTTTTCCTTATCCGCAGGGTCACGCAGTGAGAGGATGCACCGATAATCCGTAATGCCGAAATCCTTATATGTATCGAATATCAGGTCACAGACCTTGCTCACCTCATCCTTGATCTGCTCCGGCGTCACAAAGAGATGGGCGTCGTTCTGGCAGAAGTGGCGGCCGCGCTCGATGCCCTTCAATGTTCCGCTGGCCTCAAACCGGAAATCGTGCGCGATCTCGCCGATGCGCAGAGGCAGGTTGCGGTAGGAGTGGGGCTGGCTGGCATAGATCATCATATGGTGGGGGCAGTTCATCGGCCGCAGCACATAGGCTTCCTCGTCCACCTCCATGGCAGGGAACATATTCTGCTTGTAGTGATCCCAGTGGCCGGAGGTCTTGTAGAGATTGACAGTGCCCACGCAGGGGGTCATAACATGCTGATAACCCAGCTTGAGTTCCTTGTCCCGGATATAATTTTCAAGCTCCCGCCAGATGGTGTAGCCCTTGGGCAGAAACATGGGCAGTCCCCTGCCCACCAGATCGTCGGTCATAAACAGACGCATATCCCGGCCGATCTTGCGGTGGTCACGGCGCTTTGCCTCCTCCAGACGCTGAATATACGCGTCCAGTTCATCCTTTTTCGGGAAAGCAATCCCATAGATACGCTGCAGGCTCTCCCGCTTGGCATCTCCTCTCCAATAGCTGGCGTTGCAGGCGGTAAGCTTCAGGGCATTGCCCTTGACTCTGCCCGTGCTGTCCAGATGCGGGCCGGCGCAGAGGTCTGTAAATTCGCCCTGGCGGTAGAAGCTGATGGTCTCCCCCTCCGGCAGATCGTTGATGAGTTCCACCTTGAAGGGTTCATCCTTCATAAAGTCCAGCGCCTCAGCCCGGCTGAGCTCAAAGCGCTCAATTTTCAGCTTTTCCTTGCAGATTTTCCGCATCTCTCCCTCGATCTGCTCCAGATGCTCCGGCGTAAAGGAAAAGGGGGCGAACAGATCATAGTACCAGCCCTCGGCAATGGCAGGTCCGATAGCGAGCTTGACCTCCGGCCACAGCCGTTTGACCGCCTGGGCCATAATGTGGGAGCAGGAATGCCAGTAGGTATGCCTGTATTCCGGATTTTCAAAGGTAAATCTGTTTTCATCCATTGGGGTTTCCTCCTAAAAAATAACACCCCTGACATTACCTGTCAGGGGTGCAAAAAATTCCGCACGGTTCCACCCTGTGCTTTCGCTCAAGTCATGCTGTAACGGGCATGTCCCGTCCCGCTTGAATTCACGGGCGGCTCCGGAGTTGGTTCCGCTCCATCCTTGCCGATGTAACGATGCATAGTTTAGCACCGGAAAAAGGGTTTGTCAAGAAGGTAAAAAAGCCAAAAAGGCTACCGGTTACCGTTCAGACGCCCCCGGCGTCTGAACGGTAACACCGCTGCGCCTCAGAAGGCGAAAAGAATTGACTTCCGGCCTCAAAGGGGGTATCATAAAGAAAGCCAAATATTATGAAACAGGAGGATGCATCATGCCAATTATTATGAAAGACGCACAACCCGAGACGCCCAAGCCGAATAACCACGATCATATTGCAGAGATCAAGGCAAAGCAGGCTGCTCGACGTGCTGCTTCTGCTCAGGAGGCAGAGGCGGCAGCTGCTCCCGGCCAGAATCCACCTCCTCCCCCTCCCCCTCCCGCGGCGCCGAGCCCGGAGAAGATCGAGGAAATCGCCCGTGAAGTCATTGCCGGTAAATGGAGCTCCGGCGCTGAGCGTGTTGAAAAGCTCAAATCCGCCGGATATGATCCCGATGCCGTACAAAAATGCGTCAATCAGCTTCTGAAATAATAGGAATTCCCCTCTGCATTTCCGTCAGAGGGGAATTTTTATGCCGCGCCGGCTCATTTGCACAAAGCTGCCTGCCCCTTCCCAAAGCAGGCGCATGAAAAGGGGCAGATGTCATTTAAATCTCGTCATCCTTCATTTCCAGGGGATTGGAAAAATGATCCCTGGTCAGCTTGGCAACGATGCCGCTGAGCCCGAATACGGCGATAAAGTTGGGAATGGCCATCAGTCCATTGAAGGTATCGGAAATATCCCAAACCACATCCACGCTGGTCACGCAGCCGATTACAGCAACCAGGACAAAGATCACCTGGTAGATACGAATGGCCTTCGTGCCAAAGAGATACTGCACGCTGCGGGTACCGTAGAGAGACCAGCCCAGCACGGTGGAGAAGGCAAAGAGCATCAGGGCAATCGCAACAAACAGTGACGCAGCCTTTTCGCCAACCACAGTGGCAAAAGCAGCCGTAATCAGCTCAGAACCCGGCTTCACACCAAACTCAATATCAACTCCGCTGACAATAATCGTCAGTGCGGTCAGGGTGCAGATCACAATCGTATCGGCAAAAACCTCGAAGATTCCGTAAAGACCCTGCTTCACAGGATTGGTTTCGCTTGTCGCAGCATGGGCAATGGCGGCGGAGCCGAGGCCGGCCTCATTGGAGAACGCACTGCGCCGCAGGCCCCAGATGATGGTCTGCCGCAGCACGATGCCGGTGGATGCACCGAACATTGCCTGAGGGGTAAAGGCAGTCCGGAAAATCAGCCCGAAGGCGTGGCCCAGCTTGCCGATATTTCCGATAATAACAATCAGTGTAAAAATAATGTAGAGGACGCTCATAAACGGGATCAGCTTTTCTGTGACCTGTCCGATACGCTTAATACCACCCAGAAGGATCACGGCAATCAAAACAGCAATCAAAACTCCGATAACCCATTTGATCACGGTCTCCGTCCCGGAGGAAAGCGGATTGAAGGCACTGATCGCGCCAATAATAGATCCGGTGATGGAGTTCACCTGGGACATATTTCCGATTCCGAAGGAGGCAAGAGCGGCAAAAAGGCTGAACAACACGGCCAGCCAGCCCCAGCCCTTTCCAAGGCCGTTTTTAATATAGTACATAGGTCCGCCGACCCAGTCGCCCTTGTCGTCGCGCTCACGGTATTTTACAGCAAGTGTGACCTCGCAATACTTTGTGCACATACCGACCAGAGCGGCAATCCAAAGCCAAAACACGGCGCCGTAGCCGCCCAGCGCGATTGCCTGAGAGGTGCCGACGATGTTGCCGGTGCCAACAGTGGCAGCCAGCGCGGTGGTTACGGCCTGCAGGGGTGTGACTGCACCTTTCCCTGCCTCTGTCTTCTTAAACATTTTGCCGACAGTGTTTTTCATGGCATATCCGAACCTGGAGAACTGGACCGCTTTGGTTCGGATGGTCAAAAAGACTCCGCCAACCACGGCACAGGGCAGGAAAATATACAGCCACGCCACTGTATTCAATGTTCCGGTAAAGAAATTAATAATGCCCATTCGCAATCTTCCTCCTTACTTCCTCTCATCATGGGAGCCTGTATTCAGGGTCATACCCCCCCGGAGAGCACAAAAAACGGGCCCTCCTGTTTCATATCCGGAGCAGCCCATGCAGCGAAACAAACCCATCCAATGCTCATCTCTCTTTTTGCTCCGCCGGTATGGAGCAAAAAGACGCCAAAGCAACCCATGGTTAAATGAGTCATTCTGTTTCCCTGTCCTTTTGCCTGAGAGATTTGGCGCGGCAAAGCCGCACCTTACACCTTCGGCATCCATGGCAATACATGGACTTCTCCAGAGCGCGATCCCCTTGCAGTCTCCTCGGTGCCGGAAAGCCCATATTCCCCCTCTCCGGGAGCTGCTCCTTCCGGCTCCTTGCCTGATAATGTTATTCCTTCGGCGGCGGCGCTCTGCCGCACTTTCCAACAAGGTTCCACTCGCTATAATATGAAATTATTATGAACTTTATCATATGAAAGTCCCATTTGCAAGGGGATTTCGAAATTTGATGAGATTTTCATGAAAATACACGGCCCTCCCGGTTATGGGAGGGCCGGTATATAGCGATAGTCCACAATTATACGCAGAAGACGGTCGCGTTCTTCCCAGCAGAAGACCTGCTTACAGTTCTTTCAGCGTCTCCGCATACTCTGCATAGCGGGCAATCTTCTCATGGCATTTCTCCTGGCTTTCATCCTTCACCAGCAGATAGACCTTGATCTTCGGCTCCGTACCGGAGGGACGGATAATAAAGCTGCTGCCGTCAGACAATTCAAAGTAAAGCACATTGCTTCCCTTGATGTGGGTTTGCTCCACTGCGCCCAGCTTCGGCACGGAAACCTGTCCGCTCTGATAATCCCGCACCCGGGAAACACTGATGCCGGCCACAGACTCCGGCGGATTCTCCCGCAGCACACCCATAACGTGCTTCATCTTATTCAGGCCATCCAGGCCGGGCATGACCAGGTTCAGGGTCTTTTCCGCAAAGTTTCCGTACTTGGCGTACAGCTCCTTCAGTGCATCGAGCAGCGTCATGCCTCGGTCGCAGTAATAAGCGGCCATCTCGGCAATCATCATCGAGGCGGTTACAGCGTCCTTGTCCCGAACGTAATCGCCCATCATATAGCCATAACTCTCCTCATAGGCAAAGATATAGTTATGGCTGCCCTCAGCTTCAAACTGGGCAATCTTCTCCGCCATGAACTTAAAACCGGTAAACGTATCCTCCATATAGATACCGTTCCGGCGGCAAATCTCCCGTGCCATTTCCGTTGTAACAATCGTCTTCAGGGCTGCGGGATTGGCGGGCATGGTTCCCGTGCGGTTGCGGGCGCCGATCACATAGTCCAGCAGCAGCACGCCCATCTGGTTGCCGGTGATGGTAACAAATTCGCCATTGGTATCCCGTACCATCACACCCACGCGGTCGGAATCCGGGTCGGTACCGATAATCAGGTTGCTGCCCACCTTCTTGGCCAGGTCCACTGCCAGATAAAAGCCCTCAGGATTTTCCGGGTTGGGAGACACCACCGTAGGGAAGTTACCGTCTATCACCATTTGCTGGGGCTCCGGGGTCAGATGCTTGATGCCAAGCCGCTTCAACGCCTCAGGCACCAGGCGATGGCCGGCGCCGTGGAAGGGTGTATAGACGATCTCCAGCTTATCGGCATTCCGGGCCACGACATCGTGGTCAATAGCCTCGCCAAGCACCTTGTTCAGATAAGCCTCATCCGTTTCCTCGCCGATGATTTCAATGAGCCCGGCTTTTTTGCCCTCCTCAAAATCCATGGTTTCGAAGCCGGTGAAGATGTCAATGCGCTCCATCTCCGCCGCGATTGCAGCAGCATGGTGCGGCGGAAGCTGCGCGCCGTCAGACCAGTAGACCTTGTAGCCATTATACTCCTTGGGGTTATGGCTGGCGGTGATATTGATGCCTGCAGTTGTCTGATAATAGCGCACCGCAAAGCTCAGCTCCGGTGTGGGGCGCAGATCATCAAAAATTCTTACGTGAATCCCATTGGCTGCCATGATGCAGGCAGCCTCTCTGGCATAGGCATCACCGTTGAGGCGGCAATCGCGGGCAATCACCACACCCTTGCGCTTTGCTTCCTCTCCCTCACGGGCAACCACGTTGGCAAAGGCCTGGGTCGCGTGACGGATCACGTGCACATTCATGTGATGCAGGCCCAGCTTCATGGTGCCCCGCAGACCGGCAGTGCCAAATTCCAAAGGCGCAAAGAAGCGGCTCTCGATCTCCTTCTCATCCCCCCGGATGGCATCGAGCTCCTTCCACTCGTCCTCACTCAGAGATGGGGAATTCAGCCATTTTTCATACTCCGCTTTGTAGGTCGTCATCGTTATTTCCCTCCATCAATTCTATTGCATCATTCCATGCAGTTTCAGGTACATAAACGCAGCTGCCTGTGCCGGAAATGCCCAGTATCACCCGTCCAAATGCGCCGTCACCCGGGTGAATAACCAGAGCCGGGATTCCATATGCTTCCAGCATATTCACCAGCATCGTATCCGCCAAATCCGTTGACTGCAGCCGGCGCAGAAGCTTGGGCGGGACCGGCTCGCCATTTTCCTCCTTTGGCCACCGCGCATAGAGATCACCGGGCAGCTTTCCAAATCCAAAGGTCTCCGCCATTCCCTCTCCCCTTTCCGATATATTCCCCTGTTCTGTTCTCTCGCAACAGACAGCAGCACCTCAATCCCGCGCCTTCCGGCACAGCACCCGGAGTAATGTCATTTGTGGTATTTCATTCCCTCGATAATCGTAAAAGCACGGTAGAGCTGCTCCGCCGCCATAATTCGAAACAAGTGGTGCGGGAATGTCATTCTTGACACACTGAGCAGCAGGTCCGCCCGGGCTTTGATCCGCTCTGACAGGCCGCAGGAGCCGCCGATGAGAAAGCATATCCGGCTTTTCCCGCTTCCGCTCCACTGACACAGCTGCTCGGCCAGTTCTTCACTGCTTTTCTGCTTTCCCTCCACACAGAACGCGCACACGACGGCGCCGGCCGGAATATGCTTTTCCAGCTCCTTTGCCTCCCGGTCCAAAGCAATTGCCGTTTCCCGGGGCCCGGGGCTGTCGTTCAGCCGCTGCTCCGGCAGCTCAGTCACAGAAAAACGGCAGAAAGCGCTTAGCCGCTTTTGATATTCAGCCAATGCCTCTGCATAATATTTTTCCTTGAGCTTTCCCACGCAAAGCAGTGTTATGCCAAGCATGGCGTTCTCCGCTCCAGCTCCAGGGTCAGGCGAGTCAGAGCCGGGGCCACATAGAGCTGGGTATTCTTTCCCGCCAGAGCGGCGGAAACCGTTTGAAATGCCAGAGCCGGCGAATTGTTTTCACGGCTCAAATGTCCCAGAATGATACAGCGGACGCCGCTGTCCGACAGGTCGCAGGCCAGAGAAGCGCAGTCTAAATTGGAGAGATGTCCATGCTCCGACATAATCCGTTTTTTCAGCGGATAGGGATAGGGACCGTATCGAAGCATTTCCAAATCATGGTTTGCCTCGATCAGAACTGCGTCTGCGCCAGTCAGCCCCTCTCGAATATCCTCTGTAACCCTTCCCATATCCGTCGCCAGGGCGAAGCTCTCCTCCTCTCCCTGCAAGCGCCAGCCAACGCTCTCCCGCGTATCGTGGGGCGTGCGAAATGCCCGAAAAGACACACCGTTTATATTCGCTGTCTCTCCTATGGGGAGCTCACGCAGGCGCTCTGCAATACCGGGCACGCTTTTTCGCAGCATTTGGGCAACCACGGGTGTGGCGAACACCGGCGCCGGACAGCGTTTGACCATTGTGGCAAGGCCGGAAATATGGTCGCTGTGCTCGTGGGTGATCAGAACTGCGGACAGCTGGTCCGGCTGAACACCGGAGAGCGCCAGATTCTCCCGAATGCGCTTGAAGGAGATCCCCGCATCAATCAGAAAGCATCTGCCGTCAAAGGAAACCAGGGTACAGTTTCCGCTGCTGCCGCTGGCAAAGGTGACAATCTGCATGGAATCAGCCGGCATTCTCTCTCCGGCGTTCCTGCTCCGGTTCATCCGGCTCTGTTACAGCGACAATGTCTGCGCCCAGCGCCCGGAGCTTTCCCACGATGTCCTGGTATCCGCGCTCGATATATACGACATCCTCCACCACAGTGGTTCCCTCTGCGCACAGGCCGGCCACCACCATAGCTGCACCGGCGCGAAGGTCACAGGCAGCGACCGGGGCCCCCACCAGATGATTCACTCCCTCAATAATGGCCGTCTTGCCGCTTACGGTTATCTCTGCGCCCATTTTGCGCAGCTCGTTTACATATTTATAACGGTTGTCCCAGACTCCCTCGGTGACAACACTTGTCCCCTGCGCCATGCACAGCACGGTGGTAATCTGCGGCTGCATATCTGTGGGAAAGCCGGGATAGGGCTGGGTCTTTACATTCGCCCGTTCCAGAGGACCGTCCCGCCGGACAATCACTGCATCCCCCTGTTCCTCTACCGTCACGCCCATCTCCCGCAGCTTTGCAGAGATGCATTCCAGGTGCCGCGGGATAACATTGTTGATGCGCACTTCTCCCCCTGCTGCAGCGACAGCAGTCATATAGGTTCCGGCCTCGATCTGATCGGGTATCAGCGCATAGGTACCGCCGTGAAGCGACCTGACGCCCCGGATCTTGATCACATCCGTGCCCGCTCCGCGGACATCTGCGCCCATAGAGTTCAAAAAGTTAGCCAAATCCACAATATGCGGCTCTCTTGCCACATTTTCGATTACAGTCAGTCCTTCCGCCATGGCAGCGGCGATCATAATGTTGATCGTAGCACCGACAGAGACCTTGTCCAGGTAGATACGTGCGCCGCGCAGCCGCCCGTCCCTTGTCTCCGCATTGATCAGCCCCCGTCCGATGCTGATGGAGGCGCCAAGCGCCTTCATACCCTTTACATGCTGGTCAATGGGACGGACGCCAAAATTGCACCCGCCGGGCATTGTGGTCTTTGCCTTGCCAAAGCGTCCGAGCATGGCGCCGATGAGATAATAGGATGCGCGGATGGAGCGTGTCAAAGAAAATATCTTATTGGAGAGGGAGACGTGGGAGCAGTCAATATCCACTGTGCTGGGATTGACCATCCGGACCTGCGCCCCCATAAGCTCCAGAATCTGCAGCAGCTTATCCGTATCACTGATTTGTGGAAGATTCTCCAGGCGGACTACGCCGTCAACCATCATTGCCGCCGGAATAATCGCCACAGCTGCATTCTTCGCGCCGGAGATCTCCACCTCGCCAAACAGTTGGTTACCACCCTTGATGATATACTTATCCAAGGTCACAGCCTCCAGAAAGGAAGGAATTCTCTCGTCTATCCTCTGCCCGCAATGATTTTGACAATCGGAGCAGCGGATAAACATGGTAGTAAGCATTTTA
This sequence comes from uncultured Oscillospiraceae bacterium, assembly GCA_905236305.1. GTDB lineage: Bacteria > Bacillota > Clostridia > Oscillospirales > Oscillospiraceae > RGIG7114. Next base: position 4,841 of record CAJOPB010000030.1, on the reverse strand, counting down.
GCACACTGCATTTGGAAATGCAATCAGTTTTTAGCCCAAAATTGCCGTAACGTACTAATTATATGGGTTATTATGGCAGATTGAAACAAATAACAACAAAAAAATATACAAAGGCCAGCAATTTGAAGGACTGGCCCTTGTATATTTCCTTTACCGCAGCACTGTCCGATTACCCAGGCCGGGAATCAGTCGCTGCGCTTTTATCCGGTGACCGTCAGTTCTCCTCCAACACAGTCCACCGTCAGCTCTGCTCCCGGGTGCACCTCATCCGCGATGATTTTACGTCCGATCAGGGTTTCCACGCTGTGCTGCACAAACCGGCGCAGCGGTCTGGCGCCGTAAATGGGATCATAGGCGCTGTCCACGATAAACTGCTTGGCAGCGTCTGTCAGCTTCACACGGAGCTGCTTATCCTCCAGACGCCGGTTCAGATCGGCGGCAAGCAGATCAATAATGTGGGTAATATTGTCTTTCGTCAACGGCTTATAGAAGACGATCTCGTCCAGACGGTTGAGAAATTCCGGACGGAAGGACCGTTTCAGCAGCTCGCCAATCTGGCCTCTGGTCTCCTCGCGGATTTCTCCGCTTTCATCAATGCCGTCCAGCAAAAGCTGGCTGCCCAGGTTGGAGGTCAAAATCAAAATGGTATTTTTAAAATCCACCGTGCGGCCCTGGCTGTCGGTAATGCGGCCGTCGTCCAACACCTGCAGAAGCACATTAAAAACATCCGGGTGTGCCTTTTCCACTTCATCAAACAGGACAACGCTGTACGGCTTGCGTCTTACCGCTTCCGTAAGCTGGCCGCCCTCCTCATAGCCGACATAGCCCGGAGGCGCGCCGATGAGGCGGGAGACAGAAAACTTCTCCATATACTCGCTCATGTCGATACGGATCATGTTTTTTTCGCTGTCAAACAGGGCCTCTGCAAGGGTCTTTGCCAGCTCTGTCTTTCCGACTCCGGTGGGACCCAAAAAAAGGAAGGACCCGATGGGCTTCCCGGGGTCAGCAATTCCTGCCCGGGATCGAAGAATCGCTTCGCTCACCAGACGCACTGCCTCATCCTGGCCGACCACGCGCTTATGAAGAATATTCTCCAAATGCAGGAGCTTTTCCCGTTCTCCCTCCATCAGGCGTGACACGGGAATGCCGGTCCAACGCTCGATGATGCGGGCGATCTCCTCCTCCGTCACCTTATCCCGCAGCAGAGAACGCGCCTTGCTGTCATTGGCGATCTGTTCTTCCTCCTCCAGCTGCTTCCGCAGGTTGGGGATTTTGCCGTATTGAAGCTCCGCCGCCCGATTCAGGTCATAGCTGCGCTGCGCCTGCTCCAATTCCGTATTGGCCGCATCCAGCTCCTCTCTCAGCTTTTGGACCTTGCCAATCGCATTTTTCTCATTGTCCCACTGGGCCTTCTTCGCATTGAATTCCTCCCGCAGGTCACTGAGCTCCCGTTGAATTTCAGCCAGATGCTCCCGGGACAGTGCATCATCCTCTTTTTTCAGAGCCGCCTCCTCTATTTCGTGCTGAATGATATGCCGCTGAATCACATCCAGCTCCGTAGGCATGGAGTCAATTTCCGTCCGGATCATCGCGCAGGCCTCGTCCACCAGGTCAATCGCCTTATCCGGCAAAAAGCGGTCGGAGATATACCGGTCGCTCAGCGTGGCAGCGGCAATGAGCGCGCCGTCGGTAATTTTCACCCCGTGGAACACCTCATAGCGCTCCTTCAGGCCACGCAAAATGGCAATGGCATCCTCTACGTTGGGCTCGTTGACCATAACGGGCTGAAAGCGCCGTTCCAGAGCTGCATCCTTCTCAATATACTGGCGATATTCGTTCAGCGTCGTCGCGCCGATGCAGTGGAGCTCACCGCGGGCCAGCATGGGCTTTAAAAGGTTCCCGGCGTCCATGCTTCCCTCGGTTTTTCCTGCGCCGACAATGGTATGCAGCTCGTCAATAAACAGGAGGATACGCCCCTCACTCTTGCGCACCTCGTTCAGCACGGCCTTCAGGCGTTCCTCAAACTCGCCGCGGAATTTTGCGCCCGCGATCAGGCTGCCCATGTCCAGGGAGAAAATTGTCTTGTCCTTCAGACTGTTTGGCACATCTCCCTTTACAATTCGCTGCGCCAGCCCCTCGGCAATGGCAGTTTTTCCCACACCGGGCTCGCCGATCAGCACCGGGTTGTTTTTGCTCTTGCGGCTGAGTATGCGAATCACATTCCGAATCTCATCGTCCCTGCCGATCACCGGGTCCAGCTTGTTCTGCCTGGCGCGCTCTACCAGATCCGTGCCGAATTTCTTCAGTGCGTTGTACGTATCCTCGGGATTATCACTGGTCACACGCTGATTTCCCCGCACCTGGGCCAATGCCTGCATTACCCGGTCCTTGGTAATATCATAGGTGCGAAACAATTCCTTTACCGCGCCTGCCGCCCTGTCCAGAAGCCCCAGGAGAATGTGCTCCACAGAGATATACTCATCCTTCATGGACTGCGCAATTCGCTCCGCACTCTGCAGGGCGTTGTCTGTCTCAGCGCTGATATAGACTTTTCCTGCCTCCCGACCGTAACTGGTAACCTTGGGAAGCCGGTCCAGCTCACTGCGTACTGCCTGGTCAAAGCTCCGGGACTCAATACCCATCGCGGTAAAAAGCTGCGGAATCAACCCCTCAGGGTCGCCGCAAAGCGCCGCCAGCAGATGCAGCTGTTCAATCTGTTGATTGCCGTACTCACGGGCCAGCTCCTGTGCTCCCTGCACGGCGGAGACGGATTTCTGTGTAAAACGTTCAATATTCATGATGACGCCTCCTTTGACTTTTCCTGACCTTTAATATAGCGGCTAATCATGAATAAACCTAGTATATCATGTGAACAAATTGTAAACATTAGCACTCGTTAAATTCGAGTGCTAATGTTGTGAAAAAAGCAGCGGCTGCTGCCCTCCAAGCGAAAGGAACCAGCCGCTGCTTTCATTCATACGATGCGTCTCTTACGCGCTTTCGGCGCTTTCGACGTCTTCAGACAGCTTCTTCTCGCCGTCCTCAGCCTTCTTTTCTTCTTTTGGCAGGCGTCCATAGATACGGGCCATCTCATGGATTCGGCCGGCCAGCTTTTTTGTTGCCTCTCCGGGAAGCATCCGCCAGGTCCAGTTGCCCATGGGATTTCCGGGCGTATTCATTCTGTGTCCGTCTCCCAGCTCCAGATAATCCTGCATCTGTGCCACAAAGAGCTTTGCCACAGAACCCATGCCGCCGCGGATGACACCGTAATTAAAGCCCTCCTGATCATTCAGGCCCAGATACTGCCGGGCAAATTTGAGATCCTTGGGGTCCGCCTCACGCGGCCAGCTTGCCAGCGGGGCGTTGTCATGCGTACCGGTATAGCACACGCAGTTCTCGTGGTAGCAATGGGGCAGATAGTTGCTGGGGTCCCGGTGATCAAAGGCAAATTCCAAAACCTTCATGCCTGGAAGTCCGGAATCTCGCAGAAGGCGCTCGACCTCGGGAGAGGGATATCCCAGATCCTCGGCAATAAACTCAATATCCCGGAACCACCCGGTCAGTCTGCCAACCAGGTCCATCCCCGGCCCCTTGACCCAACGGCCGCGGCGGGCGGTTTTATCCCCGTAGGGCACGGCCCAAAAGCTTTCAAAGCCGCGGAAATGGTCAATGCGGATCACATCATACAGCTTTGCCGCGCCGCCCACCCGGCGTATCCACCAGCCATAGCCGTCCCGCTGCATCATATCGTAATTATAGAGCGGATTGCCCCAGAGCTGCCCGTCCGCGGTGAAATAATCCGGCGGCACACCGGCCACATCCACAGGAAAGCCCGCCTCATCCAGGCAAAACTGACTGGGCTCTGCCCAGACGTCGGCGCTGTCCAGCGCCACATAGATGGGCAAATCACCGATTACGCGAATGCCCAGGTTGTTAATATATTTTTTCAGCGCCCCCCACTGCTTAAAGAACAGATACTGAATATAGGTAAACAGTTCAATATCCTTCCAGAGCATGGACCGATAGTGCTCCAGAGCGTCCCATTGGTGGCGGCGGATTTTTTCATCCGGCCATTCAGTCCAGGGCTTCATATCGAAGTGACGCTTCAGAGCCATAAACAGAGCATAGTCCGGCAGCCAGCCGGCATTCTCCGACTCAAAAGCGCGTACTGCCTCCCGGTCTCTGACCCAGCCCCGCTGCTTGGCCGTGGCAAGGATGGTAAAGCGGTTTTGATACAGCAGGCCATAGTCCACATGACGGGGGTCGTCACCCCAGCTCAGCTCGGTGATTTCTTTCTTTTTCAGCAGGCCGTCCCTCACCAGGAGATCCAGGTCAATATTATACGGATTCCCCGCAAAGGTGGAAAAGCTCTGGTAGGGCGAATCGCCGTAGCTCGTGGGTCCCAGCGGCAAAAGCTGCCAGCAGCTCTGTCCTGCCGCGTGAAGAAAATCCGCGAAATCATACGCTGCTTTCCCAAAGGTGCCGATTCCATACGGCGAGGGCAGGGAGGAAAGCGGCATCAGAATACCAGAAGAACGCTCCATTGCTTCTTACTTCCTTTTTGTTTCATTTTGCCGGTAAACCGGCGCGGCTATTTATTGTAGCAGTCCTGAAAGAATTTGTCAAACACGCCTTGTCGCACACGGTTCCTTCGCTACTGTTCACAGTAGGGGGGAAGCTCTCGTTGCCTCGCAGAGTTCCGCGCCGCCCTAAAGGACTAGCTATGCGTCGCAGCGCGGAATCAATTTTAACCATTTTGGCGGCGGCATGTACGTCGCCAAAAATACCTTTCACGGAGCGGAGTGTGCGAGCGCAGCGAGTGCGCGCAGCGCAGTGCAGCC
>CAJOPB010000029.1 GCA_905236305.1 uncultured Oscillospiraceae bacterium | reverse complement strand
TGCATCCGCCTGGCGGTGCCCTATACCGGCATGATCATCTCCACCCGGGAGAACCGGGGCGTCCGGGAAAAGCTGCTGAAGCTGGGCGTCAGCCAGATCAGCGGCGGCAGCCGCACCACCGTGGGCGGCTATACGGAGGAAGTGCGTCCCCACGACACGGAGCAGTTCGACGTCTCCGACCAGCGCACCCTGGACGAGGTGGTCCGCTGGCTGATGGAGAACGACCATATTCCCTCCTTCTGTACCGCCTGTTACCGGGCCGGGCGCACCGGCGACCGCTTCATGGCTCTGTGCAAGAGCGGCCAGATTCTGAACTGCTGCCACCCCAACGCGCTGATGACGCTGTCGGAATACCTGGAAGATTACGCGTCCCCGGAGACGAAGAAAATCGGCTATGAGATGGTGGCCCGGGAGTTGGAGCGCATCCCGAGGGACAAGGTGCGGGAGATTGCCCGGCAGAATATTGAGGATATTAAAAACTCCAACCGCAGGGATTTTCGATTCTGAGGGGAGTGAGAAACGTGAGCCTGAACGATACCCCCTCGGGGGAGCGCATCCATATCGGCTTTTTTGGAGTCCGCAACGCCGGAAAGTCCAGCCTCATCAACGCGGTCACAGGGCAGGCGTTATCCGTGGTATCCGATGTAAAGGGCACTACCACCGACCCGGTACGGAAGGCGATGGAGCTGCTGCCTCTGGGCCCCGTGGTCGTCATCGACACCCCCGGCCTGGACGACGAAGGGGAGCTGGGCGAAAAGCGCGTGAAAAAAGCGCGGGAGATTCTGGCAAAAACCGATCTCGCCGTGCTGGTGATGGACGCTCTTGCCGGCCCGCGTGCCGAGGACAGGGAATTGGTTTCCCTGTTCGGGGAGCGCAAGCTGCCCTTCGTTCTCGCATACAACAAGGCGGACCTGCTCCCGGAGCGGTCCGCCCTGAAAGAAAATGAGATTTATGTCAGTGCGAGAACCGGGGAAAACGTCAACGAGTTGAAGGAAAAACTCGGAGCGTTTGCAAAGGGCCTCGGCAATCCCCGTCGCCTGGTTTCCGATTTGCTGTTCCCCGGCGATGCAGCGGTGTTGGTGATTCCCATTGACGAGTCCGCGCCGAAAGGGCGGCTCATCCTGCCCCAGCAGCAGGTCATGCGGGACATTTTAGATGCCCACGGCACGTTTATCACCTGTCAGCCCGCAGAGCTGAAGCAGACCCTTACCGCGCTGACGAAGCCGCCGAAGCTGGTCATCACGGATTCCCAGGCCTTTGGCAAAGTGGCGCAGGATGTGCCGGAGGAAATCTGGCTCACAAGCTTCTCCATTCTGATGGCGCGCTACAAGGGGAATCTGTCTGAACAGGTCCGGGGCGCAGCCCGTCTGTCGGCGCTGAACGACGGCGACCGGGTACTGATCTCTGAGGGCTGTACCCATCACCGCCAGTGCAACGACATCGGTACGGTGAAGCTGCCGCGATGGATTGAAGCTTTCTCCGGAGCGAAGATAGAGTTCTCCTTCACCTCCGGCGGAGAGTTCCCGGGGAATCTCGCAGCGTATTCGCTGGTGGTACACTGCGGCGGATGTATGCTGAACGAAAAGGAGATGGTTCGCCGCGTAACGGCAGCGGTCAATTCAGGCGTCCCGGTAGTCAACTATGGCCTCGCCATCGCCCAGATGCACGGAATTTTGCGGCGGAGCCTGGAGCCGTTCCCTGAAGCATTGCGGCTTTTGGAACAACCGTAAGTCCCATACCGCAAACAGCTCGGTATCGTTTGCTCCGGTCCGCGGGGGGGCATTTCCGTACTCTCCTTTGTGCGGTGGTGCCCCGGATGATAACATAAAAATAAAAAAATTCTTGACATTCCATGAGTCATATGCTAAACTTCTGCTTTGCGTGGGCGTAGTGCGTCCATTTGCAGATATTTTCGGAAAGGAGGAACAAAATGCCTACTTTTAACCAGCTTGTCAGAAAGGGACGCCAGCAGGCAACTTATAAGTCTAATTCACCTGCAATGCAGAAGGGCTTGAACACCCTGCGAAATCGGGAGACCAATTTGCCTTCTCCGCAGAAGCGCGGCGTTTGCACTGCTGTCCGTACCGCGACCCCTAAGAAGCCAAACTCAGCGCTTCGTAAAATCGCACGTGTACGGCTGACCAATGGATATGAGGTTACGGCTTATATCCCTGGTGTTGGTCACAACCTGCAGGAGCACTCTGTGGTCATGATTCGCGGTGGTCGTGTAAAAGACCTTCCCGGTGTGCGTTACCACATCATTCGCGGTGCGCTGGATGCGCAGGGCGTCAATGGCCGTATGCAGGGCCGCAGCAAATATGGTGCTAAGCGTCCCAAGGCCAAGAAGTAATCGCAGTTCGCAACAGCAATTTTTGCCCTGTTGTTTATATATACATTATATAATATATGACCTCAGGGCGCAACGGACCCACTGCCGCTTGCGCCGGGTATTTGCGCAAGCAGCAAAGTGTGTTTGAGTACCGTTGAATTCATTTCATAATGAAGGAGGGAAGCATAGTGCCCAGAAGAGGTAATGTTCCCAAAAGAGAGATTTTGCCAGATCCTGTGTACAACAGTGTTCTGGTAACCAAGCTAATCAACAGTGTGATGCTGGACGGCAAAAAGGGCGTAGCCCAGAAGGTCGTATACGACGCTTTCCACATCATTGAGGAAAAAACCGGAAAAAATGGACTGGACGCCTTTACAGAGGCTATGAACAATATCATGCCTGAGCTGGAGGTCAAGGCCCGCCGTGTCGGCGGCGCGACTTATCAGGTCCCCATCGAAGTCCGGCCTGCCCGCCGGCAGACCCTGGGTCTGCGGTGGATCACAGATTTTTCTCGCAAGCGCGGCGAAAAAACAATGCGTGAGCGTCTGGCAAATGAGATTATGGACGCCTGCAACAACACCGGCGCCTCAGTCAAACGGCGTGAGGAAATGCATAGAATGGCTGAAAGCAACAAGGCTTTTGCCCACTTCCGCTGGTGATTGGAGTCCTTCGTCCGGGACACAGGAGATTAGTTATCAATGCCTAGAGAGTATACACTGGAAAAAACAAGAAATATCGGTATCATGGCCCACATTGATGCCGGTAAAACCACTACCACAGAGAGAATCCTTTTTTATACCGGCGTCAATTACAAAATTGGCGAAACCCATGAGGGTACTGCCACCATGGACTGGATGGAGCAGGAGCAGGAACGCGGTATCACAATTACCTCTGCTGCCACTACCTGCCACTGGCGGAATCACCGCATTAACATTATTGATACGCCAGGTCATGTGGATTTCACTGTGGAGGTGGAGCGTTCCCTGCGCGTGCTGGACGGCTGTGTAACCGTACTGTGCGCGAAGGGCGGCGTGGAGCCCCAGTCGGAGACTGTGTGGCGCCAGGCCGATCATTATAATGTTCCGCGCATGATCTATGTCAACAAAATGGACATCACTGGCGCAAACTTCTATCATGTCCTTGATATGATCCATGATCGTTTGAAATGTAATGCCGTTCCCATCCAGCTTCCGATCGGATCAGAGGCAAGCTTCCGCGGGATTATTGATCTGGTGGAGATGAATGCCCGTATTTATTACGATGAGCTGGGGAAGGACATGCGGGACGAGCCCATTCCAGACGATCTGAAGTCCAAGGCTGAGGAATATCGTCAGAAGATGCTGGAGGCAGTCTCTGATTTTGATGACGAGATCATGGAAAAGTACCTGGAGGGGCAAGAAATTGATCCCCAGGCGATTCGTGACGCCATCCGAAAGGCAACTGTAGCAGGCAGCATGGTTCCTGTAACCTGTGGAACCAGCTACAAGAATAAGGGTGTGCAAAAGCTCTTGGATGCGATTGTGGATTTTATGCCTTCTCCACTGGACATTCCCCCTGTAAAAGGTACAAATCCCAAGACCGATGAGGAGGTCGAACGTCCAGCAGATGACAAGGCGCCCTTCAGTGCGCTGGCATTCAAGATTATGACAGACCCTTATGTCGGTCGTCTCAGCTTTTTCCGGGTCTATTCAGGAACGCTGGAAACAGGCAAGACGGTTTTGAATTCCACCAAAGGACAGCGAGAGCGGCTCAGCCGTATTCTCTTAATGCATGCAAACCACCGTGAAGACCTGCAAATGGTCTATTCCGGAGACATTGCGGCGGCAGTTGGACTGAAAAACACCACAACAGGTGATACTCTTTGTGACGAAAAGAGTCCCATTGTTTTAGAGAGTATGGAATTTCCCGAGCCGGTGATTCGGGTTGCGATAGAGCCCAAGACAAAAGCCGGCCAGGAGAAGATGTCCATTGCCCTGCAAAAGCTTGCAGAAGAAGACCCGACCTTTAAAACGTATACGGATGAGGAGACGGGTCAGACGATCATTGCAGGCATGGGCGAGTTGCATTTGGAGATTATTGTTGACCGGCTGTTGCGTGAGTTCAAGGTTGAGGCGAATGTGGGCAAGCCCCAAGTCAGCTACAAAGAGACCATCACGCGCAGCGCCACAGTAGACACACGCTATGTCCGGCAGACCGGCGGCAAGGGCCAGTTCGCCCATGTCAAGCTCACAGTAGAGCCCAATGGATCGGGTAAGGGCTATGAGTTTGAGAATAAAATTGTCGGCGGAGCAATTCCGAAGGAGTTTATTCCCTGCGTGGATCAGGGTATCCAGGGGGCGATGCAGGCAGGCGTACTTGCAGGCTATCAGGTGGTAGATGTAAAAGTTACCCTTATTGACGGGTCTTTTCACGAGGTTGACTCCTCGGAGCTTGCATTCAAGATCTGCGGCAGCATGGCCTTTAAGGAGGCATGTGAAAAAGCGGGTCCCACTTTGCTTGAACCGATTATGAAGGTAGTTGTAACCTGCCCGGATGATTATATGGGTGATGTAATGGGGGATCTCAATGCCCGACGCGGTATGATTCAGGGCACCGAGGTGCAGCCCGGCAGCGCTGAGATTACGGCTAATGTTCCGCTGAGCAGTATGTTCGGGTATGCCACAGACCTTCGCAGCAAAACCCAGGGGCGG
>CAJOPB010000028.1 GCA_905236305.1 uncultured Oscillospiraceae bacterium | reverse complement strand
GCAGCGTTGCCCTGTTTGGCTGCACTAATAGTATAACCGCTCTTTCAGGCAATCATGCATTTACACAGTTTTATACTCAGACCCGGATAAACTAAGACGGAGCCTGTAGTAATTTATCTGTACAGGCTCCGTTGAAGCTATTTGTTATTTGCTGCCATTTTCAATCGTAAAGGACACCAAACTCTCACCGGCTGTCTCATAGTAATAATACGCTGGACCGTCAAGCTCCACATAATACCAGGTACGTCCATTCTTCAGCTTCAGGTTGATATTCAGCGCGTCCCGGTTTTGGGCTTTTTCGGGCAGATTGTTCATCTCTATGAAAATGTTGCCACTGTGAGCATCAGACGTGGAGCTGTCCAACTTGAACTGACCTGTCGGTCCAAGATCTGTCCCATCGTCCAAAATAATATGATCCCCGATATAAACGCTGCTTTCCACGACGCACAGGCTTCCTGTCTCTTGCAAGCTTTTCCATGCGTCCGCATATGCTTCCTCCGTCAGCTCTCTCCTGAGATACCAGTCAAATTCAATGGCACTGAGGCTGCGGAGGTCGTACTGCTTGGCATGATCGCTGCGGTTTGTGAGATAATTGTCGTATATTTCGCGGTCCATACCCTGCTCCAGCAGATCATCCAGGTTGTCATTTCCCTGAACGTCATAGAAAAAGGCCACATTCCTGATCTTCTTTTTCTGATCCTCGTCCGGCATGTATCCAACCACAGGGCCAGGAACAACCTCGTCCAGATTGATGCCCAGCAGAAGATGTTCGCCGTCATAGTATCGTTCACTGAGGGTAACGCGGCTGTTGTCAAACTCCGGCAGTGTGACTGTATCCGGTTCGGGCTGACGGTTGTTCATATACTGTTCCGCCGCAGCGTAAAGGTCGTTCCTTTCTTTCGCCTTAGCCCTGTACTGGTCTATTTCCTCCGCAAAGGCCGCGGAAACATCCGTCCCATCTTCCGGAACAGCAAACATTGTCTGCATTCTGTGGAAGGTCGGAGAAATCCATCCGGCAGCATAGGCGGTGACGCAAAAGGCCGATGCCAATGCAACCATCGCTGCAATCAGGAACGGTTTTCTGGTTCGATACGTTTTCATGGTTCTGATCCTTTCCGGGGTCTGTCCGCTGCCCGGAGGATCATATTGGGCGGCGGTACTGACATTCCTGTCGCCGATCCCATCGATCATGTCTTCGATCTGTTTACGGGTCATTACAGAAGCCCCTCTTTCTTCAAATATTCTCGCAGCTGCTTCCTTGTGCGGGAAAGGCGGACAGATACTTTGTGGGCGCCCCAGTGCATCATGGCAGCGATATTTGTAACGGCGTCTGCATACCAATATCGGCGCACGAAGATAAAGCGGTCGTCATAGCTTACGGTGTCCAGAAACCGGCTGACCGCAGCGGAGAGCTCTTTTGCATCGAAAAGGCTCTCCACGGTTTCCGCGGCCCGAAAGCAGTCCTCCAGTTCATCCAGCGCTGCGTCATAGCTACTGTTCCGCTTTACCGCATGATTTGACTGATGCTTCTTCAGGGCGAGGTTTCGTGCGATTTTGCATACATAAGTTCTCAAAGGCTCCGGGTTTTGTGGTGGTATTGTATCCCATGCTCCGAGATATGTATCATTTACGCATTCTTCTGCATCCTGCGGGTCGATCAGAATATTGGATGCCACTTTCCCGACGGCTGCCCCGTGTTTCTTTTTCAGTTCTTCGATTGCCTGTTCAGAGCGCGCATAGAACAGAGCAATGATTTCCCTGTCGTCCAAGTATGTCACATCCCTTCCTCATCTATATACTACGGATTTCAGCGCGAAAATCTCACAATTTGTAAATTACCAGGCAGAGAACCAGAATAGCGTAGACTGAGCATATAAACGAAAGACTTGTATATGGCTCCTTGGAGCTACATACAGGACTTCTTCTTATCGCAACAGTTACGAATCAGCCTGATTCCACAGAGTTTCCAAATATAGACGCCGAAGGACTGATGCAGATGCTTCAACCGTAAACATCCATGTCATCCGTTGGCGACAGAAAAAGCCGCCGGAATATACAGGGAAAGCTGAGATATGCGAGTATCTCAGCTTTCCTCAAGTTTTTGCCCATAGATCCTTCCCGCATTGACCGCGTCTTCTGCACTCGCGCGGATATTTCATCACTCTGATCCCGTGCCATCTGATCGCCGGCCTTGTGCACCATCGACACAAGCCTCTGCGCTGTTTTCCGCGATTTCCGCCAATATTTCCCTGTCCATGCCCAAAATACGGCAGATACGCAGCGCGTCCCGGGGACACTCCGCCTCCCGCTCCACGGGGATCAGGCCATAGTCCATGGCGTCCTCGATCAGCCGCAGACCGCTTTTGGCGTCCGTCGGGACAGGTGTCTTCCCTTCCAGCTTTCGGAGTCCCCGCACCTGGTAGTGGCGTTCGGCATAGGCTGCCGTGCCGTCGTAGTGGGTGGCCAGCAGTGTCACGGCGTTCTTGTCCGAGAGATACTTCACCACGCCTCTGGCAATGGCGGCCCCCTCCTGGGCGTTGGTGCCCCGGGCGAACTCATCCATGGCGATGAAGCTCAAGCCGCCGCCCCGCAGCCGCTCCGCCGCCTCGTTAAACCGCATGATCTCGCCGCCGAAGCTGCTCAGTCCGCCAGCAGCGTTGGAAAAATCCCGGTTGATCAGCTCCATCCGGTCAAACAGAGGTACCTCCGCCCGGTCGCAGAAGGGGAAAAAGCCCAGCAGCGCCAGGGCGATATTCAGTGTCACGGTCTTAATGGCCACGCTCTTTCCGCCCATGTTGGCCCCGGTCAGCACCGTGACACCCAGGGGCATGTCCACGTCAATGGGGGCGAAATGCCGCCCCCGCTCCGCCAGCGCAGCGGCAATCTCCGGGTTTACGGCGCTTTCCAGCCGAAGCGCTTCTGTGCCCACCAGGGGACGGCAGGCATGGAACCTGCGAGCCAAAAGCGCCTTGCAGATCACCGCGTCCAGCCGCCCGGCCGCCAGGGCGTTCTGCCGCAGGCCGGGGAGCAGAGGGGACAGCGCATCAGACATCTCCGCATAGATGTCAGCCAGCGCCAGCTCCTCCTCCTTGGCAGCCCGGAGCCGCCGGGCGAGCAGTGCATCACGGTCGCAGCCCGGCTCCCGCAGCTGCTTCTCCGTTTCCCGCTTCTCCCTTCGACTCTCCTGCAGACGGGGAGAGCGGGCGTCCTCCACGTAAAAGGTCAGGCGCCCGTTTCCGCCGGGATCCAGAATGGCAAGGGCACCGTCCACCGGGGTGAAGCGGACGCCCGTCAGGCTCTTATAACAGGGCAGCGCCTCCGCCAGGGGGATCAGCGCCTTCATCCGCAGGACAAAGGCCATCAGTTCAAAAAGCTCCACCTCGGAGAGGGAGGCATTTTCCCCGTTTTTCAAGGTGCCGGAGATGTCCTTGAAGCACATCATGGCATTCCGAAGGGCGTCGATACTCCGGGGCGCGGCTTCCAGCTGTTCCAGCAGCAGCGCCACGTTGTTCAGCTCCCGGTCCAGCTCCTCCCGCTGCTCCCGCCCGTAGAAGCCCTCGGCTTTCAGACGCTTTGCCCCATAGGGGCAGGCCGGATCCAACAGGTCCAGCACATATTTCAGCCCGATATCCGCTCTCTGTTCATAGCTCAGTTCCATGGTATCTCCCCACGTTCACAACGGGCACCGGCGACGCTGCCCGCATTTTTTCCAGAAATTCCGCCGGATCAAACTGCCAGCCCCGGGCGGAGACCGGGTTGACCGTGACTGCCGCCAGACGGCAGCCACGGCGCACTGCGAAACGGACGCCCATGGCCTCCAGACGGGCAAAGGTATCCCGCTGCAGCAGCCAGCGGCTGCCGTCGTCGGCGATCAGGCGCAAGCCCTTCAGCCTTCCGCCGCCCCGCAGAAGTTCCCGGCCCTGGGCCTCCGTCAGTGCGCCGGAGACATACACACCGTCCCCTGTGCCGCGCTTCAGCAGGGCGTTCAGCTCCGAAACCGTCTGCACGGCCTCCCCCGTCGGGTCCATGTCCCGGAGCAGAGTAAAGCGCGCGGACTGGGAGGCGGACAGCCGGGGCGCGGCCTCGGGCAGCGTCAACAGCCGCACCACGTAGCCTGTCTCCTCCACCACATGGTTTACATCCATATCCAGCGAGGCCCCCGTGGACAGGATGCAGCAGCCGTCAGTGGCTCCCGCAGCGGGTGAGCGGCGGCTCAGCGCTCCGTCGATCAGTACGCACTCCGCGCCAAAGGCGGAAAAGCTCCGCCGCAGCGCCGCCAGCTGCTCCACAATGGCCGGTCCGGCCAGCTGCACAAACCCATCGCTCCGGGCGCGGAACAGCACAATTCTGCCCAGACTGGTATACAGCTCCGGCAGCTCCAGCAGCTCCCGGGAGACGTCCGAGAAGGGCAGCAGCTGCTCCGCCGTGGCCGCCAGCATCCCCTCGTACATATAGATGGGCGGCTTATAGGTGTCCGTCACCAGATCCCGGCTCTCCCCGTCCCGGCCGATGCTGGTCATGCCGATGACCTTTCCGGCCGCGGCATATTCCCGGATCAGGACGTTCAGCGCGGTGGTCTTTCCCGCATTTTTGCACATGCCCAGCAGCGCAACCACCGGCGCGCCGCCAATGTATTCAAGCAGTTCCATAGCACATCCTCCAAACAACAGCTTATCACATCGGGGACCTTTTGTCCATCCCGCCGAAAACGTATTGACATTTATTTCACAGAAAGCAAAAATGCTATACCGCCGCCGGACTGTATGTCCGCAGAGGTATAGCCTTTTCGTCTTTACCCGGTTTTTCAGTGCGCCGGCGGGCGCAAAATTTGCCGCCAAGCGTGCGCGGGGATTTGTTCAGTGCTTCCTGAAAGGATGAAAGCTTTTTATAGAAGTTTCGTATGAGGAGGCTTATGCGTGAAAACCAACTATATCCGTCACCTCGTGTGTCCGTTCCTGGCGGCACTGATCGGGGACACCCTCTTTGTGGCGCAGCGGCTCTGTTCCGAATACCTTGCGCCGCATTTCCGCGGCATATACGCTTGTCCCTGCTTCGGTGACTCGTTCTCCCGTGAGATAAAAACCGTGAGACTGATAAAATGAAATCGCTCTGCTGTTTTCTTCCAGAACCCACAGCCGGTCGGCGGCAAATACCGCAACCGCATAGTTGATTAAGGCAGTGCCGATACCGTTCCCCTGAAAACAGGGCTCCACGTAGAGTTCTTCAATGCGGGTTTCCTCCATATGCAGCACGCCCTTGACAATACCGTCATCATAAACCCGGATACAATCCAGTAATTCGGGCCTGGAGAGGAATTCCTCTGCCAGCGGTAAAACCTGCATTGTCCCAAAAGAAACCCTGTCATTTTGAAAGATCGGTCGATAGGATACCCTTTTGGTAAAAATAAGGATCTCAGCAATCCTTGAAATATCTGCCTTCCGGGCCTTTCTGATATACATTCTACAGTCTCCTGATGTGGATTTCAGCCTGCTTTTCTGTTGTTAATCGCTTCGGATTATACTGACAATTTCGGGACCCCTTGTGGAGTGCGGCTATCTTCTCCGGTATATTGGGGTATGAATGTTTGTTATGAAGCCTCGCGCAGGGCAAGAACCGCCATATAGGGCTTCCCCGGCAGGTCCACGCGCACAGCTCCGCTGACGCCCCGGAGGACGGTTTTTCGCGTCATCTCCCAGGTGTCCAGCACGTCCACCCGATAGCTGTGCGTTTCCGGCAGCGCCAGCTCTGCGCGGGCGCAGCACTGGTCGTCCTTGTAATACAGGTAGGCGTCCTCGCCGCAGTGACCGGCATACTCATATTCTACGGCAAAGAAGCCGTCCCGGTCCGCAGGGGACATGGAGCAGATGAGCTTTATCATGTCCTGGGCATAGTCCGGCAGCAAGGCTCCGGCGCGGCGAATCTCCTCCTCCGTCTTGCCCATCACGCCGCTGAGGCCCATGGGCATCGGCTCCAGCGGGCCGGGAAGGCTCTCGATTACCTCCCGGAGAAAGCCAATCCGCGCAGGGCTCTCCCCGTGGAGCACTCCGCCTCTGGCCCACCAGACCACGTCCTTCTCCCCGCTCCTTGTGGCCGCGTCCCCCTCGGGGGTGCCGGGGAGGAAGGTCTCGCCGTGGGTGCAGTGACCTCCCTGGGCCGTCACCCTCCAGAAGCTGCGGGTCATATCCCGGCCGGACAGGTTGCCGAAGAACTCCGGGATGTTCCCCTCGTAGCGGCACTCGTCGATCAGGACAGGCTTGCCGTATTTCCGCACCATCTCTCCCACGCGAAAGAGCTGCTTGGTCTGCCAGGACATATGGGTGATGTTCTCCCGGGACGGGTCGTAGACAATAAAGCAGTTGTGATTGCCCAGCAGGTGGTGATAGGGGTCGTTTTTCGCTACAAAGTCCTCGATCTCGTGCCAGTCATCCAGCGTCTTGGCGTCGGAGAGGTCATATTCGTTGGCCAGGCTCCACCACAGATGGGGATAGGCGGCAAAGCGGCGGAGCAGGTAATCCAGATAGACCAGATTGTCCGCCTGATGGAGATTTCCGAAGCCCCAGCGGTCGTAAGGGTGAAAGAGAATCAAATCTACCTGTATCCCCAGTTTGGCCATTCGGAGCAGCTTGTCCTCAAATGCGTCCCAGAACGCGAAGTCGGGGTGATGGACGTCCCAGTAATCGTCCCGCTCTCGATGCGCGGCGGGATAGGGGGGAATGCCCTCGGCGGAGAAGCTCCGCGGCGCGATGCCCTCCCGGGGACGGAAGGGATAATGGGCCGGGTTGTTGGTATTGTAAACGTAATGCTTGGGAAACACGCACATGCGGATTTTGTTGAAGGGGGCGTGTTCCAGGCTCTGAAAGGTCTCCTCCATCACCGCCTCGCTCTGGTGAGCCATGGCGTAGACCGTGGTGCCGAAGCCGTAGAACCAGGTTCCGTCCGCGCATCGCAGATGGATTCCATCGGCGCGCACCGGTCCGTGGTTTTCTCCCTCTGCGGGCCGGACCTCCAACGATCCCGTCTCGCTCTCCGGCAGCGCCGCGCCGGACACGCGGTAGCTGTATGTACCGCAGTTCTCCGGCAGGAAACGGATTTTGTATTCCCCGTTCCCGGCATAGAAGCCCTTTACGGCAATCTCCTTCCCCTCGTGGGAGAATACGGCGCGAAGGTCGATCTCCACAGCGGACCCCTCCGGCTCAGGTCCGCGGAAGCAGAGCTCAAGGGGCTCATATTGTCTTGCAGTAGTCATGTTCCTTCCTCCCAGATACAAAGTATGGCTGTGTCAAAGCGCCTTGTCTGGCGGCAAAAATGGCTTGCCAATCCGGCATGTTCCGACTGTGAATACAGGCTCTAAGACTTGCCATATAAATGCTTTTCATACTGCGCGCGAGACGCATAAATGGTCACCAGCAAGGAAGCGTGGTGTTCCCGCACCTCGAAGCGGCTCTCATCGTACAACTTTTGGCTGCGGTGGGACCACGTCGCCACACAGTACGCTTCCGAAAGTTGAGCCTCCCATTGGCAGCGCTCCTGACCAACCGGAACCTCTTTCTCAGAAAACGCACGGTACACTTCTTCGTCGTCCGCGAAGCTTCCATAGAGAATTGCGGCGAATACAAGCCGTTCCCGCCAGTCCCTCCAATCGACTTGCTCCGAAGCGACGCGTTGGTCAAACGAGAACGACAGCACCCGTTCGCCTTCCATCGTTCCGCTGGTAATCCCGGCAACAAGGACAGAATTGTCGGTGTCTCCGTATGTCTCCGCCGGATTGCGTACCACGCAGGTGATATATCCCTCCGCATTGGTGATGGCCTCATCCTCGGAGACAGCGCCCGGCAGTCCGGCTTTCTCCAGGGCAGCGGTAATCGCCGCTTCGTCTAAAGAAAAATTATCCGACGCTTTTGTATTTTGGCAGGCCGTAAGTGCGCAGAGTGCGCACACAAGGAGAAAAGCCGTTATCCGTTTCACTCGGCGAACATCCTTCTCTGACAAAATCATTTCAATTTCCGCGCTGCGGTGCGGAACTCTGCGAGGCAGCGAGGGGTTCTAAACAGTTACACCTTTTCTTGAATGCTGCCAGCCAAGTATAGCACCTGCTGGCCGGGAAGGCAAGCTCAGGATAATTTCTATAAAAAGCTTTAAAGGATGAAAGCTTTTTAAAGAAGCTTCGTACTATTGCAGATCTGTTCCTTTGGGCATGCTTGTGCTTTCTCTGAGCCGCTGCTTGGCCACCTCAACGGATTCGCCCTGTTTGGTCAGGAAGCTGCCTACAAACTTATGACAGGCAAGCTGGTCAAAAAGTCATAATGCCGGGCGTGATCAAATACCCTCGACAATCTGCCCAAAACGTGGTAAGGTAATGGATAAGCAGCGGTATCCGTGCTGCGGCAGGGCAGGGATAAAGGCAGGAAAGCTCTCTGCCTTTTCCGAAAATAAGCAGAGATGCAGGGAGGCGGGCACATGACAGAGCAGGAAAAGCTGGAGGCAGGGCTGGAATATGACTTCCGGGACCCGGTGATGGACGCGGAAAAGCGGCGGGCCATGGAGCTGTGCCGACAGCTCAATGAAGCGGATGAGACCGATGGGGCCGGGAGAGAAAAGCTGATCCGTGCCCTGTTCGGAGCCGCGGGGAAGGGGCCCAGGGTGTTGTCCCCCTTCCACTGTGACAACGGCAGAAATATACGGGTGGGCGATGATTTCCTCGCCAATTACAACGTAACCATTCTGGACAGAGCCACAGTGACCATCGGCGACGGAGTGCTGCTGGCTCCCAATGTGCTGATTACCACGGTCAACCACTCCATGACGGCTGAAGGACGGCGCGCGCATCTCTGCACAGCGGCGCCCATTGTCATTGGGAACGATGTGTGGATTGGCGGCAATGCCGTGATTCTGCCAGGCGTGACGCTCGGGGACAATGTCATTGTTGCGGCCGGGGCGGTAGTGACCCGGGATGTGCCGGACGATACCCTGGTGGCGGGCGTACCGGCAAAGCCGGTGAAGCGGCTGCAGCGGCGGCGAAGCCCGGGGGAGGAGACGCAATGAAACGGGAGAACCTGACGCTGCCCCGGGTTCTGACTCTGGTGGCGGGACTGTTCCTGCTGGCCCTTGGCGTGGCGCTGTCCACCAAATCCGGCCTGGGTGTGTCGCCCAGCTCCAGTCTGGCCTATCTGCTCAGTGAGATCTTCCCGCTGTCCATGGGCAGTTTTACCACGCTGATGAACGTCTGCTATCTGCTCATCCAGCTTGTGCTGCTGCGCCGGAGCTTTCATCCCGCACGGCTGCTCCAGCTGGTGGTAGTGTTTCTCTTTGGATATTTCACCGATTTCACACTGCGTCTGGTGGCGCCGCTGCAGGTGGAGGGCTATCCTCTGCGGCTGGTGCTGTGCGTGGTGTCCTGCGCGGTAATGGGACTGGGCGTGTTTCTGGAGGTGCGGGCCAATGTCATCGTCATGGCCTCCGAGGGTGCACTGGGTGTGATCGCGGAAAAGACCCACCGGGAGTTCGGGCAGATCAAAATTATGAATGACTGTATCTGCGTCCTGGCAAGCCTTGTGATCTCTCTGCTGGTATTCCGTCAGATAAAGGCAGTACGGGAGGGAACCGTTATCGCTGCGGTGCTGGTGGGCCTCTGCACCCAGTTCTATGGCCGGCATATCCGCCTGCCCTGGCTTCAGACACGGGAGACCGGCGCGGCGGAGGAGAACGACAGAACCGGACTGGCAAAGGATTATCCCCTGGTGGTCACAATCGAGCGGGAATTCGGCAGCGGCGGACACGAGATCGGAAAAGCGCTGGCCGGGAAACTGGGGATTGCCTTCTACGATTACGAGCTGATTCAGAAGACAGCGGAGGAGACCGGCCTGCCCAGCGAGCAGGTGGAGAAGGGCGAGGAGCGCATCAACAGCCTGGCCTATGCCCTCTATAACCAGACCTATGCCTATACCAATGAGATGAGTGCGCAGGACGCGATCTTCGAGGCACAGAAAAAGGTCATCCGTGCGCTGGCGAAGCAGGGAAGCTGTGTCATTGTGGGCCGGCTGGGCTCCTATATTCTGAAGGACCGTCCCAACAGTATGCATATCTTTATCTCGGCAAAGGAGGAATTCCGCGCCGGGCGAATTGCGGAGGAATATCGCTTTACCCGGGAACAGGCTCTGGACGCGGTGCGCAAGGTGGATGCGCTCCGCCACAATTATTGCCGTCACTTTACCGGGGAGCCCTGGGGCCTGGCAAGGCACTACCGGCTTTGCATCGACACCTCCGCCTATGGCATTCAGGAATCGCTGCGGATTGTACTGGAGTCTCTCAAGGATTTTCGGGCGATGTACCTCTCCTGACGAGGCAGCCGGAATACGCACTTTTTCCGCAAAATTCATAAGCCCCGGAGGCACGCATGCCCCGGGGCGATTTGTTTGGAAGCACTCGAAAAAATCGGAGAAAATTTCCGAAAAATCCTTGCATTATTTGTTAATATCGCATATACTTTTGTTGTTTCATGAGAACAGGTGAGGGGGGAGCTTGAAGTGCTTGCCGCGCTGTTTTTGCTCTGGATGCTTTTTAACGGCAAATGGACCCCGGAGCTTGCCGTGATCGGGATTATTTTGTCCGGCGTGATTTATGCGGCGATTTGCAGGTTCACAGGCGCCGGACTGCTGTTTGATCTGCGCCTTTTTCGGAAAATGCCCGCCTTTTTGGAGCTGATGATCGTACTTCTGGTGGAAATTTTCAAGGCAAACCTGCAGGTCATCCATTGGATTTATCGTTCCAAGGAGACAGAGGTGCATCCGGAGATCGTATCCTTTCATTCAGGACTGCAGACGGAGGCTGCCCGCGCGGCGCTGGTGTGCTGTATCACGCTGACGCCCGGGACCATTGTCGCGGACCTGAGTGAAGACGATACCTTTGTTGTGCACTGCCTGGACCACTCACTGGCGGTAGGGCTGGACCAGAGCGGCTTTATCCGCTGCCTGAGAAAACTGGAGGGTTCCGCATGAGCTATTCCGAATTGACACATGGATTTCTGCTGGTATGCATTGCCGTGCTGGGCGTAATGGAGATCTTTTGCCTGATCCGCGCGATTCTGGGCCCTCGTATCTCCGACCGCATTGTGGGCATCAATATGATCGGCACGCAGATTATCATTTCCGCCGCTCTGGTGGCGCTGCTGCTGGGAGAGGCGGACATTGTGGCGGATATTGTGCTGGTATTCGCGTTTCTCAACTTCCTCTCCGTTGTAATTATCACAAGAATCTACATCAATATCTATCAGGGACAGAGCAAACGCAGCAGGCCATCGGGCGCCGCGCCGGCACAGGAGAGGAGGGGAACGCAGCCATGATGACGGCATGGGAATGGATTCGTTTTCTGATCGGAGCGGGCCTCATCATCTTTGGACTGTTTGTCCTGTTCACTGCGGTGTACGGAAACTACCGCTTCCGCTTTGTCCTCAACCGGATGCAGTCTGCAAGCCTGGGGGATACACTGGGCATGCTTTTTACGCTGGCAGGTGCCATGGTTCTCTCCGGCTTTACGGTATTTTCCCTCAAGATGCTGCTGGTCATTGTCTTTTTCTGGATCACAAGTCCGGCCTCCAGTCACCTGCTTGTCCACATGGAGGTCTCGACGTTCAACAAAATTCGCAGAGAGGACGAGGAGGGCGGCAGCAAATGAGTACTTTATCGACCGTGCTGCTGACATTCCTGGTGCTCTGTGCCGTTGCGGCCTGCGCAACCCGAAATCTGCTGATTTCCATTGTGATTTTTATGGGCTACAGTCTGGTAATGTCGGTGGTTTGGCTGCTGCTGGAATCCCCGGACCTTGCAATTACGGAGGCCGCCGTCGGCGCGGGCATAACCAGCATTTTGTTTTTTGTCACGCTCAAGCGCATCCAGCAGATTGACCGAAGGAGCCGCAGCCGAACCGGCAGCGCCGCGGACCGCAGGGGCAGCCCTGCGGACCGGAGAGGCGACGGTGCAGAGCGGAGAGGTGACGGCGCGGACCGGCGCGGTGAGGTCGCGGACCGTCGGGGCAGTCCCGCGGACCGTCGGGGCGGCAGGGAGCATACCGGAGGGACGCAGGCATGATACGTAATTGGTTTCGCAGCCTTTACCATTGGGCAGAGGAGGGAGAATTTTCCGCTGCCGGGGAGGATCAGTCTCCGGCGGAGCAGGAGGAGAGCAGCGTCTGCCTGGACGAGAGCAATGCGTGGCTGGCGGAGGTCCGCTCCGACGAGGGCTTTGTCCCGCGCTTTCTGTCCTGGCTCGGGACGCCTGCGGCAGCCGCGCTCTACCGGGACCTGTATCGGGTGTTTGCAGCTGTCATATGTCTGACTGTCACCATTGTCCTTCTGGTCACGGTGCCATTTCTCCCGGAATTCGGCAATCCGGATAACCCGGCCAACAATGAGGTATCGGAACGGTATATCGAGCGCGGTCTGGAGGAGACCGGCGCAACCAATATCGTGGCCGGGATGATCCTTGATTACCGCGCCTTCGATACCCTGGGCGAGAGCAACGTACTGTTCGCGGCAATGTGCAGTGTTGCGATTTTGCTGCGGGTGGACAGAAAGGGCAAGGAGGCCAATATTCCCGAAATCCAGGTGTGGCGCTGGGACGGAAAGGCAAATATCTACCTGCGTCATGCGACAAAAATTCTGATCCCGGTGACCATGATCTTCGGAATTTTTGTAGTGCTGAACGGGCACCTGTCCGCCGGCGGCGGCTTTTCCGGCGGCACGATTCTGGGGGCGTCGCTCATTTTGCTCAGCAACGCCTTTGGCTCAAAGCGGCTGGAGCATTATTTTTCCAACACAGTCTGCAAGTGGCTGACCTTTGCCGCGCTGATGGCTTATGCCTGCCTGAAAAGCTATTCATTCTTTACCGGGGCGAATCATCTGGAATCCGGCATCTCTTTGGGGACACCGGGCGCGCTGTTCAGCGCCGGCCTGATTCTCCCGCTGAATCTCTGCGTGGGCTGTGTGGTTGCCTGTACCATGTACAGCTTTTACGCCATGTTCCGAAGCGGAGGGATAGAAGATGGGGTCTGATCTGAGCTTCAGTCTGAATCTGTTCAACTATTATGAGGCTGTCTCGATGCTGATCTTCGGTATCGGCTTTACCGTGCTGCTGCTGGAAAACAATCTGATCAAAAAAGTGATTGCACTGAATCTGATGGACACGGGAACCTATCTGTTCCTTGCCGCGAAGGGATATGTAAATGGCCGCGCAGCACCGATTATTACGGACGGCGCTGCGCAGGCGGAGGCATATGTCAATCCCGTCCCCGCGGGGCTGGTGCTCACCGGCATCGTGGTCTCGGTGAGCATGACCGCTTTTCTTCTGGCACTGACGGTCCGGCTCTTTCTGCGCTATCATACGCTGAATTTTGACGAGATCATTCGTCTTTCCAAAAAAGAGGAGTGAATCATGGCGGCAGTGCAAAATTTTCCGTTTGTGGTCATCATGCTCTATCTGACCGGCGGCGTCGTGTGCAGCGTGCTGCGCGCCCGTGCCGCAGCGCGGTATTGCCTCCTGCTCAACGCGGCCGCAACGGTGCTGATGGCGATGACGCTGGCCTATACGCTGCAAAGCGGAAGCTCTTACATCTATCTGATGGGACACTTCAGCGCGCCCTGGGGCAATGAGCTGCGGATCGGACCGTTGGAGGCACTGATGGCTGTGTGCTTCTGCGGTGTCATGCTGCTGACGCTGATGGGCGGCATGGAGCATATCTTCGAGGACTGTGAGCCGGGAAAGATCAATCTCTATTTCGGCTCCGTATCCCTGCTGATGAGCTCCATCGTTGCGATTTTGTTTACCAACGATCTGTTCACCGCTTATGTGTTTATCGAGATCAGTTCCATCACTGCCTGTGCCGTGATCGCCGTGAACTATCGGAACGGCGCGGCGCTTGTTGCCACTACACGGTATATGATTATGGGCCTGCTGGGCTCAGGCGTCTTCCTCATTGGCATCTCCATGCTCTATGATCTCACGGGACACCTGCTTTTTGAAAATCTCGGCGCGGCGGTACGTGCCATATCCGAGGACGCCGGCACGCTGTTTCCGCTGACCATAATTATCGGACTGTTTTCAGTGGGCATGGGCATCAAAAGCGCGCTGTTTCCCTTTCACACCTGGCTGCCCTGCGCCCACGGAAATGCCACGGCTGCCTCCAGCGGAATGCTCTCCGGGCTGGTGCTCAAAGCGAATGTATTTTTGCTTATCAAGATTTTTTGCCGCATTTTTGGTCTGGAAAGCATCGTATCCCACCATGTGCCGGACATTCTTCTGGTGTTCGGCGCCTGTGCAATGGTCTTCGGCTCGGTCTCGGCACTGTTGGAACGGGATCTCAAGCGGATGCTCGCCTATTCCTCAGTGGCCCAGATCGGCTATATCTATCTGGGCATCGGCATGGGAACGAAGGCGGGCATGGAAGCTGCCTGCATCCAGATTCTGGTCCACGCCTTTACAAAGCCCATGCTGTTCTGCGCTGCGGGGGGCTTTATGAGCGTGTCCGGGGGAAGCAAAAAAATGGATGCCCTCCGGGGAGCTGCCCGGCGAGACCCGCTCTCCGGCGCAGCTTTTCTTGTGGGAGCGCTGAGCATGATCGGCATTCCGCTGTTTGCCGGCTTTGCCACGAAGCTGAATCTGACGCTGGCGGCGCTTGCGCTGCACGGCTGGAAGACCTGGGCCTGCGTTGCAGCCATTGTCCTCAGCACGGTGCTCAACGGCCTGTACTATCTCCGCGCTGCGGCAAATCTCTGCTCCGAACCGGAACAGCCTGATCCGAAGGCAGAACCGGTTCACGCCCGCTACTCCTGGCAGTTTGTGACCTCCATGTGCGTTTTTATCGTTCTCAATCTGTATCTGGGCATTTGTTCGGGACGCTTTATGGACGCCATACATCTGGGACTGGAGCTGTTCAGCTGAGCTGACAGCGGATTTCGATTATAACGGAAGTGGGAGAACATATGAGACAGGATCTGAGCCTTTTGCTGCCGATTTTGCTTCCGGTTGCCGGGGGAATCCTCGTGGCGCTTTTGCCTGCCATGGACAGGGAACGGACGCGGCAGCGCTTTGTCGCGGCGATTTTGGCCGTTACGGCAGTGCTGGCGGTGAGCCGGATGTGGGGGGGAGACCATGCGCTGATACTTTCGGTCACGGATATTGTGGCAGTACAGTTCAAGGTCGATGATCTGTCCCGGCTTTTTTCCGGACTGATTGTGCTGATGTGGCTGCTCTCCGGCGTATTCTCCTTCTCCTATATGCACCACGAAACAGGACACAGACAGTATTACTGTTTTTTTCTGATCTCCCAGGGCGCGCTGCTGGGCCTGGCCTATGCGGGCAATTACATAACCCTCTATCTGTGCTTTGAGTGGATGACGCTTATGACCACGCCCCTTGTACTGCACAGCGCTACAAGGGAGGCTAACCGGGCCGCGGGACAATATCTGCTCTATTCCGTTGCCGGGGCGAGCCTGGGCCTGCTGGGCATTCCGCTGCTTTTGCGTTACGGTGTGACGCTGACCTTTACCCCCGGAGGCGTATTGGACCCCGCAGCCCTGGCGGGACATGAAAACGTTGTGCGCTTTTTCAGCTGTCTGGTGCTGCTGGGCTTTGGGGCAAAGGCAGGGCTGTATCCGCTGTTTGCCTGGCTGCCTGCAGCCCATCCCGTGGCGCCCGCGCCTGCCTCCGCGGTGCTCTCCGGCGTGATTACAAAGGCGGGAGTTTTGGCGATACTGCGGGTGCTGTATTATGCAATCGGCCCCGAGCTCCTCGCCGGGACCTGGGTACAGTATCTGCTCCTGTGGGTTGCGCTGTGCACGGTTCTGATGGGCTCCACGCTTGCCCTGAAGGAGAAGCTTTTGAAAAAGCGGCTGGCCTACTCCACGGTCAGTCAGGTGTCCTATATCCTCTTTGGCCTGTTTCTGCTCGACAAAACCGCCATGACCGGTGCGCTGATTCATGTGGCGGCCCACTCCGTGTGCAAAAATGCCCTGTTCCTCAGCGCAGGTGCGATTATCTTCCAGACGGGTAAAACAGAGGCGGGACAGCTGCGCGGCCTGGGGAAGGAGATGCCTGTGGTGTTCTGGTGCTTTGCGCTGGCCGCGCTGGGGCTGATCGGAATTCCGCCATTTTTTGGCTTTCTCAGCAAGTGGTATCTCTGCCTCGGCGCTCTGGAAAGCGGCCTTCCGCTGCTCTCCTGGCTCGGCCCTGTGATTCTGATCGTCAGCGCGCTGCTGACTGCCGCCTATTTGCTCCCGATTGTGGTGCAGGGCTTCTTTCCGGGGCCGGATTTTCAGTATAAGGCAGTGGTCAAAAGAGATCCGGATATGCTGATGCGCGTGCCCCTGCTTCTGCTGGCGGCTGCGACGGCCTTTACCGTTGCGCCGGGACCGCTGACGGGAATGCTGCGCGGCATTGTTTCGTCGGTCTTTGGAAGCGGAGGTGGGGTATGAGCACAGTGTGGATCGTGGTCTGCGTGTTTTTGACGGTGATCGCCGGCCTTGCCGGCCTGGCCATACCCTTTCGAACCGTGCGCGGCCGCAACCTTTGGTTTCTGCTGTCTGTGTGCGTCAACTCGCTGCTGCTGGCAGTGCTGATCTGGCAGCGGCCCGCCGGAACCCTCACGCTGCTTCAGCTGACAAAGGAGTTTGCGCTGGCGCTGCGCATAGACGGCTTGTCCTGTGTATTCTGCGGACTTTTGGCCTTTCTCTGGCCGCTTGCGACGCTGTATGCCTTTGAATATATGGAGCATGAGCATGGCCAGCAGCGCTTTTTCGCGCTGTATACGGTATCCTATGGCGTCTGCGTGGGCATTGCCGCCAGTGCAAATCTGATCACACTGTATTTCTTCTACGAGCTTCTGACGCTGGCTACCATCCCGCTGGTGGCCCATGAGATGGACCGCAGGGCGGTGTTTGCAGGAAGAAAGTATATGATCTATTCCTTTGCCGGGGCGACGGTGGCGCTGGTGGGCATTTTGCTGCTGTATCGCTATGGTGGGGGAGCGCTGGAATTTGTCTACGGCGGACACCTTGCCCCTTATAGTCCGGACAGAGGACTGCTGCTGCTGGGCTGGTTTTTCACCTTCCTGGGCTTTGGCGTCAAGGCGGCGGTCTGCCCGCTGCACGGCTGGCTGCCCACCGCAGGTGTGGCGCCGACGCCGGTCACTGCCCTGCTGCACGCGGTGGCGGTGGTCAAGGCAGGTGTTTTCGCCTCAATCCGGAGCACCTTTTTTGCCTTCGGACCTGCGTTTCTCAGCGGCTCCTGGGCGCAGAATGCCGCCATGGTTCTCACGGTCTGCACCATTCTTTTCGGAAGCTCCATGGCATTGCGGGAGCAGCATATCAAGCGCCGGCTGGCCTATTCCACGGTGAGCAACCTCTCCTATATCCTTTTCGGCATGACGATGCTGACCGTACCCGGCCTGACCGCGGCCCTTTGCCACATGCTCTTTCACGGAATTATGAAGATCACGCTTTTCTTCTGTGCCGGTACGGTGATCTGCAAGACGGGGCGGGAATATGTGGATCAGCTGGAGGGCTTTGGACGGCGGATGCCCGTGACCTTTGCGGCCTTTACCATCGGTTCAATGGGACTGACCGGGATTCCGCTGCTGCCCGGATTTTTGAGCAAGCTGTACCTGCTCGCCGCCGCGTTCCGCCTGGACAGTATCCCTGCATTGGCGGGGGCCGTGGCGCTGGTAATCTCTGCGGTGCTGACCGGCGCCTACCTCATCACAGTGGTGCTGCGGGCGTTTTTCCCGGAGAAGGACTGTCCCGCAGCAGCGCTGACGGGGGTCCGCGACCCCGGTTGGCGGATGAAGCTCCCGTATTTTATCCTGTGTGCCGCAATGATTTTGCTGGGCAGCTTTTCCGGGCCTTTGATCGCCTCCCTCGGGGAGATCGCAGCCGGCGTTTTTTGAGGATGAGCGAGGCTCAGAAGGGAGAATCGTCATGTTTGAGGGGAATGTTCTGCTGCTCATCGCTGTCCTCTGGCCCATGTGCGGGGCGCTGATCGGATATTGCATCGGCCGAAGGAGCAAGACCGCACGGGATTATTTTGCCGATGCCGTCGGGGTGACAGAGCTTGCGCTGCTCGCAGGATTGCTGCTGGGCGTGGTGCGCGGAGCGGAATATACGCTGCATGTCGCCTATCTGATTGAGCGGGGCCTTCATTTCCGGCTGGACGGCTTCCGGGCGCTCTACGGGTGCATCGCGGCGTTTATGTGGATGATGACCACCATCTATTCCCGGGACTATCTCAGCCACTACCGCAACCGAAACCGCTATTATCTGTTTACCCTCCTGACCTGCGGGGCGACAGTGGGCGTGTTTCTCTCAGCGGATCTGTTTACCACCTTCCTGTTCTTTGAGATCATGTCCCTCACCTCCTATGTAATGGTGATTCACGACGAAAAGCCGGGGGCCATGCGGGCAGGGCAGACCTATCTGGCCGTGGCGCTGCTGGGGGGCATGGTGCTGCTGGGCGGCATGTTTTTGCTGGAGCATCTGACCGGAACACTGGATATGGAGCTTTTGCTTCCCGCCTGCCGCCAGGTGACGGACCGGCGGGGGCTCTATCTTGCGGGGAGTATGCTGCTTTTCGGCTTTGCGGCAAAGGCGGGTATGTATCCGCTGCACATCTGGCTGCCCAAGGCCCACCCTGTGGCGCCCGCGCCCGCCAGCGCACTGCTCTCCGGTATTCTGACCAAGGCAGGGGTTTTCGGCGTTTTGGTGGTGAGCTGCAATCTGTTTTTGCACGATCCCGCCTGGGGAACGGCAATCCTGGCCTTCGGCACTGTCACGATGCTTCTGGGGGCGGTAATCGCCGTATTCTCCATCGACCTGAAACGGACGCTGGCCTGCTCCTCCATGTCTCAGATCGGTTTTATTTTGGTGGGAGTGGGGATGCAGGGACTGCTGGGTGAGGAAAATGCCCTGGCGGTGTGGGGCACGGAGCTCCACATGGTGAACCATTCCCTGATCAAGCTGGCGCTGTTTATGGCGGCAGGCGTGGTTTACCAAAATCTTCACAAGCTGGATCTGAATGACATCCGCGGCTTTGGCCGGGGGAAGCCGATGCTGCTGTTCGTTTTTCTGATGGGCTATCTGGGCATTATCGGAATGCCCTTTTGGAACGGCTATGTCAGCAAGACGCTGCTGCATGAGAGCATTGTGGAATACATTGCGCTGCTGGAGGAGACGGGCAGGCCCGCGGGGGCGTTTCACGCGCTGGAGTGGATTTTCCTTTTCAGCGGCGGTCTGACGGCGGCCTATATGACCAAGCTGCTGGTGGCAGTGTTTGTGGAAAAGCACCCGACAGAGCAAAAGCGCATGGACGCAATGAACCGAAAATATATGCGCCCGGCCAGCGTGTTTGCCCTTGGGGGGGCTGCGGTGCTTCTGCCCCTGCTGGGCTTTTTCCCCGACACCTGGATGGGACCTGCTGCCCGGCTGGGACAGAGCTTTCTGCACGGCTCCGCGCCTGCCCATGCCGTCGTGTGGTTTTCCTGGACAAACCTGCGGGGGGCGCTGATCTCTCTGGGCATCGGCGCGGCGGTTTATATCGGCGTAATACGCACGATCTTTTTCCGTGAGGGCCGCTATGTCAGCCTTTGGCCGGCCTGGCTGGACCTGGAGGACAGCCTGTACCGGCCGGTGCTGCGGGCAGGGGTATTTGTGCTGGCGCTGCTCTGCCGGCTGATCTCCATGCTGCCCACCTGGTTTATCAGGCTGCTGCGCGTCAGCGTGCTGCGCCCTGTCCGGCGTCCGGCTGCGCGGGAAACTCCGGACCCGCTCAACGCCAGAGCGCCCGAGGTATTGAAAAATGTGACCGGCAGCCTGTCCTTCGGTATGCTGCTCTTTGGCGCCGGCTTTTGTGCGCTGCTGCTCTATCTGTTTGTGGTGCTGCTGATCTCATGAGTCCCGGTCCGGACAACCCGCAATACGATTTTGGCGTGTTCCGAAAATCAAATTTTTCGGAGCACGCCGCGTTTTTTCAGTATAACGAAGCGCTGTACTGAACGGCGTTTTCCGGCGTACAAGCTGTCACGGAAAATTCGGTTTTTTATCACAAAAAATTGGGTGAATAATCCTTGCTTTTCCACCGTGGTGATGGTATAATGCATATGGGAAGTTTTATCCTTTTGAGGGATACGGTTCCCAAAGTGCGCTTACATCTGCGTTTTTCCGTTCTGGAGGGAAATGGTCCGGGAAAACGCTGCGGAAGAAAGGGACAGGTGATGCCGAAGGAAGGCGTCTGCCGACGAAGCTGTCCGGAAATATGTCGTCGTAATCGCTTGCGCAAGCCGATGACGTTGATGGAAGGGCAGGGACGGACGCGCGCGAGATACTATATAATATATGATATGTATTTGGATTCGCACACCGCGGGAAACCGTGGGCCGCAAAGGTCCGGAGCCCCTGCCGGCCGGCGCAGCGGCCTGCCGCCCATCTGCTTGGGCGCAGGCAAGGCAATGCCGGCAGCACGGCGAGGCAGTCCGCCCGCCAGATATGTTGTTATCCCATTTAGCACACCCATCGAAAGGTGGGGCCGCAAAGCCGGGGCATGGGAAACCATCCCCAAAGGAGGCTAAAGCCTATGCGTTTGATTACGCGGAGGCCAGGCTCGTCCGGCTGCCGGAGATACAGTATCTGCTTTAGCACGGTGTGGGAAACCGCACTTCGCAAAGCTCAGGAGGCCCTGTCCTCGCCGGAGCAGGACCCGTGCATCAGACGCAGCGCTGCGCGCAAGCGCCCTTTGCACACGATTGCTCCACACCCTCACCGCGAGCCCGCTTTGCCGGGCTTCGGGCGAAGGAGAAACGGCGATGTTACGAGCCAGTCCGGCCGCCGGAGTTCCTTGCCTCCGCAAATTCAAGGAGACGCCGCATATCCCTGCGGCGCCCACGAAAATGAAAAGCAAGGAGACGTGCCGTGCTTATGCGGCACGGCATGAGGTGATCACTATGAAAAAACTGAAACAAGGCATATCTTTGCTTCTTGCTTTCTGCATGTGCCTCAGCCTGTGCGCGTTTCAGGTGCTCGCGGATACGGAATATTCCATAGCCGTGGTACCGGGCAAAGCAGAGATCCAACCGGGAGACGAGGTCACGGTGGAGTTGAAGGCCGCCGGAGGCGCTTACCGCAGCGCCCGCGTCGAGCTGACGTATGACACCGCAGCCTTTGTCCTCAAGTCCGTGACGGAGGGAGAAGCGCCGAATCAGGTGGTTTCCTACGGCATCCAGCCGGCAAGCGGCTTCAAGTTCTTCCCGGCGCCGGCAGTCGCACTGGATGCGGAGGGCAACCAGACCGGAAAGGTCACGCTCATCGCAATCTCCACAGGCGCTGCCACAGTGCTGGCAGGCCAGCCCTTTGCCTCGCTGGTGTTTGAGAGCAGGAGCGATGCTGTGGAGAAAACATATTCCTTTACCGTCGCCCCCGCGACCGTCAGTCCGACAGATCCCTACGCCAACTCCGTGGACTTAGACGGGCCCTTCACAGGCGAAGTCGTGATCGGGACCGACGCGCCGCCCCCTGTTTCTGTCACCGGTGTGACGCTGGCTCCGAAGACGCTGGAGCTGGAGGAGGGCGGAGAGGCGACCCTGACCGCAACGGTTCTCCCGGAGAGTGCCAATAACAAGGCAGTCCATTGGAGCGTTACAAGCGCGGAGCCTGAGGGGGCCGTCACCGTGGATGCCTACGGAAAAGTCACCGCGGTAAAGGCCGGTACGGCCACCGTCACCGTCACCACAGAGGACGGCAGCTTTACCGATTCCTGCACCGTAACCGTGACGGAGCCGGCCCAGAGCCACACGCACAGCTACGGAGCACCGACCTGGTCCTGGGCAAGCGACGGCAAGCGCGCCGAGGCCACCTTCACCTGTACCGGCTGCGACGAAACGGAGCCGGGGCATACGGAGACGGTCGAGGCTGATGTAAGCGTGGTGAACAACACCGCGACCTGCGAGGACGCGGGCGAGATCACCTATCAGGCACGGGTGACGTTCAACGGCAGCAGCTATGCGGAGACCAAAACCGTATCCTCCGAAGCGCTGGGCCACAGCTGGGGCCTGACCTGGCGCTGGACCGGTACGGAGAGCGCCACTGCCACCTTCACCTGCATCCGTGACGCCGGCCATACCCAAACTCTGGACGCGACGGTTACGTCCGGCGAAGAAGGCGGGAATACCGTCTACACGGCAAGCGTGGTATTCAACGGGAGCTCCTACAGCACCAGAAAGACCCTTACGAAGACCACGAGCACCACGGAGCAGACGGACGGCAGCGCAGTGACAGGCGTGACCGCGGTAACGTCGGCTGCGTTGACGTATGAAAACGGTCAGACAGCTCAGACGTACACCAAAACCGCAGCCCTTGCAGCCGCAACCCGCAGCGGAATCACGGAGAGCGCCGCGGCGGACACGACGCATGTGGCAAGCGGGCTCAGCGTGGAGGCGGCGCAGGGGCAGGTGACTGCTGCGGCGCAGACAGGAAGCACAATTACCCTCAACGGGTTCAATCGCGATAAGATTTTGCAGGAGAAGGTGAGCAGCCAGTTCACCGCTGCGGAAGAAGATCAGACCGCACGGGGCGCGGTGTATCTGCGCTCGACGCTGCAAAGCTATCAGCTGACCTCCAACAGCAGCAGCAGCGTGGTTGCCTCCCGGGTGGTCTATGAAGTTCAGCCCTGGGTGGAGGTGACCGTAGACGACGGTACACCGGCCGCGGTGCCGCTGGACAACAGCTACGTGAACGGCACAGTTACCTTCCGCCTGCCCATCCCCGCAAACTTCGGCTCCGATACCGCGCGGGTGACCCACGGCACGGACGCAGCCAGAGATTACAGCGTGCAGACGGATTCGTCAAACCGCTATGTGGAGCTGGACGCGACACATTTCAGCGAATTTGCGGTGGACGCCCTCTACACAGTGACCTTCCAGGATGCGGACGGGACCACCCTCGGCACCCAGAAGGTGCTGTACGGCACCGCGTGGAGCGGCGTGACAAAGCCGGCCGTGAGCGGCGGAATACTCAGCAGCTGGACCGGCGCGCCGGAGACCGTGACGGAGGACGTGACGGTCCGGGCGAGCTATGCACCCGATACGTTTACCGTGACCTTCAACTCCGACGGCGGCACGGCAGTGACGGCGCAGAGCGTTGCCAACGGCGGAACAGTGAGCCGGCCGGAGAACCCGACAAAAGCCGGATACCTTTTCACGGAATGGCAGTTGGATGGCACGGCCTACAATTTCAGCGCGCCCGTCACGCGCGCGCTGGAGCTGACCGCGGTGTGGACGCCCAAGCCCGAGCCGGTGTTCACCTATACGCCCAGGGAGTTTACCTATGACAGCGGCCTCAAAACCGCCACCGTCACCAGCAGCAGCGGCGTATCGCCGAACGTAAAATACATGCGAAACGGCAGCCCCGCAAGTCCGTACAGCGCCGGGACCTACGAGGTCTACGCGAGTGCGGAGGAGACGGCAGGATATGCCGCGAAGGCCGAGACGCTGGTCGGCACCCTGACCATCCGTCCCGCCGCGATTACGGAGGCCGCGCTGGCGCGGACCGACTTCACCTATGACGGGGGCGAAAAGACCGTCAGCGTCAGCTCTGTCAGGGCAGGGACGCTGGAGCTGGAGCCCGGGGAATACACGGTGGAGGGCACCCAAAGCGCAACCGCGGTGAACAGCTATACCGTCACCGTCAAAGCGGCGGAGAACGGCAACTACAGCGGCAGCATCACGCTGACATGGCGGATTCGCCAGGGCAGCGCAGCCGTATCCGTCGCGCCGGAGGCGGAGACGCTGACTTATAACGGCCTTGCGCAGTCTCTGGTGACTGCGGCCACGGCCGAAAACGGCACGATGTACTACCGCGTCGGCACAGACGGCGCGTGGACCGACAGCATTCCCACTGCCAGTGATGCCGGCGACTATGCCGTATATTACAAGGCAGTCGGCAGCAGCGGCTATGCGGACACCGAGGCCGCGGGGCCTGTGAATGTCACCATCCGCAAAAAGGCGGCGGACGTGACCATCACCGGCAGCAGCAGCACGGTAGAATATGACGGCACGGAGCACAGCGTCACAGGCTACATACCCACGACGGACAGCGACTATCCGCTGACGGACATCGCGTTCAGCGGCGCCGCAAGCGCGGCACAGACGGCGGCGGGTACGAAGTACATGGGCCTGACGGCGGCGCAGTTTGCCAACGAAAACAGCAACTACGACGTGACCTTTACGGTGATTGACGGCTTCCAGACCGTCACCAGAGCCGCGGCGGATGCGTCGAGCCTCAGCGTCCCCGAGCCCGACGCCGTGACCTACGACCCGGCGCGGACCCTCGGCGACATCGCCCTGACGGGCGGCTGGAACTGGACGGCGCCGGCCACGGTACCCGCGGCGGACAACAGCGGCTATGCGGCTTCCGTCGACGTGGACGACAGCAACTACGACTGGAGCGGCATTCCGGGCTACAGCCCGGAGACCCATGCGGTGGTCCGCACGCTGCGCCTGACCGTGGACAAAGCCGCCGTTGCGGCTCCCACTCTCGCGGATAAGACCTACAGCGGCGCACTGCAGACGGCGGACGTGGCCGCAAGCGGCGATTACACCGTAACCGCCAACGCCGGCGGCGTGGATGCCGGCACATATCCCGTGGTGCTGACGCTGAGAGACGCGGCAAACTACAGCTGGGCCGACGGCGGCGAGGCCGAAAGGACCCTGCACTTCACCATCACCCGGGCGGCGCTGACAGCGGCCGTCAGCCTCTCCGACTGGAGCTACGGCGCGGCGGCGAACCGGCCCGAGGTGACCGGCAACAGCGGCGGCGGGG
>CAJOPB010000027.1 GCA_905236305.1 uncultured Oscillospiraceae bacterium | reverse complement strand
TGCCTTCAGTTCCCCATCCGGCGCGCGGAGATATATTGTCTCCCCCTCCGACAGGCCAAAGGGCGCGAGCAGCCGCCCCGGCTCCGGGCTGTGATCCTTTGCGGCCCAGACCAGCAGGTACTCGTCCGGCCCGATACTCAGCTCCGGGAACACGGCCTTGCTTTTCTTTTCCCGGTCGCTCAGGGTCCAGCCGGTCAGGTCAACGCTCTCTTTGCCGGTGTTGTGCAGCTCGAACCAGTCCGGAAAGAGGCCGGAACCGTCGTCCAGCGTCGCCTTGTTGCTCGCCATCAGCTCGGAGATCACGATCTCCCCTCCGGGCGGCGCCGCGTCCTCGTGCGCAAAGGCCGGCGCGGCCGCGTCGGACAGCAGCAGTCCGAAAAGAAGCGCCGTCAGTACGCCTTTTGCTTTTTGTCTTCCCTTTCTTCTCAGCAAAGCGAATCCCCCTTCAGGTGAAAAACTGATGAAAGCGCGTGATTCCCGTCCCCTTACCGGGTAAGCGACTCACATGCGCAAACCCCATGCGGATGAGCTCTCATGCCTTGTGGCGCATTAAACAGCGCATGGGGAGTAAGGATTTTAACATGTTTTCAGAAAAAAGGAAAGTCTTTTCAGTCATTTTTATCTTTTGCGGCAGGTTTTTCTGCGCCCGCCTCCTTTTTCCGCTCGCCCCGCGGTGAACAGACAGCGGAGGGTTATCCCGCATAAAAGTGTGTTTTCCGTCCCCGGGGAGCGGATTGATCCGGGCGAAACGGGCTATACTATCGGAAAAGTCAGAAAAAATGTCAAAAAGCATTTACTTTTTTAAGTAGCCGTGCTATACTCCGGTGTAATCCCAAAAGACTAAGAGGAGGAAATAAATATGGCACCCAGAAAAGCAAGCGAAGCGACCGCCGCGAAGAAGGCTGAGGCTCCCGCGAAGAAGCCCGCCGCCAGAAAGGCTCCGGCCAA
This sequence comes from uncultured Oscillospiraceae bacterium, assembly GCA_905236305.1. Classification (GTDB taxonomy): domain Bacteria; phylum Bacillota; class Clostridia; order Oscillospirales; family Oscillospiraceae; genus RGIG7114. Next base: position 1,911 of record CAJOPB010000027.1, on the reverse strand, counting down.
GAAGGCTGTCGAAGTTATCGTCCAGTCCCCGCTCGGCGGCGAGATCTCCTTTGCCGAGATCATGGCCAAGGTCGGTGACGCCGAAAAGGTCTATGTCAGAGTAGATCAGAACAAGGCATACTGGGTACGCGGTGAGGAGACCGGCGACGTCGATCTCTGGTAAGCTCCGTAACTTGCCTATATATGCAAAAAGCAGACGGCTTCGGCTGTCTGCTTTTTGCATATGTTATTCGAAATAGCGGTAATAGAGTTGGCGCATGAGCGGGTCCAGCTCCTTTTTCAGATTGACGTCATTGTCCCGGATCAGCCTCTCGATGCTGCTTTTCTGAGCAGCAAACCCCTTTGTACGATGCAGTCCATGCTGAATGTGGAGCCGGGCAAGCGTCTGGATCTCGCGGCTGATGTTTTCGATGACTGCCTGTCGTTCCATATTGGTCCCTCCCCGGCGTGCTGCGGCTGCCTGCTCCTGTCGTTCTGCCTGTTGGTCCGGGCTTTGAATCCGCATCCTCCCCCCCCTTATGCCCAGTTTACCGTCATCCCCGGCAGTGGGGATAGTTATTCTCTCCTTTTGTATCATATCATGCGCCGCGGCTCTCCTACAACATGGGATTTCGCCGAAATTGATACATGTTTTCTGTTGCTATTGCCAGTAAAACAAATATTTTAATCAATAATTGTTCAGTTTTTCGTATCAATTTCATTTCTGCCCCTGTCCCGGTTTATTTCCCGGGAAAGGACGCGGGATAATCGTTGACAGCGTCGGCAAGACAAGATACAATAGGATACACAGGATACACCTTAACCGAAAAAAACTGTCATAATCGGAGGATCGACTATGGACAAACAGGGATGGGCACAGGAATTTCGCACCCGCTTTGAACAGCACGAGGAAGAGCTGCGCTGGCTCTATATGGAGCTCTACAATGGCGATGAGCACGCTTGGGAGTATTTTGTGGAAATGCTCAAGCGCATGTATGACAACCGCCGCGAAGGGCTGCATGAGCTGGACCGCAGCAGACTGGAGGACCCGAACTGGTACAAAGGCGGGGATCTGGTCGGCATGCTCATGTACGTGGACTGCTTTGCCGGCACGCTGCAGGGTGTGCGCGAGAAGCTGGACTACATTGAGGAGTGCGGCGTCAACTATCTGCATCTGATGCCGCTGCTGGAGAGCCCCGTCGGCCGCAGTGACGGCGGCTACGCAGTTTCCAACTTCCGGAAGGTGCAGCCCGCGCTCGGCACGATGGAGGATCTTGCGGCCCTCAGCGTCGACTGCCACCACCGCGGCATCTCGGTCTGCCTCGACTTTGTCATGAACCACACAAGCGAGGACCACGAGTGGGCCAGACGCGCACGTGCCGGCGAGGTCGAATTTCAGGAGCGCTACTTCTTCTATGACAACTGGGATATCCCCCGCGAGTTTGAGAAGACCGTACCCCAGGTCTTCCCCACCACGGCGCCCGGCAACTTCAGCTGGTGCCCGGAGGCCAACAAGGTCGTCATGACCACCTTCTACCCCTATCAGTGGGACCTCAACTACGCGAACCCCGCCGTCTTCAACGACATGACCGAGAACATGCTCTTCCTCTGCAACCAGGGCGTGGATATCATCCGGCTGGACGCCGTTCCCTACATCTGGAAAACGCTGGGCACCAACTGCCGCAATCTGCCCCAGGTCCACACCCTGGTGCGCATGATGCGCATGGTTTGCGAGATCGTCTGCCCCGGCACGCTGCTGCTGGGCGAAGTGGTCATGGAGCCGAGCAAGGTGGTGCCCTACTTTGGCACGGTGGAAAAGCCCGAGTGCCACCTGCTCTACAACGTGACCACCATGGCGAGCACCTGGCCCACCGTCGCCACCAAGGACGTGCGCCTGCTGCGCCACCAGCTCGACCAGGTCTTCCGCCTGCC